>NZ_CP025030.1:6119793-6425783 GCF_002812705.1 Achromobacter spanius | reverse complement strand
AAACGGCGAATGCTGGCAATGCGCAAATCCATGGGACGAGGCCTAATCTTGCGATGCGGCAAGTATATAGATGCCCTCCAGGCTTAGGGCCCTTTCCCCGCCGGGCCGCCCCAAGGGGAAAGCGCCCCCTCGGGGGGCAGAGAGCGCCCGGAGGGCGCGAAGCGTGGGGGCTCCTTTCCCCGCCGGGCCGCCCCAAGGGGAAAGCGCCCCTCGGGGGGCAGAGAGCGCCCGGAGGGCGCGAAGCGTGGGGGCTCCCTTTCCCCGCCGGGCCGCCCCAAGGGGAAAGCGCCCCCTCGGGGGCAGTGAGCGCCCGGAGGGTGCGAAGCGTGGGGGCTCCTTTCCCCGCCGGGCCGCCCCAAGGGGAAAGCGCCCCCTCGGGGGGCAGTGAGCGCCCGGAGGGTGCGAAGCGTGGGGGCTCCCTTTCCCCGCCGGGCCGCCCCAAGGGGAAAGCGCCCCCTCGGGGCAGAGAGCGCCCGGAGGGCGCGAAGCGTGGGGGCATTACATTCTGGGGTCAGATGGTTACAGGACTTTCCCTGTCAGACCGGCTGCATCGCGCGCGCAACGGTCGTTTCACGTCGATTTGCTACCTTTGACGCAACGCGGTAAATTCCACCTCTTGCGCGGTCTGCCTATCCGATACCGGCGCGTTGAGGCGGATGGTACGGGTCACCTCCCCAGCCATCCTGCCGCAGTGATACTTGCTGTTGGCCGCGCCACAAGCGTGTGTTGCCAAAGCTTCCATTTCGACCTCCAGCGTCCCCAAGGGCGTTTGCACTGCGTTCTGTCGAGCGTGTGCCGGGTCGGCAGGGTGTCCGGGTGGCGTGGCTCCGTGAGCCGCTAAGCGCCGGATCATGTGTCGTAGCCGGTATGGGTTCCGTTGCCGCCGTATCCGGGCGAGCAGCAGTCAGGGTTGCAGGGCCGGTACTGAAAGGAAATAAACATGGAAATGAATGGCGCCGATATCGTCGTGCGCTGCCTGGCCGATGAGGGCGTGGAACACGTTTTCGGCTACCCCGGCGGCGCAGTGCTTTACATCTACGACGCGATCTTCAAGCAAGACAAATTTCAGCATATCCTGGTTCGTCACGAGCAAGCCGCCGTGCACGCCGCCGATGCCTATTCGCGCTCGTCGCAAAAGGTTGGCGTCTGCCTCGTGACCAGTGGCCCGGGCGTGACCAATGCCGTCACCGGCATCGCCACCGCCTATATGGATTCCATCCCATGGTCATCATCAGCGGGCAAGTGCCCACTGCGGCCATCGGCGAAGATGCGTTCCAGGAATGCGACACCGTCGGCATCACGCGCCCCTGCGTCAAGCACAACTTCCTGGTGCGTGACGTCAAGGACCTGGCTGAAACCATGCGCCGCGCGTTCTACATCGCGCGCACGGGCCGCCCCGGCCCGGTGCTGGTCGATATCCCCAAGGACATCACCGTCGCGCAGTGCAAGTACACGCCGCCCAAGGGCGAGATCTCGATGCGTTCCTACGCGCCCGTCAACAAGGGCCACCAGGGGCAAATCAAGAAAGCCGTGCAGATGCTGCTGGCCGCCGAGCGACCAATGATCTACACCGGCGGCGGGGTCATCCTGTCGAACGCCGCGCCCGAGCTCAACAAGCTGGTGTCGCAACTGGGCGCGCCGTGCACCAGCACCCTGATGGGTCTGGGCGGCTACCCGGCCAGCAGCGGCCAGTTCGTGGGCATGCCCGGCATGCACGGCACCTACGAAGCCAATATGGCGATGCAGCACTGTGACGTGCTGCTGGCCATCGGCGCT
This sequence comes from Achromobacter spanius, assembly GCF_002812705.1. NCBI lineage: Bacteria > Pseudomonadati > Pseudomonadota > Betaproteobacteria > Burkholderiales > Alcaligenaceae > Achromobacter > Achromobacter spanius. The sequence continues at coordinate 6,424,007 of NZ_CP025030.1, read as the reverse complement.
CGTTTCGATGACCGCGTGATCGGCAACCCCAAGCACTTCGCGCAGAACGCCCGCAAGATCATCCATATTGATATCGATCCGTCGTCGATCTCCAAGCGCGTGCGCGTTGACGTCCCGATCGTCGGCAACGTCAAGGATGTGCTGGCCGACCTGTCCGCCCAGTACGAAGTGGCGGCCGCCGAGCACAAGCCCGCGTCCATCACCAAGTGGTGGGAGCAGGTCGAGACCTGGCGCGGCAAGGAATGCCTGAAGTTCGCCAACTCGGACGAAGTCATCAAGCCGCAGTATGTGGTGGAAAAGCTCTGGGAAGTGACGGGCGGCGACGCCTTCGTGACGTCCGACGTGGGCCAGCACCAGATGTGGGCGGCCCAGTACTACAAGTTCGACAAGCCGCGCCGCTGGATCAATTCCGGCGGCCTGGGCACCATGGGTGTTGGGCTGCCGTACGCGATGGGCGTGCAGATGGCCAACCCTGGGCACGACGTCGCCGTTATCACCGGCGAAGCGTCGATCCAGATGAACATCCAGGAACTGTCGACCTGCCATCAATACCGCCTGACGCCCAAGATCGTCTGCCTGAACAACCGTTTCCTGGGCATGGTCCGGCAATGGCAGCAGATCGATTACGGCTCGCGCTATTCCGAGTCCTACATGGATTCGCTGCCCGACTTCGTCAAGGTGGCCGAGGCCTATGGCCACGTGGGCCTGCGTATCGAGCGTCCGGCGGATGTCGAACCCGCGCTGCGCGAAGCCTTCGGCAAGCACAAGGAACGCCTGGTCTTTCTGGACTTCATCACCGACCGCACCGAAAACGTGTGGCCGATGGTCAAGGCTGGCCGTGGGCTGACCGAAATGCTGCTTGGCTCTGAAGACCTGTAAGGAGGCCACCATGAAGCACGTGATTTCCGTCCTCCTCGAAAACGAACCCGGCGCGCTGTCGCGCGTGGTGGGTCTGTTTTCCGCGCGGGGCTACAACATTGAAACCCTGACCGTGGCGCCCACCGAGGATTCCACGCTGTCGCGCATGACCATCGTGACGACGGGTTCCGATGAAGTCATCGAACAGATCACCAAGCACCTGAACCGCCTGGTGGATGTCGTTAAAGTGGTCGACCTGACCGAAGGCGCCCACATCGAGCGCGAGCTGATGCTCGTGAAGGTGCGCGCCGTGGGCAAGGAACGCGAAGAGATGAAGCGCATGGCGGATATTTTCCGTGGCCGCATCATCGACGTGACCGACAAGTCCTACACCATCGAATTGACCGGGGTGCAGGAAAAAGTACAGGCCTTCCTGGAGGCCCTGGACCGCAGTGCCATCCTTGAAACCGTACGCACCGGCGTGTCCGGCATCGGACGCGGTGAACGGATTTTGAAGATTTGACCGGCCTTCCAGGCCAAGCCACACCCTACATCTGAATTAATCGAATATCCAAATACTGGAATCTGGAGCACAACCATGAAAGTTTTCTACGACAAAGACTGCGATCTGTCCCTCATCAAAGGCAAGACGGTTGCCATCATCGGCTACGGCTCGCAAGGCCACGCGCACGCGCAGAACCTGCATGAATCGGGCGTGAAGGTCATCGTCGGCCTGCGCAAGGACGGCGCTTCGTGGAACAAGGCCGCCAACGCCGGCCTGGAAGTCAAGGAAGTGGCTGATGCCGTCAAGTCCGCCGACATCGTCATGATGTTGCTGCCCGACGAGAACATCGCCTCGGTCTACAACAAGGAAGTGCACGGCAACATCAAGGCCGGCGCCGCCCTGGCTTTCGCTCACGGCTTCAACGTTCACTACGGCCAGGTCGTGCCGCGTGAAGACATCGACGTCATCATGATCGCCCCGAAGGCCCCCGGCCACACGGTGCGCAACACGTACAAGCAAGGTGGCGGCGTGCCCCACCTGGTGGCCGTGTACCAGGACAAGTCGGGCGCCGCGCGTGACGTGGCCCTGTCGTACGCCAGCGCCAACGGCGGCGGCCGTGCCGGCATCATCGAAACCAACTTCCGCGAAGAAACCGAAACCGACCTGTTTGGCGAACAAGCCGTGCTGTGCGGCGGTACCGTCGAACTGATCAAGGCTGGTTTCGACACGCTGGTGGAAGCCGGCTACGCGCCCGAAATGGCGTACTTCGAATGCCTGCACGAACTGAAGCTGATCGTTGACCTGATCTATGAAGGCGGCATCGCCAACATGAACTACTCGATTTCGAACAACGCCGAATTCGGCGAGTACGAAACGGGCCCGAAGATCGTCACCGACGAAACCCGCAAGGCCATGCGCCAGTGCCTGACGGACATCCAGACTGGCGAATACGCCAAGAAGTTCATCCTGGAAAACACCGCTGGCGCCCCGACGCTGACTTCGCGCCGCCGCATCAATGCGGAATCGCAGATCGAGCAGGTGGGTGGCAAGCTGCGCGCCATGATGCCCTGGATCGCCGCCAACAAGCTGGTGGACAAGTCCAAGAACTGATCGACGCCCGGCGCGGGCTGGCCCCGCGCCCCGTCCGACAAGACGGCATGCCTCCAAAGGGCATGCCGTTTTTTATTGCCTTTTCCTCAGGCATGGCACTTGCTCTGTCCCGCAAGCGGGGCCATATGAGTTAACCTTTCACAGTCCGTTGTAAGTTATTGAGACTATGCCCAATTTTTCCATGCGCGATTCCGAGAACCGCCACCGAAGCATTTACTTGCTGCCCAACGCATTCACCACCGCTGCGCTGTTCGCGGGGTTCTATGCCGTGGTGCAGGCAATGAATGATCGCTTCGAAGTTGCCGCCATCGCCATTTTCGTGGCCATGGTGCTGGATGGCATGGATGGCCGGGTGGCTCGCCTGACCAACACGCAGTCGGCATTCGGCGAGCAATATGACTCTTTGTCCGACATGACGTCGTTCGGCGTGGCGCCCGCGCTGGTCATGTACGAATGGATCTTGAACGATTTGGGCCGCTGGGGTTGGCTGGCCGCCTTCGTCTATGTGGCAGGTGCCGCGTTGCGGCTGGCGCGGTTCAATACCAATATCGCCGTCGTCGACAAACGTTATTTCCAAGGCCTGCCCAGCCCGGCCGCCGCCGCGCTGGTGGCGGGTTTTGTCTGGCTGGCGGTGGACAATAAGCTTCCCATCCATGACAGCTTGATGGCTTGGGTGGCGTTCACGCTGACCATGTACGCGGGCATCACCATGGTGTCCAACGCCCCGTTCTTCAGCGGCAAGAGCTTTGCGCTGGGCCGTAGCGTGCCGTTCTGGGGCATCTTGCTGGTGGTGGCCGTATTCGTGTTCGTGTCCAGCGACCCCCCGGTCGTGCTGTTCGGGCTGTTCGTGCTGTATGGCTTGTCGGGTTGGGTCATGTGGGGCTGGCGCTGGAACAAGGCGCGCCGCCTGACGCAAGAGCGCCGCGGCCACTCGTCCTGATCCGCTGATCGCTGCTTTTTTTCAAAGCGCAGCCCATAAAAAAACCCGCCAAGCGATTATTGGCGGGTTTTTTGTTGATGGCGGGTTCAGCGCCACATGAATCTGTCGTCGTCGTACATGGGGTCGGGGCCAGGGTGGAAGTGCGTCACCTTGCTGCCGTCGCGGCTCATGTAGACGTACATTAGTGAATTCCACACGCCATTTTCCTTGTACCGGTACGACCACACGACTTCGCGCTTTTCGCCCAGGCCCGTGACATCGATTTGGGCGGGCGGCCCGAATTCGCAGCGCACGCGGTCCGGTCCCCAGTCGCCGGTTTCCAGCACTTTGAAGTGCGCGTCCGTCAGCAGGGGCAGCACCTGGCCCACGCGGCCGTCGGTGCCGACGTTGGTGCCCCAGGCGTATTGGCCCATGGGCTGTTGCGTCCAGATGACGCGGCGCCCCCCGCCGGCTTGGGGGCATTCGAAGTTGGGCTGGCCGAATTGGGTAAGCACGTCGCCGTAGGAAGTGCCGGGCGGGATCTGAGTCATGTTGGCGCAAGCCGCCAGGCTGGCGATCGCCAGGGAAGCCAGGACCGTACGCGCGGGTCTGAAATATTTAGACATGTGTTTGCTCCTCAAGGGCGCCGCTCGGGCGCTGCAGGCCGGTACCGGCCCCCCAAAACCACCTGTGGGGTAATTCTAGCGAATCAGCTATAATCGCCGAGCTTTATCAAGTGTATTGATTTTGCAAGATGCTTTGCGCCGGCAGTCCGGCTGCAGAGTGACCCCCAACCCAGAGCAATCCGTGTGTGGTGGGCCATTCTGGCAGCTATTGAAGCAGCAGTGAGAAAGCAAAAACGCTTATCGCCGGAATTCACGCAAATTTTTTCCAAACCACGTCAGGGCACCTCGGCCCTGTCGCATGTCCGAAGAGGTCATCAATGTCTGTAGCTGACATCAAGAAATCCGATATCGTTGCGCAATTCCAACGCGCTCAAGGCGATACCGGCTCCCCCGAAGTTCAGGTGGCTCTGCTCACCGCCCGTATCAACGAACTGACCGGTCACTTCAAAGAACACATGAAGGACCATCACTCGCGCCGCGGTCTGCTGCGTATGGTCAGCCGTCGCCGCAAGCTGCTCGACTATCTCAAGGGCCGCAATCCCGATTCGTACCGCGCTCTGATCGAAAAACTCGGTCTGCGCAAGTGATCGACGGGGCTGGCTCCCCATGACGCAATAACCGTGGTCGGTGCGACGTATTGTCGCAGCGGCCACGGTTTTTCATTTGTAAGGAATAATCGTCATGTTCAACAAAGTGACAAAATCGTTCCAGTACGGCCAGCACACGGTCGTCCTGGAAACTGGCGAGATCGCTCGCCAGGCCTCCGGCGCCGTTGTGGTGTCGATCGAGGACACCGTTGTCCTGGCCACCGTTGTGGCTTCCAAGAAGGCCAAGCCGGGTCAGACGTTTTTCCCGCTGACCGTCGACTACATCGAGAAGACCTACGCCGCCGGCCGTATCCCGGGTGGGTTCTTCAAGCGTGAAGGCAAGCCCTCCGAAAAGGAAACGCTGACCTCGCGCCTGATCGATCGTCCGCTGCGTCCGCTGTTCCCGGAAGACTTCTACAACGAAGTCCAGGTCGTCATCCACACGCTGTCGGTCAATCCCGAGATTGATCCCGACATGGCCGCCATGATCGGCGCCTCGGCCGCGCTGGCCATTTCGGGCATCCCGTTCAACGGCCCGATCGGCGCCGCGCGCGTGGGCTACATCGACGGTCAATACGTCCTGAACCCGACCGCCTCGCAACTGAAGTCGTCCAAGCTGGACCTGGTGGTTGCCGGTACGGAAAACGCCGTGCTGATGGTGGAATCGGAAGCCCAACAGCTTTCCGAAGAAATCATGCTGGGCGGTGTGGTTTACGGCCACGAGCAGATGCAGGCCGTCATCAACACCATTCACGAATTGGTCAAGGACGCTGGCAAGCCCGAATGGGACTGGCAAGCTCCGGCCAAGGACGAAGCCCTGATCGCCGCCGTGACCGCGGCTGCCCAGGAAGGCCTGAACGCCGCCTACCAGATCCGCGACAAGCAGGCCCGCACCGCCAAGCTGCGCGAAGTGTCGGCCGACGTGTCGGCCAAGCTGGCTGCCGCCGCCGCTGAAAAGGGCGAGGCGCTGCCTGATGCCGTGACCGTCGACAACATCATGTTCTCGCTGGAATCGGCCATCGTTCGCGGTCAGATCCTGAACGGCGAACCGCGTATCGACGGTCGCGACACCCGCACCGTTCGCCCCATCAGCGTGCGTCTGGGCGTGCTGCCCCGCGCACACGGCAGCGCGCTGTTCACCCGTGGTGAAACGCAAGCGCTGGTCGTTGCCACGCTGGGCACCAAGCAAGACGAGCAGATCATTGACGCGCTCATGGGTGAATACCGCGACCGCTTCATGATGCACTACAACATGCCTCCGTTCGCCACCGGCGAAACGGGCCGCATCGGTGTGCCCAAGCGCCGCGAAATCGGCCACGGCCGTCTGGCCAAGCGCTCGCTGATCCCGCTGCTGCCGGCGCCGGAAGACTTCCAGTACACGATCCGTATCGTGTCGGAAATCACCGAGTCCAACGGCTCGTCGTCGATGGCTTCGGTCTGCGGCGGCTCGCTGGCCATGATGGACGCCGGCGTGCCGGTCAAGGATCACGTGGCCGGTGTGGCCATGGGCCTGATCCTGGACGGCGGCAAGTTCGCCGTGCTGACCGACATTCTGGGTGACGAAGATCACCTGGGCGACATGGACTTCAAGGTCGCGGGCACCGAAAACGGCGTCACCGCACTGCAGATGGACATCAAGATCCAGGGCATCACCAAGGAAATCATGCAAGTGGCGCTGGCGCAAGCCCGCGAAGGTCGCCTGCACATCCTGACCAAGATGAAGGAAGCGCTGGACGGTTCGCGTGGCGAGCTCTCGGCTTTCGCCCCGCGCATGCTGACCATCAAGATCAACCCCGAGAAGATCCGCGACGTGATCGGCAAGGGCGGCGCCACCATCCGCGCGCTGACCGAAGAAACCGGCACGCAGATCGACATCTCCGACGACGGCACGATCGTGATCGCCAGCGTCGACGAAGCGCAGGCCAAAGAAGCCCAGCGCCGCATCGTCGAACTGACGGCCGATGTCGAAGTGGGCCAGATGTACGAAGGTTCGGTCCTGCGTCTGCTGGACTTCGGCGCCATCGTGCAAGTGCTGCCGGGCCGCGACGGCCTGCTGCACATCTCGGAAATCGCCAACTACCGCATCGCGAACATCAACGATGTGCTGAAGGTCGGCCAGCAAGTCCGCGTCAAGGTCATCGAGGCCGACGACAAGGGCCGCCTGCGCCTGTCCATCAAGGCAATCGGTGGCATCGAAGCGCAGCAACCCGCTGCCGCTCCCGACGCTGCCCCCCAATCGGAACCGCAAGCTGAATAAGCTTGCTGCCTGATTGACCGAAGAACGGCGCCGCAAGGCGCCGTTTTTTTTGGGGCCAGGCCGCCTTTCCTGTAAAGTCTTGCGCCAGACGGAGGGAAAAACGGATGATCCAAGCATGACGGGCTGGGCGGCGGGCGCTACCGCCGCAGCGCTGCTTGCCGCGCTGCTGACCGGCTGCATGAGCAGCCCCGGGCCGGGCCAACGCGGCCCCAAAGGCGAAGCCATGTCCGCCGACCAGTTCGGCCAGACCGATTTCAACCGCACGGTCACGCTTGAAGTGCGCGACAACCTGGACAGCCTGTATTCGCTGCTGGACAAGCTCTACCGCCGCAACCCCCGTGAATGGCGCAAGACGGGCGCGGCGGATCACAAGGCGGCCGTTAACCGCGTCAAGCACGCCATCGAAGTCCGCGTGCCGCCCAGCGATCTGGCCGGCCTGCGAGACATCCAGATCCTGGCCGTGTCGCTGGACCCGAACTACACCGGCGACCGCGTCGGCGCCTTTATCTATGGCATGGCCGACACCATCATCGCGGCGCACAACGGCAAGACCCGCCTGTACGCCACCGACGCGCTGGATGGTCAGCGGGTCTACAATGCCGCACGGAATGTCGAGGCAGCCGCCTGGCTGCTGGCGTCGCGCCGCAACAATCAGGGTGAACTGCTTTTGCTGGCCAATGAAATGTCTCCCACCGCCACGAACCTGAGCTTCGAGCGCGAGTTCGGCGCCATCATCGGCCGGCTGGACCTGATCGCCAACCTGCTTGGCGAAAATTCGCGCCGCATCGGCATCAACTATGCGCAGGGCCTCCTGCTGTTCAATTTTCTGCCTGTGCGTTAACAGGATCTTCCCATCGTGATCGATATCGCTTCCATCCAGACCGCCCGCGACAACCTGCGCGGCCAGGTGCTGAAGACCCCCTTTACCCTGTCGCGCACGCTGTCCGACATCTTCGGCGCCGAGATCTGGCTGAAGTTCGAGAACCTGCAATTCACGGCGTCCTTCAAGGAACGCGGCGCCCTGAACCGCATGTTGACCCTGACGGCCGACGAGCGGGCCAAGGGCGTGATCGCGGTGTCTGCCGGCAATCACGCGCAGGGCGTGGCCTACCATGCCCAGCGCATGGGCGTGCCCGCCGTGATCGTGATGCCGCGCTTCACACCCACGGTCAAGGTGGCCAACACCCGCCGCTTCGGCGCCGAAGTGGTGCTGGCCGGTGATACCTTTGACGACGCCAAGGCGCACGGCTACGAACTTGCCCAGGCACGCGGCCTGATCATGATCCATCCCTACGATGACGAAGCCGTCATTTCGGGGCAGGGCACCGTGGCGCTGGAAATGCTGGAAGACCAGCCGCAGTTGGACATGTTGGTGATCGCGATTGGCGGGGGCGGCTTGATTTCCGGGATGGCCACCGCGGCCAAGGCCTTGAAGCCTGGCATCGAGATCGTGGGCGTGCAGACGGAACGCTTTCCGTCCATGTACGCGGCCGTCAAGGGCGTGGCCATGCCGCAGGGGCAATACACCATCGCGGAAGGCATTGCGGTGAAGTCGCCCGGCGCGCTGACGCAGCCGATCGTTGCCAAGCTGGTCGACCACATTGAACTGGTCAGCGAAAGCGACATCGAGCACGCCATCGTCGTGCTGCTGGAAATTGAGAAGACCGTGGTCGAAGGCGCGGGCGCCGCCGGGTTGGCCGCGCTGCTGCGCGCGCAGGAAGCTGGCAGCGACCGCTTCAAGGGCAAGCGTATCGGCCTGGTGCTGACCGGCGGCAATATCGACCCGCTGATGCTGGGCGAACTGATCGAACGCGGCATGGTGCGCGCCGGCCGCCTGGCCCGCATCCGCGTGGACCTGCGCGACCTGCCCGGCGCCCTGGCGCATGCCACCAAGCTCATCGCCGACGCCCAGGCCAACATCACCGAAGTGCATCACCAGCGCGCCTTCACGTCGCTGCCGGTGCGCAACGTTGAAGTGGACTTCGTGCTGCAAACGCGCGGGCCGGAACACATTCTTGAAGTGATCGATGTGCTGAACGCCGCGGGCTTCGCGGCCAGCAACCACGATCACTGACCGCGGCGGCTCAAGGCCGCATCGTTCCCGACCGCATCGACCTCAAACGCCCGCACTTTGCGGGCGTTTTTACGTGCGTCTGCGCGGTTCGGAGGGGAATGGTTGAAAAAAAAGTTGCTCGGCGCGGATCAGGCTTCAGATTTTTTTTGCCACCCGTTGAACTTTTTTAAGATGGCTGACATCCCCACGGCAAGCGGCTTGAAAGCGAATTGAAGGCATTTCGGAAGCCGTAATTGAAGCGAGTTGAGAAAAATCTGTCCAATATTTGGACTAGGGATATCCCCAAAAAAGTCATGGTTCATACGGATATTCGATATGTCGTCATGCGATTTAGTATCTGCAACTTCGCTTTTTCGCCAACGGCTTGCCAGCGGTGGGGGGCGTAGAGATAAGGACGCGCCACTTTTTCCAGCGATGTTCCGGCGCGTCAGACTAGGGAGACTGCAGCTTGATAAGAAACAGACAGGACTTTTGGTCCGGAGCCATGTTTATTGCTTTAGGGGGGGCCTTTTCCGTACAGGCCACCGAATATTCCATGGGAAGCGCGGCCCGCATGGGACCGGGATATTTCCCGTTCTGGCTGGGCATCGTGCTGGCGCTGATGGGCGCGGTCGTGCTGATCAGCGCACTGGCCAAGAAGGCCGATACCACCACGATCAGCCGCTACGATTTCCGCATCCTCTTCCTGGTGGTCGGATCCGTGGTGTTCTACGGTTTCGCGCTGCGGTACCTGGGGCTCTACATCTCGGTATTCCTGCTGGTTCTCATCAGCAGCCTTGCCAGTCATGAATTCAATTGGAAAGTCGCCGTTGCCAACGGCCTGTTCCTCGTGGCGTTCTCCTACCTGGCGTTCATACGCGGCCTGGGCTTGATCTTCCCGCTGTGGCCCAGCGCATTCGGCAACTAGGAGACAACAATGGAACTTCTACAAAACCTGATGCTGGGTTTCTCCGTGGCGTTCACGCCGGAAAACCTCAGCTATGCATTCCTGGGTTGCCTGCTGGGCACGCTGGTCGGCGTCTTGCCGGGCTTGGGGCCTGTTCCCACCATTGCCATGCTGCTTCCCATCACGTATGTGTTGCCGCCCACGGCCGGCCTGATCATGCTGGCCGGCATCTACTACGGCACCCAGTACGGCGGTTCGACCACGGCCATTCTGGTGAATTTGCCGGGTGAGACGTCCGCGGTGGTGACGGTGCTGGACGGCCACCAGATGGCGCGTAACGGCAGGGCGGGCGCCGCGCTGTCCCTTGCCGCCATCGGATCATTCTTCGCGGGTAGCGTTGCCACCGTCCTGATCGCGGCGTTTGCGCCGCCTCTGGCGGAAGTGGCGTTCGCGTTCGGCCCGGCGGAGTACTTTTCTCTGATGGCGCTGGGGCTGATCGGCGCGGTCGTGCTCGCGTCGGGCTCGCTGCCCAAGGCCATCTGCATGATCTTGCTGGGCTTGCTGCTGGGCATGGTGGGCACCGACGTCAATTCCGGCGTCGCCCGTTACGACTTCAGCATTCCGGAATTGCAGGACGGTATCGATTTCGCGATTGTGGCGATGGGCGTTTTCGGCCTGTCGGAAATCATGGCCAACCTGGAGCAGAAAGAGAACCGCGTCGAAATCACCGACAAGGTGGGCTCGCTGTACCCCAGCCGCCAGGAATTCCGCGAAGCGGCGCCCGCCATCGTGCGGGGCACCGCCCTGGGTTCGGCGCTGGGTATCTTGCCGGGCGGCGGTTCGGTGTTGTCGGCGTTTGCCTCGTACACGCTTGAGAAAAAGCTGTCGAAAGAGCCCGAACGTTTCGGCAAGGGCCACCCCGCCGGTCTGGCGGGGCCGGAGTCGGCCAACAACGCTGGCGCACAAACCTCGTTCATTCCCTTGTTGACGCTGGGTATTCCCGGCAACGCGGTGATGGCGCTGATGGTGGGGGCAATGACCATCCACAACATCCAGCCCGGCCCGCAAGTGATGACCAGCCATCCCGAACTTTTCTGGGGCCTGATCGCCTCCATGTGGATCGGCAACCTGATGCTGGTGATCCTGAACCTGCCCCTGATCGGCATCTGGGTCAAATTGCTGCGCGTACCCTACCGCATGCTGTTCCCGGCCATTCTCGTGTTCTGCACGATCGGGGTGTATTCGCTGAACTACAACGTGTTCGACATCTTCATGTTCGCCATCTTTGGCGTCATCGGGTATGTCTGGAGCAAGTTGGGTTGCGAGGGCGCGCCGCTGTTGCTGGGCCTGGTGCTGGGTCCGATGATGGAAGAGAACTTCCGTCGGGCGCTATTGCTGTCGCGCGGTGAATTCAGCACGTTCGTCACGCGCCCGCTGTCGGCGACGCTGCTTGCCCTGGCTGCCATCCTGCTGGTGCTGGTGATGCTGCCGGCACTGCGCAAGAAGCGCGAGGAAACGTTCGTCGAGGTCGACTGACCTCGGGGAACAAGATTGGCTCCGGGCCTGGTGCGGCGCAAGCTGCCCAGGCCCGCTTTTTTTGCCCGCGTTTCAGGCCGTGGTTCAGCCCGCTTTTTCAACCATCTCGCGCGCCACCAGGCTTTTCAAACCATACAGGCGCTCACGATGCAAGATCGTGGACAGCGGCAGCGGCTCGCGGTCCAAGGCGATGTAGTCGGCGGGAATCTGGGCCACGGCCTCGCGCATGCGCGCCGGGTCGGCCTGCCACCATTGCACCAGCATGCGGTCCGGGTTGTAGACGTCCAGGCCCTGGCGGCGCAATTCCGAACGGTTGAAATCCTTCAGGTTCCAGGTCAGCACCTGCACCACGGGCGGCTGCTGCAAGCCACAGCGCGCACGCCGCGCCAACCCGGCCGCAATCACGTGGAAGTCCTTCGGGTCGCTATAGCGCAACGACGCTTCGTACACCTGCGTGTCGACCTCGTTGGCCTGGGGAAAGCTCGCGTTCATCTCGGCCCAGAAATCGGCCAATACCTCGGGCGGAATATCCCAGATTCGCGCCGCGTTGCGCCGCCATTCCTCGCCGATGCGTTCGGTCCAGACGGGTATGAACACATCGGCCTCGGCCAGGCGCAACAGCAGCCGGCGCAGAATGCCGGACATCAGGACGCAGGCGTCCAGGACGATGAAGGGGGCAGGGGCGGAAGGAGCGTTCAAGTGTGGTCGTCCGGCCAAGCGCAATCGCCTGGCCTGTGCAAGCTGCGGACGCAGCAGGTGGTGCCCGAGACCGGAATCGAACCGGTACGGCCTTGCGGCCGAGGGATTTTCTTACCACTTCGGCTTTCGCCGCCAGCGCGGGTGCGCTGTTCGTGGTCTGGAGCACGCCTTCACCATAGCCTTGCGGCCGTAGGTGCCCGCCGTCTGCTCTCTACACCTTCCCCGGCTTTTCAATCGGGGCTTGGCTCGGCGTTGGCTCGGAACAGGTCCAGGGCGTTCGCCGAGTTTGACGGGCTACACCTTTGGAGTTTCCCCCAAAGGGCTCAAATTTTTTAAGTCCCTTGTGTCTACCAATTTCACCACTCGGGCGATGCGCGGCCCTTTGCAAGGGTCGGCAGCGGGCGTGACTATAACATCCCGCTGCGCGCCCCCCGGCTACTTGCGGCCGAACAGCCGGCCAAGAAATCCGGCGGGTTTGGAGGCGGCCGCTTCCGCTTCCAGCGCGTTCTTCATCGACAGCTCTTGAAAATAGGGTTTGCCGTTTTGCTGGTAAGACGCGGAAGCCTGGCGGTAGGCCACGGCCGATTCGGCGTGGCGCTTCATCTGGCCGAAGATCCTGCCACGCGCAAACAGCGCCCAACTGCGATAGTCCGGGTCCAGCGCAAGCAGGCGGTCGCAGGCCGCCAGCCCTTCGTCATGGCGCTTGGCGGCGATCAGTGCGTTGATGCGTTCGGCATGCAGGGGGCCGCTGTCTGACCAGCGTTCCAGGGTGGTGTCGGCATAGGCCACGGCCTCGTCGGCGCGGTCCAGGTGCGTCAGCGCTTCAATGCGCACGCGGCGCCATTTCAGCCAGTCGGGGTCCAGTGAAATCGCCACTTCCGCCAGCGGTAGCGCTTCGTCGTGGCGTTCCAGGTAGTTCAGCATGTCGGCGGCGTTGCCGGGCAGGAAGTCATCGCCGGGCGCAAGTTCATAGCCTTTCAGGTAGTACGCCAGCGCGGCTTCCCAGTTGCGCTGGTCGCGCTGGGCGTTACCCGCCACGAACAGCAACTGGGCGTCGCCGCTATCAAGCGGATCCAGGCCTAGCAGCGCCTCTTCGGCCAGTTCGGGTTTGCCGCCGCGCACGTATTCGCGGGCTTGTTCCTTGCGGCCTTCCCAGCCGTTGTCGGAAAGCGCGTCCAGATGGCGCCACAGGGGCACGGCTTCGTCCGCGCGGCCCAGCCGGTGTAGCGAGCGCGCCTTGCCTTCCAGCGGCCAGTCCCAGTCGGGTTCGCGTCGCAGCAGGCTGGTCCATTCTTCCACCGCGTCGGCGTCGCGGCCCATGGCTTGCAGGCAGGACGCGCGGTTGTGCTGGATGGCGTTCTCTTCGCCCAGGATGGCGCGGGCGCGGTCGAACATGGCGATGGCGTTGTTCAAATCGCCCAAGCGGCGGTAATTGTTGCCGGCGTCGTACAGAAAGCCGCCATTGTTGGGCGCCAGGGCGACGGCGCGCTGGTGGTAGGGCAGGGCGTCCGCGTAGCGGCCGGCGTTGTGCAGGTTTGAGCCGATATAGCAATGGGGCGCCGCGGCGGCCGAGCGGATCTGAGAGGCTCGCGTCCAACTGGCGATGGCGTCATCCAGGCGGCGATCGTTGATCAGCAGGTAGGCTTCAGCCATCAGCAAGCCGTAGTGGGAGGGGGCGCGTTGGCGGGCGTCGCGCACGGCGCGCCAGGCTTCCTGTTCGTCGCCTTCGTCGTAGCGCACCACGGCCTGCACGGCAATGGCGTCGCTGCATTGCGGGTCCAGCGCCAGGGCGCGGGCCACGTCGGCGTCACGCTGGGCGTAGGCCTTGCGTTGGGCGTGGCAGCGGGCGCGCAAGCCCCAGACGGTGGCTGAACCAGGCTGTTCGCGCACGGCCTGTTCGCATAGCGACAGCATTTTTGGCAGGTCGCTGCCGTCTTCGGCGCGTTGGATGGCTTCGATCAAGGCGGACATGCGTAGGGTTCCGTCGTGGGGTTATGTCGCGGGGGTTCTGCCGCGGGGTTCTGTCGTTTTACAGGGCAGCTTGTGACCAAGGCCGGGCGGCTTAGCGCGCGAAGGCGCTGGCGTCGTGGCGGCAAGAGTAGGTGCGGTCGCTGGCGGGGATGTCGTCGCTGCCGCATTCCCACCGCCGCACGCCGCCGCCTTTGCGTTCGGCGCGCAGTTCCGGCACGTAGACCAGATGCTTGCCCGCCAGGCTGGGGCTGCCGTCGGTGCTGGGCGTGCCGGCAATCGTGAAGCGCAAGACGCCGTTGACCGGATTCATCTCCACCTTGGAAAAGCCGCTGCTTTCCAGCGACTGCGCGCTGATGCCCAGCTCGTCCAGCGTGGACGGAAATTTCTGCGTGCGCCGATAGTGGTTTTCCGCGAGCCGGCGCACGGGATCGGAGACCAGGTCCAGGCGGTTGATGTCGGCATGCAGCGGGTTGTCGCTGTTGCTATCGCCGGTGGCGTTGATGCCAATGACGATGCCCACCACGACCAGCGCCAGGATGCCGAACACCGTAAACAGGAACTTGCCCGCGCCGGTGACAGAGGGGGCCCGGGCGACGGCGGCCTGCATGGCGCGCGGGTTCGCATCGCGCGTGACCACGTGCGTGCCCGCCAAGGCGTTGTGCATGGCGCGTTCGCCGAAGATCATCTGCTGCAAATGGTGGAACAGGCCGGGCAGCAGCATGTTCACCGTGTACTTCATGGTATGGCGCCATAGCGAGCGAAGCAGGCCCGGGGCCTGGCCCTTGCGATTGACCACCCGCTGCTTCAAGACACGCTTGCCCGGCGAACCGTTACCCCAAGCGTCCATGAAAGCCGGCAGGAACCAGCCGATCAAGCCGGCGGCAAAGGCGATCAAGAAGGGCGGTTTGTTGCCCGTCAGGCCTTCGTAGGTCAGTTGGGCGGCCATGATCAAGACGATCATCCCCACCGCCATGACGATGGCGTCGATGGCGCTTGCGCCCAGCCGGGCCCAGATGCTGGGAAACACCTGCGCATTGTGATGCGCGGACTGGGCAGGGGCCTTGGACGCGGGGGCTTTTGATGGTTTGTTTTTTTGTTTGCCGGGCGCAGGCGCGGCAGAAACGGGCAATGGCGCCTGGCAACTGAAGCATTGCGTATTGGAGGCGGGGTTTTGCCAATTGCAGCGGGGGCATTGCATGGAAACGGGAATCCTGGTGATGCCGGGGCCGTACAACCACGACCGGAGCGCGGATGATACTCAAGTCTTGCGCTAGGGAAAACCCGGGTCACCGCGCCCACGAACAACGCGGGACACTCTCGGCCATGAAGCCTGCCCAAGCCCCATCAAGCGCATCCAGTCCGCCAAGCGCCTCCGGCCCATCAAGCCACGTCCGCGACATTGATCCCATATCGCTGCGGTTGTTCCTATCCGCCCTGGAAGAAGGCAGCCTGGCGCGGGCCGCCGCGCGCGAGAACATCGTGCCGTCGGCAGTCAGCAAGCGGATGTCGGAAATGGAGGAAGCGTTTGGCGTGCCGCTGCTGGAGCGCGGCGTCAAGGGCGTGCAGGCCACGCCGGCCGGCAACGCGCTGGCCACGCACGTGCGGCGGCTGTTGCAGGACCTGGAACACATGCACCGCGAGATGGCGGGCTTTGCGACGGGCGTGCGGGGGCGCGTGCGCCTGGCGGTCAGCGTGGCGGCGTTGTCCGGCGACTTGCCCGCGCGGATTCAATCGTTTCGCCGGGCGCACCCCGAGATCGACATCCTGCTGCAGGAAGACACGACGCAAGCCGCCTTTCGCGCCGTGCTGGAAGGGCAGGCGGATGTGGCGGCGGGGTCGGACTTCGGGCATGACGGCTTGCAGGTGTTCCCGTACGGGCATTGCGAGCTGGCCGCCGTGGTGCCTGGCCAGCATGTGCTGGCCCAGCGCGAGACGCTGGACTATGCGCAACTGCTGCCTTTCGAGCAGATCGAACTGAACCGTGACAACGGCATCAGCAGCGTGTTCGAGCAAACCGCCCAGGCGATGGGCGTGGCGCGGCGCATCAGCGCCCGTGTCAGCGGGCACGAGACGATCTGCACCTTGGTCGCACGCGGCATGGGCGTGGCGGTGGTGCCGCTGTATCTGAAGGCGCGCCAGGCCCATCTGGATCTCCGCTTCATCCCGTTGACGGGGCCGTGGTCCAGCACGCCCTTGTGTATCGCCGTGCGGGACCCGGATGCGCTGGCGCCCGCTGCGCGAACCTTGCTGGCGCATCTGGGCGTGCTGCAATCGGCGTGAAGGCGAACAGGCCCGGGCTTACGGGCTTACCTGTTTGAGGGCTTACCTGCTTAGGGGCTTACCCGGACGTTCCCAAACGAGAATGCCCCGGTGATGAAAGACCGCTACCCGCGATGCGCCGGCGCCCGCGATCATGCTTGCATCTTCACCGGCCAACAAGGACATCCCGATGAGCGCAGCACCGCCTTCACCCTTCATGGACAGCGCTGAATTGCCGTTGCGCGGCATCAAGGTGCTGGAACTGTCACACATGATCATGGGGCCGGCGGCGGGCCTGTCGTTGGCCGACCTGGGCGCCGACGTCATCAAGGTCGAACCGATAGACGGCGACCGTACGCGCCGGCTGAAAGGTTCGGGCAGCGGCTACTTTCCGGTGTTCAACCGCAATAAACAAAGCCTGGCCATTGACCTGAAGTCGGCCCAGGGCCAGCAGTTGGTGCGCCAGTTGGCGCTGCAAACCGACATGGTCGTGGAGAACTTTCGCGACGGCAGCCTGGCGCAATACGGGTTGGACTATGAATCGCTGTCGGCTGAAAACCCCAGGCTGATCTACGTGTCGCTCAAGGGTTTTTTGTCGGGGCCTTACAAGCACCGGACGGCGCTGGACGAAGTGGTGCAGATGATGGGCGGCCTGGCCTACATCAACGGCGGCGCCGACACGCCGCAGCGCGTGGCCGCGTCGGTCAACGACATCCTGGGCGGCACGTTCGGCGTGGTGGGCGCCTTGGCCGCACTGCACGACCGCCACGCCACGGGGCGCGGCCGCCACGTGCGGTCCGGCCTGTTCGAAAACAATCTTCTGCTGGTCGCGCAGTTCATCGCGCAATTCCAGTTGACCGGCACCGCGCCCAAGCCCATGGGCGCCGAGCGCAAGCCGCCATGGGGCGTGTACGACGTGTTTGAAACCGCCGATGGCCGCGTGTTCGTGGCGGTGGTGGGAGACGCACAATGGCGCAACTTCGCGCAGAAATTCCTGCCGCCCGAATGGGCCGCCGACCCGCGCCTGGCCACGGCGGTCGACCGCGAAGCCGCGCGCTCCTGGCTGGTGCCGGGCGTGGCCGAGATACTGAAATCCTGGAAGACCGCCGACCTGTGCGCCGCGCTGGAGGCGGCCAACCTGTCTTATGGCCCGATCCGCCAGCCCCACGACTTGCTGGATGACGCCCATCTGACCGCCGGCGGCGCATTGCTGAAGACGCGGCTGCCCGACGGTGCCGAGATCTCGGCCGCGGCGCTACCGCTTGAATTCGACGGCCGCAAGGCCGGCAAGCGCATGGACCCGCCCGAGCAAGGCGCCCACACGCACGCCATCTTGCAGGGGCTGGGGCTGGATGCCGCGCGCATCGACGCCCTGCGCGCCGCGGGAGTGATTGCATGACCGGGCCGTAGCGCCCGGAACCCTGTCGAGGCGGCGTCAGACCGCCAAGACATCCATCAAAGAGGAGACAACATGATCCGCAAACTCGCCGCGCTGGCCGTACTGGCCGTTGCCTGCACCGCCCAGGCCCAGGACTATCCCAGCAAGCCGATCCGCATCATCATCCCGTCCACGCCGGGCGGGGGCACCGACTACATCGGCCGCCTGATGAGCACCAAGCTGCACGAACTGAACGGCTGGACGGTCGTGCCCGAAAACAAGCCCGGCGCGGGCACGGCACTAGGCCTCGCCGAGGCGGCGCGCGCGCCCGCGCAGGGCTACGACCTGGTGATCGGCCAATCGGACAACGTCACGCTGATTCCGCTGCTGATGAAAGTGGCCTATGACCCCGTCCAGGACCTGACCCCGGTGGCGTTGGTGGCCACCACCCCGATGGTGTTGCTGGTGTCGGACGCGTCGCCCTACAAGACGCTGCCCGAAGTGATCGAAGCCGCCAAGAAAGAGCCCAACCAGATTTCCTACGGCACCTCGGGAACCGGGGGCGGCGTGCACATCGCCATGGAAATGCTGCAACACGAAGCCGGCTTCAAGATGCAGCACGTGCCTTACAAGGGCTCGGCGCCGGCACTGGCGGACCTGATGGGCGGGCATTTGCAGTTTGCGGGATCGTCGATTTCGTCGGCGGCCTCGTTGATCAAGTCGGGCAAGGTGCGCGCGCTGGCGGTGACCTCGCCCAAGCGCAACGCCGCGCTGCCCGACGTGCCCACGGTTGCCGAGCTGGGCTACAAGGATTTCAGCGTGGTGACCTACTACGGTGTGCTGGCTCCCTCCAAGACGCCCAAAGACATCGTCCAGCGGCTGAACGCCGACTTCAACAAACTGCTGGCCAAGAAAGACGTGCGTGATGCGCTGGCCGCGCAGGGCCTGGAAGCCGATCCCGTTTCCAGCGCGCAATTCGCCTCGCTGATCCAGGCGGACATCGGCAAGGCCAAGCAGACGATCAAGAGCGCGGGCATTGTGGTCCAGCAATGATCAGGCAGCAGTATCGGCAGCAGCAGCGACCGCGACAACGGAGCACCCTATGAACCAGGAAGTCAGAATTTGCGAAGTGGGTCCGCGCGATGGGCTGCAGATGGCGCGGGGCATGATGCCCACCGCCGAAAAATTGCGGTGGATCGGTCAACTGGCGGCGGCGGGCCTGCGTGAAATCGAGGTGGGCAGCTTCGTGTCGCCCCGGCTGGTGCCGCAGATGGCCGATACGGGCAGCGTGCTGCCAGAGGCGCTAGGAATCGACGGGCTGACCGTCTGCGCGCTGGCATGCAACCTGAAAGGCGCCATCGCGGCGTACGAAGCCGGCGCGCACGTCGTGGCGTTTCCCATTTCGGTCAGCGACACGCACAGCCGCGCCAATGTGGGCAAGGGCACGGACGCGCAGGTGGAGATGATGGCGTCCATCGTGGATTGGGTGCGCGCGCAGCCGCGCCCCATGCGGATCGACGCGGCGGTGGCCACGGCGTTTGGCTGCTCGCTGGAGGGCCCCGTGCCCGTTCACCGGGTGGCCGATGTGGCCGCCGCCGTGGCGCGCACGGGCGTCGACGAAATTGCGTTGGCCGACACGGTGGGCTACGCACACCCGGCGCAAGTTCGCCAGGTCGTGCGCGCTACCCAGGACGCGGTCGGTGCTCGGCTGACCAAGCTGCACCTGCACGACACGATGGGGCTGGGTCTGGCCAATGCGCTGGCGGGGCTGGACGAAGGTATCCGTGCGTTCGACTCCTGCCTGGGCGGCCTGGGCGGCTGCCCGTTCGCGCCGGGGGCATCCGGCAACATCGTCACGGAAGACCTGGTGTTCATGCTGGAAAGCATGGGCTACCGCACGGGCGTGGATTTGCCCCGTCTATTGGCCGCGCGCGCATTGCTGGCCGACTCCCTGCCGGAAGAAGCGCTGCGCAGCGGCGTGGCGGCGGCGGGCATTCCGAAGACATTTCGGGCCGGTCTGCAGGGGTGATGGGGGTGACGCAGCCGCGCCGCCAGGGGCGTGTCGGCTGCCATCGAGGGTCTGGCGGAAGCGGTGAGATTCGAACTCACGAACGGTTGCCCGTTGCCGGTTTTCAAGACCGGTGCAATCGACCACTCTGCCACGCTTCCGGGTGATGCTGTGCCGCGGGTCAGGCGGCGGCGTTACGGCTGTGGGGCGATTCGGCCGTCAGGCAAACATTCTGCCAAAACCAAAACGCGAGATGCCGTAAAGGGCGCAATAATAATCTATTTGCTGCAAAGGAGGCACGCGATGCATGCTGTAGAAATCTCCCGCCCCGGCGGCCCTGAAGTTCTGGTCCCCGTAGAACGTCCCACACCCGAACCCGGCGCGGGTGAAGTCCTGATCAAAGTCAGCGCCGCGGGCATCAACCGCCCCGACGTGTTCCAGCGCAAGGGCAACTACGCACCGCCGCGCGGCGTGTCCGATCTGCCGGGCCTGGAAGTGGCTGGCGAAATCGTCGGCGGCGACGTGGCCGACAGCGGCTTTGCCATCGGCGACAAGGTCTGCGCCCTGGTTGCGGGCGGCGGTTACGCCGAGTACTGCGTTGCCCCCGTCGCGCAATGCCTGCCCATCCCCAAAGGCTTGTCCGATATTGAAGCGGCCGGTTTGCCCGAAACCTATTTCACGGTCTGGAGCAACGTGTTCGATCGCGGCCGCCTGTCCGAAGGCGAGATCCTGCTGGTGCACGGCGGCGCAAGCGGTATCGGCACTACGGCGATCCAACTGGCGCGTGCGATGGGCAATAAAGTCTATGCCACCGTCGGCAGCGATGACCGGGCCCGCGCCGTCGAAGCGCTGGGCGCCGAAAAGGGCATCAACTACAAAACCCAGGATTTCGTGAAGGAAGTCATGGACGCCACCGACGGGCGCGGCGTGGACGTCATCCTGGACATGGTGGCCGGCGACTACATCGCGCGCGACATGCAGTGCCTGGCCGATGACGGCCGCATCGTCATCATTGCCCAGTTGGGCGGTTCGCGTGCCGATGTGGACACCTCGCAGGTCATGCGCCGTCGCCTGACCATCACGGGATCCACCTTGCGCCCCCGTCCGGTCGCCTTCAAGGGCGCCATTGCCCGCGCCTTGCGCGAACAGGCCTGGCCCTTGCTGGAAAAAGGGGCCATCAAGCCGATCGTGCACGCCACCTTCCCGCTGGCCGAGGCCTCCAAGGCCCACGCCATGATGGAAGGCGGTGAAAACATCGGCAAAATCATCCTGACGATGTAAGAATCGCGCGGCGTTCGGCGTATCGCCGCGCAACAGGATACAATCTCGGGTTTCGCCTGGAATTTTTTCCAGGCAGTCCCGTGCGCGGTTGCATCATCCCCCCGGGGCTCACCCACTCTGACACCTTGCCATGACTTCAGTCGAAAACCGCGCCCGCCTTGTGCTGGGCAACTGGAAGATGCACGGCAACCTGGCCGAGAACGCCGCGTTGCTGACCGAGCTGCGCGCCGCGGACGCCGCGAGCCACTGCGAGATCGGCATCTGTGTTCCGTTTCCCTATCTGGCGCAAGCCGGCTCGGCCCTGACCGGAAGCAGCGTGTCCTGGGGCGCGCAAGATGTCAGTGCGCACGAAAAGGGCGCCTACACGGGTGAAGTGTCCGGCGCCATGCTGAAAGAATTTGGTTGCCGCTGGGCATTGGCCGGCCACTCCGAGCGCCGCGTGCTGCACGGTGAAACCGACGAGATCGTTGCCGCCAAGGCGCAAGCCGCGCTGGCCGCCGGCCTGACCCCGGTGGTCTGCGTGGGCGAATCGCTGGCTGACCGCGAAGCCGGCAACACGTTGGCTGTCATCGAACGCCAGTTGAAGCCCGTGTTGGCGCTGGGCGCTGACGCCGTGTCGCGCATGGTCCTGGCCTACGAGCCCGTGTGGGCCATCGGCACCGGCCGCACCGCCAGCCCCGAGCAGGCACAGGAAGTTCATGCCGCCATCCGCGCCGCCTTGCGCGCGCTGGGCGCGGCGCAGGTACAGGTTTTGTACGGCGGCAGCGTAAAAGCTGCCAACGCCGCCAGTTTGTTCGCCATGACTGATATCGACGGGGCCCTGGTCGGCGGCGCGTCGCTAGTGGCTGAAGAATTTTTGCGTATTGCCGCCATCTAAGTTTCCGTTCCGGAGTCTGTAATGCCCTTGATGCTTAAACTTTTGCTGGCCGTCCAAGTAATTTCGGCGCTGGCTATCATCGTTCTGGTCCTGCTGCAGCAGGGCAAGGGCGCCGACATGGGGTCCGCTTTCGGTAGCGGCTCGTCCGGCAGCCTGTTCGGTGCCACCGGCGCCGCCAACTTCCTGTCGCGCGCCACCAAGTGGGCCGCCGTGGTCTTCTTCGCGTCCACCGCCGGCCTGGCCTACGTCAGCCACAAGGGCACCAGCGGCCCCGCCGTTGACTCGGGCGTGATGCAGAACTTCCCGGCCGACCGCTCCGTGCCGCAAGTGCCGGGCGCCGCGCCCGCCGCACCGGCTACCGGTGGTGCTTCGGTCCCGGGCGCCGCATCGGTTCCGGCTGCTCCTGCTGCTCCCGCCGCGCCGGCCAAGCCCGACGCCTCGGTGCCGTCCGCACCCGCTCCCGCCACGACGGAAAAGCCGGCGGAAACGCCCGCCAAGTAAGTCCAGGCATGCTTAAAAAGGCCGGCGCGTGACGCCGGCCTTTTTGCGTTTGTTTGGTGTGGGACCAGAAACCGCGTGTACGAATACCCGCCGCCGTCGCTTGCCGGTTGCGGGTTTTTTTACGTCTCAGGAAGATATTGAGAATGGTTCTCATGATTGATATAATCCGCCGGCTTCTTCCGTGGCCACTATCCGTTCCGGCGCAATTCCCATGCCTTTTCTTACCGACAACACGCACGCCGCCCGTCCAGCCGTCGCGCCGGCTCGCGCGATGGCCGTGCTGGAAAGCTGGTTTCGGGGGCATCACGGCTGGTTGCTGGAGCGCGTGCATCGGCATCTGCGCAACCAGGCGGAAGCCGAAGACGTCGCGGCCGAAACGTTTTCGCAAGCCGTGGCGATCCAGGCTCGCAGCCAGGGCTTGAACGAGGTGCGCGAACCTCGTGCGTTCTTGACCACGATTGCCAAGCGGCAGATTTTCCAGTTGTGGCGCAGGCGCGACCTGGAGCAGGCGTATCTGGCAACGCTTGCCCTGCAAAGCGAGGCCGTGGCGCCATCGACGGAAGAGCGCCAACAGTTCATTGAAGCGCTGGATGCCGTGGCGGCGGCGCTGGACGGCTTGCCGGCCAAGGCGCAGCAAGCATTTCTTTATAGCCAGTTGGACGGCCTTACCTATGGCGAGATCGCGGCGCGGCTCGGTGTGTCGGCCAGCATGGTGCGCCAATACATGGCGCAGGCTTTTCGCCGCCTGGCGGGCCTGAATGATGTCATGTAAACGTGCCGTGGGATGCAGACGACATTGACCGGCCACGGCACGTCGGACTCCCAGATCAATGACGCCGCGATGGGCTGGCTTGTGACCCTGCGGTCCGGCGAAGCCACGGCGCAAGACCTCCAGCGTCATGCGACCTGGCTGCGGGCACATCCGATGCACGCCGCTGCCTGGGCCGCGCTGACCGAGGCCGTCGATCATCCCTTGCACCAAGTGCGCTCGTATCAGCCGCATGCTTTCGGCGCGCAGGCCGATGTGCTGGCGCAGACCTTGCTGCGTGCACAGGCCGCCGGGCGCGCTCGTCGCCAATGGCTCAAGGGCGCGTGCAGCGTGGCGGGTGTCGGAACGTTGGCCGCCTTGGCGCTGGCCGAGCGAAATATGCCGCTGACGCAACTGCTGGCGGATCATGTCACCGGCACGGCCGAGCGCCGTGTGGTCGCCTTGCCCGATGGCAGCCTGCTTCGACTGAACGCGCGCAGCGCTGTCGATGTGGCGATTTCAGACGCGCAGCGCTTGTTGATCCTGCGCGAAGGCGAATTGATTGTCGACGTGGCGCCCACCATCATGGGCGCGGTGACCCGGCCCCCGTTCGCCATCCGGACCGCTCAAGGCGAGATTCGAGCCTTGGGCACACGCATCGCGGTGCGCCAGCAGGTGGGTAGCACGCATATTGCGATGCTGCGGCACCGCG
Source organism: Achromobacter spanius (assembly GCF_002812705.1). Taxonomy (NCBI): domain Bacteria; kingdom Pseudomonadati; phylum Pseudomonadota; class Betaproteobacteria; order Burkholderiales; family Alcaligenaceae; genus Achromobacter; species Achromobacter spanius. The sequence continues at coordinate 6,400,215 of NZ_CP025030.1, read as the reverse complement.
CGTTGTTGCTGTCGAAGACCGGTCAGCGGGCGACGCTGGACGAAGGCGACTCCGCGATCATGACCGATCAGGGCGTGCAGCGGCTCTCCATTCCCGCGCACACGGCAGCCGCGTGGGAGCAGGGCCAGATTCAATTGCACGATCAACCGCTTGGCGATCTGATTCTTGCCTTGCGCCCTTACCGTCGCGGCTATGTGCGTATCAGCCCCGCCGCCGCCAGGCAGCGCGTGTACGGTGCTTATTCCCTGGATGACACCGACCGCACGTTGGCCATCGTGGCCGAAACCTTGCCTGTGCGCGTTCGCCGCTATGGCGCCGGCGCGCTCGTCATTATCGATATGCCGTCGGACAGCTAAAAAAATCCTGGATTGCACTGTCACTTTTGCCGGGTCGCGCCACATCCCTCTTGAAGCTAGTTCGATTCACGACATTCTTGAGGGAAATCTCGTCATGTCTACCGTTACCGATCTGCGGCTGTCGCTGCTGGCCGCGGCGCTGGTCGCCTTGTTCTCGGCGTCGGGTACCCGTGCGCAGCCAGTGCCTGACGGCACCACTCCCGCCGTCGACGCCGCCAGCGTGTTACGCACCTACGATATTGCGCCCGGCGCATTGGGCAGCAGCCTGGCCCGCATCGCCAGCGAAAGCGGCGAAACCATATCGGTTGACGCGGATCTGCTGCGCGGTATGAATGCGCCCGCGGTTCGTGGGCGCTACACCGCGGAGCAAGCAGCGCAAGCCGCCATTGCCGGCAGCGGCCTGCAATTGCTACGCGCCGGAAGCGGCGGTTGGACCTTGCGCCGCTTGCCGCAACCGGCAGCAGGCGTCGTAACGCTGGATGCCGTACAGATTACGGCGGATCGGGATCCCGCCGTAACCGAGAACACCGGGTCATACACTGCCACGGGGCCTAGCGCCACAGGCACCCCGTTGTCGCTTAGCGTGAGAGAAACGCCGCAGTCGGTTACGGTCATTACGCGCCAGCGGTTGGACGATCAAAAGCTGGAAAGCGTGATCGATGCCCTGGAAAGCACCACGGGCGTCACCGCGTTTCGCCAAGGCATGGGCACCGATCTAAGCGGCCTGTGGTCGCGCGGGTTCACCATATCCAATTTTCTGGTCGATGGCATTCCCAGTTCGCTGGGTTCGTCCAGCTATTGGCGCAACACCGCCATGTATGACCGCATTGAAGTCGTACGCGGCGCGACAGGCCTGATGAGCGGCATGGGTACGCCTGCCGCCAGCATCAACCTGGTGCGCAAGCGCCCGACGGCGGATTGGCAGGCCAGCATCAACGCCGAGGCTGGAACTTGGGATCGCTATGGCTTGGGTGCCGATCTGTCCGGCCCCTTGTCTGGCAATGGGAAGCTCCGAGGCCGGGTGGTGGTGGACGATGTAGACCAGCACTCCTGGATCGATCGGTACCAAAAGAAAAACCGCTTGATCTATGGCATTGCCGAGCTGGACGCAGGCAGCGCTACGCTGCTTACGCTGGGGTTCAGCCACGAGACCAACAAGAACGATTCGCCGCTGCGCACCGGCCTGCCGTTCACCTACAGCAACGGCGTGGCCACGGACTTCAAACGGTCGAAAAACGCTGCCCCCGACTGGAGCTTTTACGACAGCGAGCTGACCAATCTGTTCGCTTCCATCAAGCACGACTTCGGCAAAGGTTGGAATGGCAAGGTCGAAGTCACGCACACGCTGTACCGCTACGACAGCGCGCTGTATTTTCTGACCGGTGCAATCGACCAAGCCACCGGGCAGGGCGCCGCGCTGTGGCCGGTCCGCTGGAAAAGCAACGATAAGCAGACCACGCTGGATGCGCACCTTACCGGCCCGTTCGATTTGCTGGGGCGCCAGCATGAAATCGTGGCAGGTATCTCGCTCTCGCAACTTCGTTCTGATACGCCGGACTATGGCGGATGGCTTGGGCCGTGGACGGGCTATGACGGCTCAATCGCTGACTTCAGGAACTGGAACGGGGAGTCGAACCGCCCTGACTTCGTCAAGGCGGGCGAAACCCATACGAAGGAAACGCAATACAGCGCTTACGTGACCTCGCGTTTCAAATTGGCGGACCCAACCAGCCTGATCGCCGGCGCACGGGTCATCAACTGGGAACGCAACGCCGACACGAGCGTGGTCGGCGTTCCTGGCCACACCAACGCCAACACCCGTGAAACCGGTGTCATCGTTCCGTATGCCGGCCTGGTGCACGACTTGAACGAAAACTGGACCGTCTACGGCAGCTACACCCGCATCTTCAGTCCCCAGTCGGCGTCCACGCGCGACGTCAACAACAATGTCCTGGATCCCGAAAGCGGGACCAGCTACGAGCTGGGTATCAAATCCAGCTTCATGGAAGATCGCCTGAACGCCGGGCTGGCCTTGTTCAAGACTCGGCAAAGCAATCTGGCTAATTACGACGCCGCCACATCGTCGTACGTGGCGCTTCAGGGTATTCAAACCAAGGGCGCCGAACTGGAGTTGACCGGGGAGTTGCGTCCGGGCTGGAATGTCGCGGCCGGCTACACCTATTCGCTCAGCGAAGATGCCCAGGGCCAGCGCGCCATCGCGCAAATTCCGCGCCACAGCGTCAAGCTGTTCACGACGTATCGCCTGCCGGGCACGCTGAACCGGGTGACCGTGGGCGGCGGGCTGAACTGGCAAAGTGTGTCTGGCTACGTTGGAGAAGCCCAGCAATCGGCCTACACCGTCGTCAACGCGATGGCCCGGTACGAATTCAACAAGCAGTTCAGCACCACCCTGAACGTCAACAATGTATTCGACAAGGCTTACTACAGCGGCCTGAGCGCCTATGGCGGCATCTATGGCGCGCCTCGTAATGTGATGCTCAGTGCCAGGTACGCCTTCTAAGCCTTGAAGGGGCACGGTAAGCCCTTTTTGGGCGGGATTCCGGGTTTCATTAATTCCGTGCTAGAATGCTCGACTTTCTGGCATTGCCTATGGCAAGGCTTTAAGAAAACTGGTGAAAGCCGACGTGGTGAAATTGGTAGACACGCTATCTTGAGGGGGTAGTGGCGAAAGCTGTGCGAGTTCGAGTCTCGCCGTCGGCACCAAGAATTCCTCGCAAAAGTTCGCTAAGGACAAGCCCGCTGAAAACGCAAGTTTTCAGCGGGCTTTTTGCTTTTTGCTTTTTGCTTTTGGCTTTTAACCCAGCGTTTGGCTCAATGAAGGTTGCCCCCAAACGCCAGCACCCCCACCACAAACGTTATCCCTCCCGCCGCCGCCAACCCATACGCGCGCTTTGCCGCCACGGCGTTGCCGCGGCTCATGCCGATGGCCAGCGTAATCAACGACCACAGTCCCGTGAAGGCCAGCAGCGCCAGGGTGTACACCCAGTCCGAAAGATCGTAGCCGCCGCCACCGACGGACGGGCTTGCGGAATGCTTGGGCCATAGCAAGGCCACGAGCGTGCCCGCAACCACGGCAAACACGGCGAGCCAGGCCAGGAAAGCGCGGTCTTTCAGCATGGTTTCGATCCTGATGTTTGAGTTAGGGGATGTAATGCACGCCGCTTAATGGGGACAAACGGCTGGTATAAAGATCATTGTGGTTTCAACGTAGGCGAGCAAATGTCGATTCAATCATTGGTCCGTTGCGGGGCGGCGGTGGCGCTTCTTGCAATGGGGTCGGGGTGTTCTTTAGTCGGACTTGGAGATTCCCGGAGTAGCGAGTGCCAGTGGTACCGCAGCAGTTGCATGCACGAGGGGTCTTACGACCCGGGCGAAGAGGGCTACGCGGAAGAGGAAGCGAAGCGCCTGAACGAAGAATCGGCCGACCGCTTGCGCCGCAGTTCCGGCGATTGATCTGGCGGTTGGTCCTGCGATGGTCTCTGCCATCGGCCGCATCGGTCAGCGCTCCAGGTAGTGGTCCCGCAAGACGTCCACGTCTATCTTCAGCACGTCCGTCAGGTAGCGGTCCATGCCGCCAAATTCCTGCTTGATCGCCTGCACCGAGGCATCCAGGTAGGCGGGCGCGACTTCCAGCAGCGGCATCATCACGTCTTCCGCGACGCCGCGCTCGGAGGATTTGGCGAGGATCTCCTGGAAGAACTGGGCGTTGCAGTGATTCGATTCCAGATAGTTCGACACGATGTCGTCGTGCGCCACGCCTAGCGCCGACAACAGCAGCAGCGACGCGAAGCCGGTGCGGTCCTTGCCGGCGGTGCAATGGAACAGCAGCGTCTTGCCGGTCATCGCCGTTTGCAGGAAGCCGCCGAACGGCTCCTGGTAGCGCGAGGGAAACTCGCGATAAATCTCCACCATCATCGTGGTGCTGAAGGCTTGCGTGGCCTCGCGCAGGCGCGGCAACAATACGGCCATGGCCATGTTGCCGTCCAGCACCGGCGATGCAATCCAGTGGAAGCGTTTGCCGAAGTGCGCTTCGTCCTGGGCTTTTTCAGGTTCTGCGCGAAAGTCGATGACCGCTTCCAAGCCCAATGCGCCAAGCCGGTCCAGATCGGCGGCGCTGGCCCGGCCCGGGTTGCCGCTGCGAAAGAGTTTGCCCGTGCGCAAGCGCCGCCCATCAATGCCGGTCAGCCCGCCAAGGTCGCGCGCGTTGTGGACCTTTTCAAGGGGCAGGCGGCGTTGGAGCGCTGCCTGGTTGGTGACGAAGCTTTCCGTGTGCGGCAGGGGGGCGGGCATGGGTACCTGAAGGGCAGGAATAAGTCGGACGATCGTATCACCGCGACGTGACTCGCATCACCCGGAGCGCTATCCGCCCAACTTTCCCAGCAAGCCGATCAATTGCTGCTTTTCCGCCGCGTCCAACTGGTGGCTGATCCGGGCATCGTGTGCCTCGACCGCCTGCGTGATGTCGGCCAGCACCTTGCTGCCAGCCGCCGTCATCGTCAGCGAATAGGCCCGCTTGTCGTGCTCGACGTCCAGCCTTTCGACATATCCCAAGCCTTGCAAGTGATTCACGATCTGCACGGCGCCTGAGCGGGCGATGCCCAGGATGCGCGCCAGGTCGGTGAGCTTCAGGTTGGCATTGGCCGCGATCAGCGTCAGGGCGGAAAAGCGTTGCGGCGTGATGTCCCACGGCGCGAGCGCGGCCAGGAAGTCTTCGTAGATGACGATCTGCGCGCGCCGGATGGCGTAGCCGACCAGGCCGTCCAGCGCGCCGTACTGGATGCCGGGAACGTGGGGCTGAAATTGCTCGCCGCGCGCGGCAGGGCGGCGGGGGCGTTGGGATGCGGCTCGGGACATGGGGCGGGGTGGGGGCAGGGGGCCTTGATGCCGGGGGCCTCAACACTAATGCAGTCGGGGGCGCCGCGCCATGGGGTTACGGGAAATCCCCGGGGTGCGCAGAGTATCTGGTTTTTGTTATGTTGCATAACAAATAAAACCAGGAGTAGACATGCAAATCGTCATTGCCGGCGCCGGCATCGGCGGCCTGACGCTTGCGCTGATGTTGCATCGGCGCGGCATCGATTGCCGCGTGTATGAAAGCGCGCAGGAACTCAGGCCCTTGGGCGTCGGCATCAACCTGCTGCCCCACGCCGTCAGTGAACTGGAACAGCTAGGGCTGATGCCCGGGCTGGCCGAGCGCGCCATCGAAACGTCGCAACTGCACTACTACAACAAGCTTGGACAGCCGATCTGGCGCGAGCCGCGTGGGCTAGAGGCGGGCTACCCCTTGCCGCAGTTTTCCGTGCATCGCGGAGAATTCCAGATGATGCTGGCGCAAGCCGTGCGCGAACGCCTGGGCGAGGGCGCCATCGTCACGGGCATGGTGCTGGAATCCGCCGAGCAGGACGCAAACGGCGCCACCGCTGTGTTCCGGCGGCGGGCGGACGGGACCACGCATCGGGTGCGCGGCGACATCCTGGTGGGGGCGGATGGCATTCATTCCGCGCTGCGCCGCCAACTGCATCCGGTGGGTGACGAACCCCGCTTTTCCGGGCGCATGTTGTGGCGCGCGGTGACCGAGGCCCCGCCGTACCTGGACGGTCGCAGCATGTTCATGGCGGGGCACCAGGACCAGAAGTTTGTCTGCTATCCCATTTCGGAACCCTTGCGCCGCCAGGGGCGTTCGCTGATCAACTGGATTGCGGAACTCTCGGTGCCGGACGCCGAACTGCCCGCCACCGACTGGAACCGCCAGGTCGACAAGTCCGTGTTCGCGGACCGCTTCGCCGATTGGCGCTGGGACTGGATCGACATTCCCGCCATCATCGACGGCGCAGAAGCCATCTACGAATTTCCGCTGGTGGACCGCAACCCCTTGCCGCGCTGGACGCGGGGTCGCGTTACGCTCTTGGGCGATGCCGCGCACCCCATGTACCCCATCGGTTCGAACGGGTCGGCCCAGGCCATCCTGGACGCGCGCTGCTTGTCGGACTGGTTGGCGCAAGCGGCCGGCGGCAGCGTACGCACGCTTGACATCGCACTGCTGGAATATGAGGCCGAACGCCTGCCGCGCACGGCGGGCATCGTATTGCGCAACCGCCTGAATGGCCCCGAGCAGGTCATGCAGATGGCCGAAGAGCGCGCGCCGCAAGGCTTTACGGATATTAACGACGTGATCACGCAACAAGAGCTGGCGGCGGTATCGCTGCGCTACAAACAACTGGCGGGGTTTGACCCCGCCGCTTTGAAGAAGAGCCGAGAGACAACACCATGAGCCATCCCGAGGCAGCGGCGGACGCCCTGGCGCCACGCCTGGAACATATAACGACTGTCATTGTTGAGGTCGGCCCGCCGCAAGAAGTGGGCGACACCCCGCAGGGCCGTCGCCGCGTCATCCCGATCACGGGCGGCACGGTGGACGGCCCGCGCCTGCGCGGCAAAGTGCTGCCGGGCGGCGCAGATTTTCAGATCATCCGGTCGGCCACGTACACCGATATCCATGCGCGCTATGTCATCGAAACCGCCGACGGCGAACGCATCTACGTCGAAAACACCGGCATACGCACGGGCCACGCGGATGACATCGCCCGCTTGGTGCGCGGTGAACCCGTGGACCCCGCACGCATTTATTTCCGCAGCTACCCACGCTTTGAAACCGCAGCGCCGGCGTTGGGCTGGATGAACGAAAGCCTTTTCATCGGCACAGGCGCGCGCTATCCCGACCGGGTTGAGCTGCGCTTCTACCGCATTTGCTGAACCCTCGGCATCCGCCGTGGCATGAATATAAAAACGACTCGGAGACAACCATGACCTCAACGCTGCGCCGCCTGTTGGGCGGTTTCGTGCTGTGCCTGCCCATCGCCGCGATGGCGCAATTTCCCAATGGCCCCGTGCGCCTGAACGTGGGCTTTCCGCCAGGTACCGGGCCCGACATCGTGGCCCGTACGCTGTCGCAACACATGGGCCCCTTGCTGGGCGAAAGCGTGGTGGTGGAAAACAAGGTGGGCGCGGGCGGGCAGATCGCCGCGCAGACCGTGGCGCGCAGCCCCGCCGATGGCCAAACGATCTTGCTGGGCGAGGTAGGCTCCATCAGCATTTCGCCCGCCACCTACCGCAACCTGAACTACGACCCGCCGCGCGATTTCGCGCCGATCTCCGAAGTGGTGCGAGCCGACTTCGTGCTGGTGGTGCCGGCCAATTCGCCGTACCAGGACCTGACGGCGTTCGTTGAAGGGGGCAAGAAGGCGTCGGACCGAATCAACTTCGCCACCTTCGGCGCGGGCACGCCGGGTCACTTCGGCGCGGAGCTTTTTGCGCGCGAAGCGGGCATGAAGATCGAAGCCATCCATTACCGTTCAACGGGTGATGCGGTGTCGGGCCTGGTGTCCGGCGCGGTGCAGGCGGCGTTCGTGACCACGGCGCTGGCCGTGCCGCAGGTGCAGGGCGGCAAGATGCGCGCGCTGGCCATCACCGGCGCGCAACGTTCGCCCGCCTTGGCCTCGGTGCCCACCTTTGCCGAACGCGGACTGCCGGACGTCAATTTCGGCGCGTGGTTCGCCTTGTTCGCGCCCGCCGGTACGCCGGACGCGGTGTTGAACCGCTTGCAGAAAGACAGCGCCGCCGCGCTGCGTCAGCCCGCTGCGGTGCGCAGCCTGACCGAGGCCGGATTCGTCGTCGTGGGGTCCGACCGGAAGGCGTTGCAAACCTTGTTGTCCGCCGAATCCAAGCGCTGGTCCGACGTGGTGAAGGCTACGGGCTTTCGGGCGGATTGAGTGGGCGTGGGGCCGAGATGGCGGAGTAACCCCAGCAAGTCGCCCCGCGCGTTGCTTACAAATGACACGGCGCAGCTCGTAGGATGGGTGGAGCGCGAGAGGCCCTTGGGCAAGAACACGGCTGCCCAACGCGCGAAACCCATCAAGCAACGCCGAATTCTTGAAAAGCCTGGCCACCATGCAAGCGCTGCCCGATGGGTTTCGCGCGTTCAGCGATGGCGTCTTTAGAGACAGTCTCCCGCGCTCCACCCATCCTACGAGGTGATACGTCGGCGTGCGGGTCGCGCCCGAGTATGCCTACCACCTGGTGTACCCGGCAGGCAGCGATGCGGATCCACGGGTCTGTGCGTTGCGGGATTGGATGCTGGAAATCGTGCAGGCGGCGCAGACGGATATTGCGCTGTAGGCGACACCATTCGCGGCATTGGTTCCATCAATAGAACAGTTTGTTCCGTCCAAAATCGGCCGTTTTGATGGCGGAGCTAGTGCAGCCGTCACGGTCCTGCCGTTAGAATTCCTTCCCATATCACTCCCTATCTACCAGTCGAAAGGTCAAAGTCACATGAGCAACGCTTATCTCGACGCACTGAAAAAGCGCCGTACGCAGTATTCGCTGGGCCGCAACGTGTCGGCCTCCAAGGAAGCACTGACGACCCTGATCCAGGACGCCATCAAGCACAGCCCGTCGTCGTTTAATTCGCAAAGCTCGCGCGCCGTCATTCTGTTTGGCGCCGAAAGCGTGAAGCTCTGGGACCTGACCATTGAAGAAGTGCGCAAGGTGGCGCCGGCTGAAGGGTTCGACAAGACCGAAGCCAAGCTCAAGAGCTTTGCCGCCGGCGTCGGCACCGTGCTGTTCTTCGAAGACCAGGACGTGGTGCGCAGCCTGCAAGAGAAGTTTGCCCTGTACGCCGACAACTTCCCGGTGTGGTCGGAACAGGCGGGCGGCATGGCCCAACTGTCGGTCTGGTCGACCCTGGCCAACGCCGACGTCGGCGCCAGCCTGCAACACTACAACCCGCTGATCGACGGCGTGGTGGCGCGTGAATGGAATGTGCCCGCGTCGTGGAAGCTGCGCGCGCAAATGCCTTTCGGCTCGAACGAAAACGGCTTTGGCGACAAGCCCTTCATGGACGACGCCGAGCGTTTCCGCGTGGCCGGCTGATCAGCCTGAATCGGGCGGTGCAAGCCGCCTGAGTGCTCCACTAACGAAAACCCGCACTTCCCCAACTGGGGAGTGCGGGTTTTTGCGTGATGCGCCGTTCTTGCGAGTCAGCGTGACCTCGCGTGCATAATGTTTGTTTGCCCGGCCAGGCCCGTATGCGCCGGGTTCGCCATACTGCGCGGCAGGCGTCGCGCGCTTTGAGGAGACGCAATATGGATCCGATACTTGCCGGACTGTCGAATTCATTGCCTCAAGCCAAGACGGTTGAGCAATTGACCCGCCCGCTGCTGGACATGCTGGGCAGCGTGACGGGGCTGGAATCCACCTACCTGACCGCCATCGACCTGAAAGCCGATCTGCAACACGTGCGTTTTGCGCGCAATGTAGGCGACATGCAGATACCGGAAGGCTTGTCGGTGCCGTGGTCGGACACGCTATGCAAGCGGGCGCTGGAAGAAGGGCGCATGTGCACAAGCGACGTCGCCACCTGCTGGTCGGACTCCGCAGCCGCGCGCCAGTTGGGCATCCAGACCTATGTGAGCGCGCCCGTGCGCACGGATGAAGGCACGCTGCTTGGCACGCTGTGCGCGGCCAGCGCGCAACGGCATCAGATCCCGTCGCAGGCCGAGGCCGTGTTGAAGCTGTTCTCCAACGTCATCGCCAATTTCCTGGAACGCGAAATCCTGATGGAGCAACTACAGGCCGCGAATGTTCAGTTGATGTCTTACGCGCTGACCGATCCGTTGACCGGCCTGCCCAATCGCCGCGCCGTGTACGAAGAGCTGGAGCGGCTGGAAAAGCGGGCGCTGCGCGAAGGCGGCAGCGTGCTGGTCGGCGTGATCGACCTGGACGGCTTCAAGGGCATCAACGATACCTACGGCCACCAACAGGGCGATGTATTCCTGCAAGAGATTTCCCGCCGGCTGGCCAGCACCCTGCGCACGTCCGACATGCTGGGCCGCATGGGCGGCGACGAGTTCGTGCTGATCGGCCCCGGCCCCGCCATCGAACACGGCAATATCGGCCCGGGCGGCGAGGCGCAACGCGGCGAAGCCGAAGACGCCGCCCGCGCGCTGGAAGAACGCGCCACGGCGGCCACCATCGGCCGCTATCAACTGGGCGATGCGGCAGTGCCCTATGAAGGCGCCAGCGTCGGCGTGGTGGCCGTCGACCCGCGCGGCCTGGACGCCGAAGCCGCGGTCCGCCTGGCGGATGCTCGCATGTATGAGATCAAGCGGGCGCGCAAGCGGGCGCGGACGATACATTGAGGGGTTCTTCAACGACATGCCTGCACGCGCGGGACGCCGTCCCACCAATTCGTAGGATGGGTGAAGCGCGAGAGACCAGCGACAAGAACGCCGCCGCTTCAACGCGCGCAACCCATCACGCAGCGCCGCGGTTCTTTTGGCCTTCAGCCACAACGCAAGGTCTGTCTGATGGGTTGCGCGCGTTGAGGCGTTTGAATTTTTGCCATGAGTCTTTCGCGCTTCACCCATCCTACGCCGTCAAATTGGTGGAGCGCCGTGCCCATCACCGATACCCGCGCTCCGCCGCCGACCACTTCAGCGTCTTGCGCCACTTGCCGCCTTGCTGGCGCAGTTGCAGATCAAAGTAGCCGTCTGTCTTTTCCGGCAGCACCACCAGGATGTTGCTGGCGTCGGACATGTCGTGGTCGCGTGTGCCGTCGGGGTGCCAGTCGCCGGCGATGGATTTGAAGAACGACATGGGCTGCGCGAACACCACGCGCAGGGTGGGGCCGTCGATGTGGAACAGGTACAGGGCCTCGAAGTTGGCGCCGCCGCCGGAATAGCCTTCGCTCCAGCCGGCGCGCACGCCGAAGGCCACGGCGCCGGGGGCGATCCTGTACGCGGCCAGGTCGAAATGCTTCCATTCGGTGGGCACCGATAGCAGCGGGGCGTTGGCGTCTGCCGTTGCCAGGTCCTGGGGCAAGTCGATGTTGGTATTGCGCCAGTCAGTGGGCGTCTTGACGGGGCCGTCGGTGCGGGCCAGCAGCGTGGGGGCCTTGCCCGGCGTCGTGCCGAACACGCCGAACCAGGCGCCGTTCTTGTCATCGTCGCTGGACAGGTCGGCGCATTCGCCGCCGCCGAATTTGATCAGTCGCGCCGCGCGTTCGGGCGTCGACGCCAGGCACACCATCGCGACAAACGTTCCCGGGCGCTGCCCCCACGGCTTGACACCTGCAACCAGCAGCCGTTTGGGGTCTAGCCCAGGGGCCAGTTGCTGCACCAGGAAGTCGCGCGTGAAGCCGTCGGGCAGGGCTACGCCAAGCCTGTCGGGTTGCGGCGCGCCGCTCATCTGGCTGTCGTACATTCTGCGGGCGTCTTCCGTCTGGATGGCGCCGCGGGCCTTGTCCAGCGAGGGCACGGTGGTGTCCGCCCATGCCGAGGGCACGTGCAGCCCGCAGGCCAACAGGGGGGACAACAGTAGCAAGGCGAGTCGGATGCGCATGGGTAGGGAGCGGTCTTGGTATAGAAAGCGGTAGGGGAAGCCGGCGCAGAATAGCCCGGGTACGCGTTTCAGAGCGTTGAACTCTGTTTCTATTTTGTAAGTGGTTTTCATGCAGAATGGCGCGCTGCGCTTGCGTCACTAGCCGCAACGCCAAACCGGCAGCCCTTGCAAGAGAGAAGAACGCAATGACATTGGCACGCTCCGCACGTTCCGCACGTTCCGCACGTTCCGCACGTTCCGCAGGTTTCGCGGGTTTCGCAGTAAAGGGCCTGTTCCTGGCCGGCGTGTTCGCGCTGTCCGCGCCGGCGATGGCGATCAATTGCGCCAAGGCTGGCACCGCCGTCGAAAAGCTGATCTGCGCCGACAAGGCGACGGTGGCGGCTGATGCCGGGCTGAACCGCGCTTACCAGGCGATCTTGAAGCAGGCGCCGGACGACAACATCCGCGCGATGCTGGTCGCCAGCCAAAAGCGCTGGCTTGAAGCGCGTGACCGCGCGCTGGACCGCCTGCTCACGGACCCGGACGCCGTGCCGGATGACAAGACCGCGGGCGAGATTGCGCGCGAGCTGATCGAGAACCGCAGCGCGCAGTTCAAGGAAACCGGCAAAGCGTCCACCACCCCCACCATCATTCGCCGGGCGCTTCAGCAGCAACAGTTCCAGTCCCAATTCACGGGCGGTGCGTTCGCGGGCTATTGGACGTCTTGCGATGTGCTGCCGCATGACTACGTCGACTACGCCTGCTTCGCGATTCGCCACTACCAGAACAACGACCGCGTGTGCTCGGCGGACGAATCCTGGGCGTCCGGGGCGGTCTACACCAAGCGCTACGTCGCCAACGTGGTTGACGGCAAGCCGCGTGTGATCGCGTCCTGCTCGTTCAGTAGTGCCGACGAGGCCTGCGCCACCGTCGGCGATACGAAGGCGAACTGGAACCGGCAGCCCGAGGCGCCGAAGTATGTGTATGCCGACAAACCGCTGCCGAAGCTGGATGGCGAGATCGACGCGTCGGACGATGCCGAATGGGTGCAGGCCTGCCTGACGGACCCGGCCTATCCGCCAGTGCAATAACCCAGCGGCGGGGGCCGTGCAGGCGCATGCCATCGATATTCACGCCGATACGCAAAACTTTCTATTTCCAGCGGGCGGCGGCGTCATCGCGTCTTAAAATCCGGCATTGCAGATTTTCGCTGCCGGCATAGGCCCGCGCGGAACCGAACCGAGAGATATCGATGGATAAGCGACAAGACCTGGAACCGCCGGCGATCCAGGAGGGCGCGGCGCAGACCGGCGCGGTGCAGGCCGACGTGGTGGTCGCCACGGGGCCGAACACGCTCGACGCCATCACCATCGATATCGAAGCCGATCCCACGCTGGGCTACGCCTCGATTCAGAACGCGGTTCCCGTCGTTCGGACGTTGCGCGTGACGAATCGCTCGGCGCACACCTTCGAGGACATTGAAGTCCGCCTCCGCTGCAACCCCGCTTTTGCCCAACCGGTGACGTTGCGCTTTGACGTGCTGGTGCCGGGAGAAATCCGCCGGATTTCCCCGCTGGACCTGACGCCCGACCACGGCTACGTGGCCGACTTGCAAGAAGCCGTGCGCGCCAGCATCGATGTCGTGGTGCAGTCAGGCACGCAGGAAATCGGCCGGGCTTCGCAAGCGATTACCGTGTTGGCCTATGACCAATGGGCCGGCACGCGCGCCTTGCCGGAATTGCTGGCCGCGTTTTCCATGCCGAATAATCCGGCTGTGGATGGGCTGATTGGCAAGGCGTCCAAGCTGCTGCGCGCGCAGCACGCCGAACTGCAGATGAACGGCTACCAGTCCAAAAGCCGCGACGTCGTGTGGAAGCAGGTGTCCGCCATCTACAGCACGCTGGCCGCCGAGTCGCTGCATTACGCTGAGCCGCCCGCGTCTTTCGGCGTGGACGGCCAGAAGATTCGCACGCCGGATCGCATCATGGACGCACGGGTCGCAACGTGTCTGGACCTGGCGATGCTGTTCTCGTCCTGCCTGGAGCAAGCCGGCTTGCGCCCGGTCATCTTGATGAAGGACGGGCACGCCTGGGTGGGCGTGTGGCTGCATCAGGCCTGCTTTGCCGACCCGTTGACGGACGACGTGCAGGCCGTAAGAAAGCGCGTGGACAGCGGCGAATTCCTGGTCTTTGAAACGACCGGGATCGCGCAGCATCCCAACTTCCGGCCGTCGTTGCGGCGCGCGTTGGAGCAGGGCGCGGCGCATCTGCGCGAAGAGAACACTTTCCGCTACGCCATCGACGTGCATCGCGCACGTGAATTGCAGATCAAGCCGCTGCCGTCGCGGGGGGTGTCGGTTGCGCCGACGGATGCCGATGACGCAGAGATTCCCGCCGCCATCGAACCCACGCCCGACCTGCCGCCGCTGGACCCGGAATTCGTAATCAGCCTGGAGCCCGCCGACGACACGCCGGAAGGCCGGCTGGCCAAGTGGAAATCACGCCTGCTGGACCTGACGCTGCGCAACCGTCTACTGAACTTCAAGCTGACCAAGTCCACCTTGCCGCTCGTCGTGCCGGACCTGGCCCGCTTGGAAGACGCCATTGTCGATGGCAGCGAATTCCGCATACGCCCGTTGCCCGCCGCGTTGATGGACGGCAGCGATCCGCGCGTGGCCGAAGTGCATGTGGGCCGGGGCGGCCGCGCGCCGCTGGACGACATGGCGCTGGACGCGTTGGGCAACAAGGAACTGATCGCGCGCGTCACGCAGGAAGCGCTGGACGCCAACCTGCTGACCATCTTCGGCGCGGCGCGCACCGGGCAGGAAGAGGGCGGCGCCAACACGCTGTACCTGGCGATGGGCATGTTGCGCTGGACCGAAAGCCCCGGCGCGGAAAGCGCGCACTTGGCGCCGCTGATCCTGGTGCCGGTGTCGTTGCAACGGCAGTCGGTGCGCAGCGGTTTCCGGCTGGTGCGCCACGACGACGAGACCATCATCAATCCCACGTTGCTGCAGATGCTGCGCAACAACTACGAGCTGCGCATTCCGGGCCTGGACGTCCTGCCCGCTGATGACAAGGGCGTGGACGTGGCGCGCGTGTTGCAGGCGTTCCGGCTGGCCGTGCGGGAAATCGTGGGCTGGGAAGTGCTGGAACAGGTGCATCTGGGGATCTTCTCGTTCACCAAGTACCTGATGTGGAAAGACCTGCAAGACCGCACCGAGCAGTTGAAAGCCAACCGCGTCGTCAGGCATTTGATCGATCACCCGGGGCAGGCGTTTGCAAAAGAACCCTTCGATCAACGCTTTGAGCGCCTGGACGACAGCTACCAGCCCGAAGACCTGCTGACGCCGCTGCTGAGCGATTCGTCGCAGTTGAAGGCGATCTGCGCGGTGGACGCGGGCCGCGATCTGGTGCTGGAGGGGCCGCCGGGTACGGGCAAGAGCCAGACCATCACGAACCTGATCGCGCATCTGCTGGCGCGCGGCAAGACGGTGTTGTTCGTCTCGGAAAAAATGGCCGCGCTGGAGGTGGTGCATCGCCGTCTGGCCAATATCGGCCTGGGCCCGTTCTGCCTGGAACTGCATTCGTCCAAGGCGCGTAAATCCGAGGTGCTGCAACAGCTTGGAAAGGCGCTGGACCACAGCGGCCAGCGCACAAGCGATGACTGGGCGCGTGAGGCCGAGCGCCTGACCGTGCTGCGCCAGGACTTGAACGGCTTGGTCGATGCGCTGCATCACACGCATGCCAACGGCCTGACGGTGTATGACGCCATTGGCACCTGCATCCAGAACGCGGGCAAGGAGCCGTCGCCGATGTTCTGGGCCGACGCGCAGGCGCATCAAGTCAAAGACCTTGCGCAACTGCGCGAGACCGCGCGCCGCATGTCGACCTTGTCCAAGGAACTTGGTGTGCTGCATGGCCATCCGCTGGCGCATATCGGCATGGCCGAATGGAGCCCCAGTTGGCAAGACGCGTTGCTGGCCGCGGCTCAGGCGCTGGAGCAAGCGGTGGCTGGCTTGCAGGCGCAGGTGATGGCTGCGGGCGAGGGCGTCGGTGTGCCGGCGCAAGGCTTGAGCCTGGATGCCTATGCGCATCTGGATCAGTTGTTCGACGTGCTGCTCGCCGCGCCCCAAGTGCCTGCGGGCCTGGCCACGCAAGCGCACGACCCCGCCGCCCGCTTTCAGGTGCAGGCGCTGGCTCGCCACGGCCTGGCGCGCAACGCGCATTGGGCGCAGGTGGGCGCGCAATGGAACGCACAATTGGCCGAGCTTGATGCCAATACGTTGAAGGCCGAGTGGCTGTCCGCATGTTCGGCATGGTGGCCGAAGTCCGTCTTCGCCAAGGGCGGCATCCGCAAACGGCTGGCGATGTATCGCACGGACGGCCAGCGGCCGGACGAGGCCGCGATTACGGCCATGCTGGCGCCCTTGGCGCTGGTGAACGCCGAAGACCGCGAACTGGCCGTGTTGAAGGTGGATGCGCAGCGCCTGCTGCAAGACAGCTATACGGGTCTGTCCACGGATTGGGAGCAAGTCCAGCGCCATGAGCAATGGGCAGCGCGCTTTGCCGATGCGGTCACGCAGGTGGCGGGCGACCCCATTTCCGCCGCCGACTTGCGCACGCGCCTGCAAGCGCTGGTGGGTGAGAACCGCGCCTTCCTGCAACCGGGTTCGCCGCTGGGCAAGTCGTTGCTGGCGTATCGGGATGCGTGGCGCGCCGTACAAGACCGGTTGGCGGAAGTGGATGCCTTGGCCAAACCCACCGAAGCCTTGGCGGGCGCATCGGATGCCAACGGCGCGCTGGAACGCATTCAAGGCGTGCTGGCGGGCTGGCGTCATAACAAGCAGTTCTTGATGCCGTGGTGCGTATGGCGTCAGGCGCGTGAGCAGGCCATTGCGTCGCAACTGCAAGGCCTGGTCGCTTCTCTTGAGCAGGGCCGCGTTCCGTTGGAGCAGATCGAAGCGCATTTTGAATTCAGCTACCGCAACTGGTGGGTGAAGAAGGTGATCGACCATACACCCGTGTTGCGCGCGTTTTCCAGTGCCGACCACGAGCGCAAGATCCGCGAATTCCGCGATGCCGACGACCGCTTCCAGAAGCTGACGTCGGCCTATATCGCCGCCGTGTTGGCCGGCAAGGTGCCCGATGGCAACGGCGTGCTGGTCAGCCCGGACAGCGAGCTGGGCCTGCTGCGCCGAGAACTGCAAAAGAAGGCGCGCCACGTTCCCGTGCGCCAACTGATGCAGCGCTTGCCGTCGCTGCTGCCCAGGCTCAAGCCTTGCCTGCTGATGTCGCCCTTGTCAGTGGCGCAGTATCTGGACGCCGGCCATTCGCAGTTTGATGTCGTGGTGTTCGACGAAGCCTCGCAGATTCCGGTGTGGGATTCGGTGGGCGCCATTGCGCGCGGCCAGCAAGTGGTGGTGGTGGGCGATACCAAGCAGTTGCCGCCCACGAGCTTCTTCAGCAAGTCCACGCCGGAAGACGATGGCGCGGGGGATGATGGCCAGGTGGAAGACCTGGAGAGCATTCTGGATGAGTGCCTGGGCGCCGACATGAACCGCCTGCGTTTGCAGTGGCATTACCGCAGCAAGCACGAAAGCCTGATCACGTTCAGCAACGTCACCTATTACGATTCGCAGCTGATCACCTTCCCGTCGCCCGTGACGGATGACGTGGCCGTGCGCCTGGAGAAGGTCGCGGGCATCTACGACCGGGGCGGCAGCCGCACCAACCGCCGCGAAGCCGAAGCCATCGTGCAAGGCATTGAACAGCACTATCTGGACAAGTCCCGCCGCCGCCAAACCCTGGGCGTGGTGACGTTCAACCAGCCGCAGCAATCCCTGATTGAAACCCTGCTGGACGCCCGCCGCCGCGCCAATGCGGAGCTCGACAAGGCGATCTCGGCGCAATCCCGTGAACCGCTGTTCATCAAGAACCTGGAGAACGTGCAGGGCGACGAGCGTGACGTGATCTATTTTTCGATCACGTTCGGCCCGGACGCGGCCGGAAAGATGACGATGAACTTCGGGCCGCTGAACGGCGAAGGCGGACACCGCCGCCTGAACGTGGCGATCTCGCGCGCGCGCGAAGGCGTGGTGATCTACAGCACGCTGATGCCGGAACAGATCGACCTGTCGCGCGTACGCGCCACGGGCGTGCGCGACTTGAAGCATTACCTGGAATTCGCGCTGAAAGGGCCGCGCGCCTTGGTCGAGCAGTCGCTGCCAACCGGCCGCGAGCCGGACAGCCCGTTTGAAACCCAGGTCATCAAGGTGCTGCGCAATCATGGCTGGGTGGTGCACCCGCAAGTGGGGTGCTCTGGCTACCGCATCGACATGGGCGTGGTGGACCCGCGGGCGCCGGGGCGCTATCTGATGGGCATCGAGTGCGATGGCCGCGCGTATCACTCGGGCGCTACCGCGCGCGATCGCGATCGCTTGCGTCAGGTGGTGCTTGAGGGGTTGGGCTGGCGCTTGCATCGGGTGTGGTCCACCGACTGGTGGATCAACCCTGAACGAGAGGTGGAGAAGATCTTGGCCCGCTTGAATGCGGAGCTGGAACGCAAGGTCGAGGACGAGCCTGAGGTGGAGGAAGCAGAGGCTGAAGTCGAAGTTGAAACCGAAGCCGCAATCGCAGCCGAAACCGCTATTCGAGCCGAAGCCGAAATCGAAGCCGAAGCTGCTACTGAGCCCGGTGGTGTCGTGGAGTTTGTGATCACGACCGAAGAGGGCGATACCGCGTGGGCGTCGGCGGACAGCGCCACAGTCAGCGCATCTCCGGGCGGCATCGCGACCTATCAGCTGGCCGACCTGAGCACTGCCGAGGGTGACCCAGACGCCTTCTACAGCCGCGCCAACAACGCGCAATTGGCGGAACAATTGCGCCTGGTCATCGACACGGAAGGCCCCATCGCCGAGACCGTGCTGCACCGTAAAGTCGCCCGCGCCTGGGGCCTGGAACGCACAGGCGTCCGGATCGTTGAACGGTTGCGGACCTTGACCCCGATGGAAGTGGGCCAGACGGATGAAGGCGAGGCCACCTTCTATTGGCCTGCCGGCGTAGCGCCCGAAACCTGGAACGGCTTTCGCGGCGCAAGCGACGACGACGCCACGCGCCGTCGCGTGGATGATGTCTGCATCCAGGAACTGGCGAACGGCGTGCTGCACGTGCTGGCCATGACCGGCAACGCGCCAAAATCGGATGTGATCAAGTCAGTGTGCCGACTGCTCGGCATGGCGCGTACGTTGGCGGATGCGGAAGCACGCATCGGACACGCAATAGCCGGGCTGACGCAGCGCGGCGTGGTGCGGGAAGAGATGGGGATGTTGCGGGTGGGGTAGGGTGGCCGTGTGAGGGCGTTACGGCGCAGTGACGGGGTCACGCATAAAAATTCCGTAGCGCTCCTCCGATGATCAATGCCAAGACGATCGTAATAAGTCCTCCGTAGGCCAAGAAAAGGGGAATCTTGATGGCTACGGGGATTTGCCTTGCATCGACAGGGTGGAACATTGCGTTGTTTTTGCTTATCGGCCACCGCTTGGCATGGGGGAACGCCAACCACACCGCCAGTGACGTGCAAATGTTCATCTTTTCATGCAAAGACAACTCGGCGCGAGTTCTGCCTTTTGCCCAAGGGTGTCGCGTAAGCGCGATAGCGTGGTCAAGCTTGCGGTAATAAAAGTGCAGGCCTGCGACGACGTAAACGACGAACGCCAAGAAAATAATCGTTCCGGTGACGGCGCTGATGTGTTGGCTGGTAAGTTGTGTCATTCGAAAAGAAGTTCATATCCAGTGGCACCCCACTCAGCGCCAATTTGTTTGCCGGTGTCTCCAGCAGCCGAGCCCGCCCAAATAGATGCTCCAACCACGCCAACAGCGCAAATAAGGCCGGGAGCCCCTCCCGCGGGTATTAGCATCGTGCAGAACCATAGTCCGCCGGAAGCGGCGGCGGTCCCAGTGCCAATACTTGTTGCAAGTCCCAACGTCTCGCTCGAACTTGCAATCATGCATTCCTTCTGCGACTTCGACTCGTCCGAGCAAACTTTATAAACCTCATTTCCCGCTTTTCCCGCACTATAGGCAATTGCCAGTTTTGTGGCGCGGGCTTCGTATTTCTGAAACCATTTGACTATATGCCCGTGATATCGCACATAGATGGGAGTCCCGCCTGAGCGCCAGATATGTGTCACTGACTTGCTCGATAGGTTCAGCGCTGCGGACAACTTTATCTGATCAGGGATGCCGGCTCGAGCCAACAACATTCGCTTGAACTTGGTATCAATGTCCGCAAGAATGGCTGCCCGTTCAGCGCGAAATTGAGCGTCTCTGAGATTCCCAGACCGCGCAAGCGCTTGCTGAGCGGCGCCTTCAAGACGATCTAGTGCAGACTTTATCCCCTGCCCATACGTTTTCAGGAACGTGCCAACGGCACCCACGACGTTATCGCCATTTTGTCCCATCGCGTAGGCAAGAAGATCCCAGTTGTCGAACATCGTTTGCACATGATGAGCCGCGAGCTTGGCGCGTAGAGATTCAACCTCTTTGACCGAATGGATCAGCTTCATCGATTCCGCAGTGTAGTTCTCGTTCTCGTAATCGCTCGAGACGAGAACGATGCTGCCGTATTGCGCATACTTGCCTAGATGGTCGTTCAGCTCTATGAAGCGCTTCACATGTTCGGGGCTGCGGTCCGCAAGTAACTCTGCCGCCAAACGACCAATGCCAATAGGCTGGCGACGATCTTGAATATAAAAGGAGACCTGTGCCATCCCATATACAAGTTGCTTAGTCGGTTCATCTGGCCGTTCTGTTGGAGATTGCTCGGCTTGCTCGGGCGGTGTGGACGCACCAGTTCCATACTCCTCTAGCCAAAACTGCTGACTGGCAAGCAGGATCGCGCCACAAGATGTCCGCATCCCATCCAACGCGAGTTCTCGATCGCTGCCGCAGGAGAGCGAGCCCTCCACAATCGGGAATGTTCCATTGCATTTCGGGCATGAAACCATATCGCCTTTGCGTGCGGCTGGCTTGCCAAATACATTGATGGTTTGGTCGCCAGTGACTACAACGCCGCCGTGGCTCGTGCGATCTCCTAATCTGATAACTGCTCGTTTCATGGTTTTTGTCTTGTCAGGCAGGAGTCTGAAATCTACAACAATTTTTGGGATATCTTCAATTTGTGTAGCGCATGCTTAGAGTATCTGCGGGGCGTAACGTGTCAGACTGTAATTTTCAGGTGAGGTGCAGTGGCTGATTATTTCTATGGCTTGTTTCAGCGCCTTCTGAATGAAAGTCGCTCGCTAGTCTCGTACCGGGATGGCCCACCAACCGCACCCTCCAGCAAGATTTTGAAACCCTCTGCCCCGCGCTTCGCCTGATCCGTCCACACCACGGACGTAGAATGCCGCTTTTGATCAGTGCCATACGGCTCATAGGAACGAACCATGAAAAAAATAATCCTACTTGCGTCCGCATGCGCCGCGCTGCTACAGGCTTGCGCTCCCGTTTCGTCTCCCCGCGAAGGATCGTCCTCCATGCCCACTTCTACCGCGACGTCGCCCGCCAGCCAACTGAGCTTGCCCGCGTATTACTGGCGCCTGGTTTCCGCCACCGATGCAGCCGGTAAGTCGATTCCGACCTTGCAAGCGGGCGTTGAGCATCAGATGCGCCTGGCCTTCACGAAGGATGCCTTGAATATTCGCGGGGGCTGCAATACGCAGTTTGGCGGTTATCGCTATCAGAATGGCGTGCTGCAAGTGGATAACCTGGCGTCCACGATGAAGGCTTGCGAGCAGAGTTTGATGCAACTGGATGCCGAGATCAACGAGCGGCTGAAGGGCGATCTGCGAGCCACGCTGTCTGGCGATACGCATGAGCCCGCGCTGGAACTCGTGGGCAAGGACGGCACCGTGCTGAAGTTCGTGGGTGAGCCCACGCCCGAGACGCTGTATGGCAGCGCGGGCGAGATCATGTTCCTGGAAGTGGCTGCCAAGAAGGCCGAGTGCAGCCATCCGATGATTCCCAACTACCAATGCCTGATGGTGCGCGAGCGCCGCTATAACGAAGCCGGCGTGCAGCAGCCGACGCAGGATAAATGGCAACCGCTGTATCAGTCCATCGAAGGGTTCGAGCACCAGGAAGGCGTGCGCACCGTGCTGCGCGTGAAACGCTACGACTGGAAGAACCCGCCGGCCGACGCGCCGTCCAAGGTGTATGTGCTGGATATGGTGGTGGAGCAGGACGCGTCGAAAAAGTAAGCGCAAGCACGTCAATGAAAATGCCGGGCCGTTTTAAGCGGCCCGGCATTTTTTCTTGCGCCGCTGGTCAGTTTCCTGACGGCTTGAGCGTCAGCGTATCGGCCCGTTCGCTATCCACCTTGGCGCGGCTGAACGCCATGGGGAAGTACTCGCCCGTGGCCCATCCCTTGAGCAGGTCCTGGTAGTGCGGGCTGCGCGGGTCAGCCGATTGGCCCGGCACGTTCTGCACGCGCGAGTTATCCCAGTTCGCCACGTCGATCACCTGGCGATACGACGCCCCGCTGATCTGCCTGAAATCGCTTTTGCGGAACGTCGCGCGATGCACCGTGTCGTTGTCGCCGCCCACCGCATAGCGTGGCGTGCCCCAGGCCTTGGCGGTGTCCGGCGGCAGCAGGCTGGCCAGGCTGTGCTCAAACTGGATGTGATGCAGCTTGCCCCATTGCCACTGCGTGGAATCCGACCCCAACTTGGCGCGCAGCTTCTGCACGCCGTCGTTCAACGCTTGCAGCAACAGCGCGTCGCGGCCCCGATCGGGCGGCGTGCCAAAGGCGGTGTCCGGCACGGCCAGCTTTTCC
Source organism: Achromobacter spanius (assembly GCF_002812705.1). Classification (NCBI taxonomy): domain Bacteria; kingdom Pseudomonadati; phylum Pseudomonadota; class Betaproteobacteria; order Burkholderiales; family Alcaligenaceae; genus Achromobacter; species Achromobacter spanius. The sequence continues at coordinate 6,377,626 of NZ_CP025030.1, read as the reverse complement.
AGCGTCTTGCGGGTGGACAAGTCGCCGAATGCCGCGCGGCCGTTCGCGGGCACGTACAGGTCCGACACCCGCTTGACGACCTCGGGCAGCCAGAACGCGTAGATCGTGGCGGCACGCGAATCGGTGTCCATCCGGTAGTCCCAATCCTTCAACAAGTTCAGCGCGTCGTTCACCGCCGGGTCGGCGGAATTAAGCGCCTTGGCGTAGCCGCCCAGCGTGCGCGCCGGAATCGACAGGTTGTCGTACTGCAGGTCTTGAGACTGTTGTACCGACAGGCGGCTGCCATCGGCCAGCACCTCGCGAATGCGCTGGACGCGATAGGGTTCCGCCCAGGTGCGCGCGGACATGTCCTTGTAGGCATAGTCGGCCGGCAGGTTGTATTCGTTGGCGGTGGCCACATAGCCTTGGGGCGGGTTGTACGCGCGGGGCAGGGCGCTTCCCGGCAAGACGCCGCGCCATTCGAAATCGCCGTTGCCCGGCACCGGCAACATGCCCGACCAATCGTTACGCGGCCGTATCGGCGCGATGCTGCCGCCGAACCAGCCGATGTTGCCGTCCACGTCCGCATACACCATGTTCTCGCTGGGCGTGTAGTGCTTTTCCATACCGGCCACAAATTCATTCCAGTTCTGTGCCTGGTTCAGGCGCAGGCTGGCCAGGTAGGCCGCGGTGCCGGGATATTCCAGATAGGCCGCGCGCAACGCATACGCCTTGCGCCGTACGGGGTCTTCGTGGATGACCGGGCCGTGGCGCGTGAATTTCAATTGACGCACCGCGGCTGCCTCGCCCCGCACGGGAATGGTCTCGTCCATCTGCCGCATCTTTTCCCAGCCGCCTTGATAGCGGTATTCGTTGGGGTTCGCGGGGTTGGTGTCGTAGACGTACAGGTCTTCTTCGTCGCCGAACGCAAAGATCGTCAAGCCGAAGGCGATGCGGTCGTTGTGGCCCATCGATACGCCCGGCAGCGCCGGTTCGCCGGCGCCGATCACGTTCCAGCCCGGCGCGTTCAGGTGCACCATGTAGCGCAAGGACGGCATGGCGATCGACCGGTGCGGGTCGCCCGCCAGTATGGGTTTGCCGGTGTCGGTATGTTGGCCGCCAATGGTCCAGTTATTGCTTTCATAGCGGGTGGCCAGCGGGTCGAAATTTGGGTCCAGCGCCGCCAGCCTGCCTTCGGACAGCGCGCTGGCAAGCGCTTCGCGCTTGTCGGCGGCAAGCGGGCTGCGCGGGAAATCCGCCGCGACGAATTTCTGGCCATTGCGCGCCAGGGTGTAGTTGGCCAGGACCGACTTGTCGATCTGGCGCACGTCCAGCCCGGCCGGCACCTGCAACGCCAGCGGTGGCTCGAACGTGCTCAGGCCCTGCACGGCGTTCAAGCCCAGGCTGGCGACCTGCTCTGCCATCTTCACTTCGGCGGTCAGGTTGCGCGTCAGCCCGTAGATTCGGATCAGCGAGGTCTCGGGGCGCCAATAGCCAGGCAGCGTGCCGGTCAGCTTGAACTCGGGCGGCAACTGGTCGGGGTTGGCCTTTACCCAATCCACATAGGCGTTGATGCCGGCGGCAAATGAGGTCAGGATGGCTTGGCCTTCGGGGTGATAGCTGGCGAATTCGGCCTGCATGTCGCCCCGGAACAGGAACAGGCGCGCGGCGCGGTCTTGTTCGATGAAGCGCGGGCCGAATTGCTCGGCCATCTTGCCTTCGCCTTGCCGGCGCCACAGGTCCAACTGCCACAGGCGGTCGCGCGCGGCGGAAAAGCCCTGCGCGAAGAACAGGTCATTCTGGTTTTGCGCATAGATATGCGAGACGCCGTGGCGGTCCCGCACAATCTCCACCGGCTGCGACAGCCCGGCCATGTTGATGGTGTCTTTCTTGCCGGGCGACGCACACCCCGCCGTCAAGGCAATCAGCCCACTCGCCAGCAATGCGGCGATCCTGCGATTAAACAAACGCATGGCTCCTCCTCCAGGGTTCTTGCTTTTTTATGCCTGTGGGCCCCGGGGCCTCCTGCCGCCGGGTCAACCGCGCAAGCAAAGCTAGATCTAAACCAGTTAGCGCGGCAAAGCTGTTTTATTTGTTGAGATTTGGGATGGCTTGTAACGGCGGGGTGCGCTGGCCGGCGAAACGAATCTGATGGATACATGTGTGGGCGGCAAAGCACAGTGCTAGCGACCCCGGGAATGAGTCCGACATCCGGGGCAACAGGCTCGCAGGCGTCCAAACCGCTACCCATAATGGCCGCATCAAAACAGCCAGGCCGACATGAGCCAGCGGCAAGGAGACCCGATGCAGCCCAATTTGCAATCCAACTTTCTGCTATTCATCACGGACCAACAGCGCGCGGATCACGTGGGTAGTTACGGCAATACCCTGCTGCAAACCCCGGCGCTGGATACCTTGGCCGAAAAGGGTTGGTCCGCCGACCGCTTCTACGTCGCCTCCCCGATCTGCATGCCCAATCGCGCCACGTTGATGACGGGCCGCATGCCCTCGGCGCATGGGGTGCGCCACAACGGCATTGCGCTATCCCAGCGCGCCACAACGTTTGTCGAGAGGCTGCGTGACGCCGGTTATGCCACCGCGCTGATCGGCAAATCGCACTTGCAGAACATGACGGGCTTGGGCCCCGCCTGGCCGCCGGCAAGCTGCCAGCTTGCACAGGGCGAAGCGTGGCGGCCCGAGCCCGGCGACTACGACCAAGAGTGGGGGCCAATGTGGCGCGATCACCCTGGCCATGATATGAAGACGCCGTTCTACGGTTTCGACACCGTGCGCCTGGCGCTTGATCACGGCGATCAGGTCGGGGGCCATTACGCACGCTGGCTTGCCCGCGAACACCCGGAAGTACGGCGGCTATGGGGGCCGGAGCACGCTTTCAGTACGCCGGATTTCGTGCTGACCCAACACCGGCAGGCCTGGCGCACGCGCGTTCCCGAAGAATGCTCCACCACTGCCTACATCGGTGACCAAACCATTGCTCAACTGCGCCGGCACGCTACCGGCCAAGCCCCGTTCTTCATCCAATGTTCATTTCCCGATCCGCACCATCCCTACACGCCGCCTGGCAAGTATTGGGACCAGTATCGGCCGGACGATGTGACGCTGCCGGAATCGTTTCACGCCAGCCGGGCGGCCCATCATCACCCGCCCCCGCACGTGGCGTGGCTGTATCGGCAGCGCGACCTGAACATGGCGGTCAAGCACACGCCGGCCGTATTTGCCTGCACGGAGCGGGAAGCGCGGGAAGCGATTGCGCTTAACTACGGTTCCATCAGCCATATCGACGCAACGATCGGCCGTGTCATGCAGGTGCTGCGTGACACGGGCCTGGACAAGAATACGGTGGTTATTTTCACCAGCGACCACGGCGACTTCTTCGGCGACCACCAGCTATTGTTCAAAGGCCCCATCCACTACCAGGGCCTGATCCGCACGCCGTTCATCTGGCGTGATCCGCAAGCCCTGCCAGCCGCCGCGCGCAGCCAGGCGCTGTGCTCCACGGCCGATATCGCCGCCACCGTGCTGGCGCGCGCGGGGTTGCCCGCCTACAACGGCATGCAAGGCCAATCCTTGCTGCCCTTGATGTCGGGCATCGCTGACACGGTGCGCGATGCGCTGCTGATCGAAGAGGAAGGCCAACGCACGATGTTCGGTTTTCCCGGCCGCACGCGGATGCGAACGCTGCAAACGGCGCGCCACCGCTTGAGCGTGTACGCCGACGCAGATTGGGGCGAACTGTACGACTTGCAGGAAGACCCCCACGAACTGCGCAATCTTTGGCACGACCCCGCTGCGGAGACGCGGCGCGGTGAACTGCTGATGGCGTTGTCGCAAACGATGATCCGCCACGCGGAAACCAGCCCGAACCCCACGGCAATTGCCTGACGCATTCACCAGGCCGGCGGCTTGCCGCTTGCCACTCGCCGCTACACAGGAGAGCAACATGTTCAAGTCGTCCCGATTCTTTTTTTGCTCGGCGTCGTTCATTTGCACGGCGTTGTTCATTGCAAGCGCTTCGGTCGCCGCTACCACCGCCGCGGCATCGGCCGCCGCACCCATCCCATACCCCACGCGGTCCATCCGGCTGATTGTCAATTCCTCGCCGGCGGGTCCGTTGGATATCTGCGCCCGCGCCATTTCGATGCACGCCGGCAAGCTGTTGGGCCAGACGATCATCGTGGAAAATCGTCCGGGCGCATTCGGCAACATCGGCGCCAAGGCCGTCGCCAATGCCGACCCGGACGGCTACACACTTCTGTTGACCCTGGACACGCTGATGACCGTCAACCCGCACGTCTTCAGCGAGCAGGCCGAAGACTTTACCCTAAACCTGGAGCCGCTCAGTATTGTCGGCAGCTTCGGATTGGCGCTGGCCATTCGCCCCGATCTGGGCGTGGCCACAATGGAAGAGTTCTTGCGTTTCGCCAAATCGAATGTCATCACTTATTCGTCCGCGGGCTACGGCAGCCCGGGAAATCTGGCCTTTGAAAAGCTCAAGCTGAGCCTCGGCTTCGAGGTGGCGCATGTGCCTTTCCGGGGCAGTGCGGGCGCCGTCAATGCCTTGTTGGGGGATCAGATCCAGGCCGGATTCCTGGCCGCGTCGGCAGTGCAGCCGCACGTCAAGGCAGGCAAGATGCGTGCATTGGCCGTTTCGTCACGCGAACCCGACCCTGATTTGCCCGGCGTGCCGGCGATGGCGCAGTTGGGTGTGGAATCCTTGAAGGACTTTGAAGCGGCCTTCGCCTTTCTTGTCATGGCGCCGCGAGGTGTGCCGCCCGATGTTGCGGCTAAATGGGATGAAACCCTGGCGCGGGTCTATGCGTCGCCGGAGTTTCTGGCCAGCATTGCCAGCCTGGGCATGCGTGCGCCATTTTCTGGCCACGCTGTCGCGAAAGAGTGGGTGCAAACCCAGGCGGGTAGTTGGGGCGACGTGATCGAATCTGCGGGGATCAAGGGCCAATAGCAGAATGCGGGGCGCTCAGGGAACGCAGCGGCAAAACACCAACAGCACACCGTCCGATGGCGGCAGACCGGAAACTCCACTACCGGCCTTGGCCGCCATGCCCATCCGCCATGCTCACCATTTGCCTTGATTCTGCGATGGCGTCTGCATCGGGGGTGTGGCATTGGTGGGGTGCACCGTGTCCACATACTTTCTATAGCTGGCGACATATGCCCCACTGTAGATGTCGGGCGTCTCATCGCCTTCCCATTTTTGCTCGACGCCAGACTCCCGCCAGGCGGTCAGGTCGCGCATGACGTCGTCGTGGGTTTTCGGGACATCGGGCGTTTGCACGGCGGTCGTGGGGGCGACGGCCTGTTGCGCAAAAGTGGGGCCGGAGAGCAGGCCGGCGGCGGCCAGCACCACCGGGACGAACATACGGAACGAAAGGACAGTCTTCATGAACGACTCCTTGATCACGATAGCAATCCCTCTCCCTCATGGCTTCGGACTCATCGTAGGGCCGCATGGGTGCCCATCGCATACCCAAAATTGATTACGCCTGGCGTGGTCGCCCGGGACGGCTACCGGGGCGCATACCGTGTTTGCGCTATAGCAGGGACGCCAGTCGCACCAATTCTGCCTGGCGGCTGCATTCCATCTTGCTCAGTAACGAGGCAACTTGCTTGCGCACCGTCAGCACGGACGACTGGCGCAGCGTGGCCACTTCTTCCACGCTGTGGCCCGCCGCCAGGCCCGCCAGCACGGCGGCTTCGGCATGGGTGATATCGAACACGGATTCCAGCTTGTCGACGTCGGGCTTGGCGAATGCGCTTTTGCGGCGCAAGCGCACCAGCAGCAAGCGGCCACCCAGCAGGCTTAGCGCATCGGGTGCGGCACTGAGGTCCATCCAGTCAAATTCACCCCAACCCGCGGCCGTGGCCAGTGATCGCGTGTGGCCGTCGTTGAAGGTGGCGGCGCAGTACACATCGAACAGGCGCTGGCTTTTGGCGTCGACGTGGTGCAGCCTGCCGCCGCGCACGATCCAGCCACGAGCCTCTTCCACATAGTGCCGAGCCAGTGCCGACATCTTGTTGACCATGGACTCCTGGTTGATCAGCAGCACCGCTTCGTTGACTTCCGAAAAGGCGCCTTCCACCGATTTCCAGCCTATGGCCAAGGCCTTTTGGCGCTGTGCAAGCTGGCTTTGCAGCATGCGAAAGTACTGGGCGAAGTCGCCTGTTTGCAGGCGGGCGCTGGCTTTGGCGTCGATGGTGGACCGCTGGAAGCCGATGGACGCGTGCAGCACGGCGTTGGACTCGACGATCAGCGAAATGATCTGCGCCATGCGGTGCTTGACCATGAAGTCGGCGTAGAACTCCGTGCGATGCAGTTGGGCGCTGCTGTACATGCGGGCGGTGTCCAGCCAGGTGCCGGCGGGCGCTGTGCGCGAGTCATGCTCCAGCACGTCGTGACGGTAGTAGTGCCCCTGATAGTCGGCGAAGCAGGCGTCGGAAAAGCCGATGGCGGACAGATTTGATAGCTTGTTGCGCGCGTCGAAAACGATCAGCGTGCCGCTGTCGGCGCCAACCAGATCGCGCGCTGTGCGCAGGATGTCTTGCCAGGGCGGGTTGGAGTCGGTCAGATGGTGCACGGCCTCCATTGCGCGGGAGAAGACAATCTGATGCTTGAGCATGGTGTGTCTCCAACGTGGCCGTTGGGCCGAGCGGAAATTATGCGCGCGAATTTGCGATCATTGCGCAACATTCATGCGTCATCCAGGCTGTGGCGCAGGATTATTGAACCACTTGATGCGTGTGCACCGGGATGGTTCCATCAGGGCGGGGCGCCTCGTCCGCCGGCAGGATCGCGGCCCGCCATAAATCCAGGAAATGCCGCTTTTTCAGCGTATCCAGATACACCAGCAATCCCACCCCCAGCGCCATGGGGCGGATGCCCGCGGCCGGAACGACCGAGGCATTGACGGGCCGCATGCCGGATTGCCTGGCCAGCATTTCCTGCCCTCGGGGCGAGAGCAGGTAGTCGAGCAACAGTGCGCCCAGGTCGCCGCGCGGCGCCTGCTTTGGAATGATGGCGGAGCGCGACAGCATCAGGGTGTAGTCCTGCGGGTAGATGATGCCCAGCGGAGCGCCCTGGTCGATGCGGTGCCGGGTGTAGGACTCCAGCAGGTTGTACGCCAACGTGATCTCGCCGCGCTCCAGCTTGTCCAGCGCGTCTTCCGTGGACTCGTGGGTGGTGACGCCATTGCGGCCGAACGCGGCCAGCAAGGCGCCCGCCATGCTGTCCAGCCGCGTGTCCTGCGTGGCGGCCAGATAGCCGATGCCGCTGCCTTGCACGTCGTAGGTCGAAATGCTGTTGGCCAGCGGCCGGTCGGGTGCTTGCAGCAAGGAAAGCAGCGCGCGGCGCGTATGAGGCACGCGCGCGGCGGCGAGCTTGTCCGTGTTGTAGACCATGACGATGGGGTCGGTGCCGATGCTGAACACCTCGTCGCGCCAATTTGCCCAGGCGGGCAGGGCGCGCGTTTCCGGCGATACGTGGCGTTGCGCATAGCCGTCGTTGACGAGCTTGGTCTGCAGATCCATGGCGCTGCTGATGATCAGGTCGGGGCCGCGCTTTGCCGTGGCGTCGTCCTGTGCGCGCGCGACCGTGTCCTGGTAGAGCTGCTGCGTGGACAGCTCGGTGTATTCCAGCCGCACGCCGGGGTTCAGCCGGCCAAAGTCTTCCAGCACACCCTTGAACACCTGCACGCTGTTGGACGCATGCAGCACCAGCACGTTCTTGCTGTCCACGGGCCCAAGCGTCAGGCCGTCGCGGCTGACTTCGGCGGCTGTCGCGTTGCTCACGGTCGCCATGGCCACCACGGTCGCGACCGACAGAAAGGCGGTGGCGCCAAGCAGCCTGCCCACCCATGCCAGCGCGCTATGCATCACGACGGCTCGCCGGAAAGTTGATGACCGCATCCAGCCCGCCGCCCACGCGGTTACTCAAGCTGAGTTTGCCTTGATGGATTTCGACAACGCGCTTGACGATGGACAGACCCAGCCCCGCGCCTGAGGTGCGCGGGTTTGGGCCGCGCGTGAAGCGTTCGAACGCGGCATTGGCCAGCGCGGGCGGGATGCCCGGCCCGGGGTCGGAGACGGTGATGCGCCAGCCGTTATCGTGGGCGTCGAGGATGATGTCGATGTGCCCGTCGTTGGGGCCGGAGATGGGGTTGGAAATTTGGGCGCCGTGGCGCAAGGCGTTGTCGATCAGGTTCTTGAAGGCCTCGCGCAGCATCAGGCTGTCGCCCAGGATGGTTGGTGTTTGGCGGTCAGGTTCCTGGCCGGACGCGGCAGCGGGCAGGTGCAGGCGCACGTCGGGCTGGGGGGCGGCTTGCGGCACGGTGTCATAGGCGGCCTGGCGCAGCAGTTCGGCCAGGTCAACCGCTTGAAACTGCTTGACGTTGCTGCGGTGGATGACGCTGGCGTCGCTAAGCAGCTGGTTGACCAGCCGCGACAGTTTTTCGGCATTGCGCAATACGGCCAGCAGGCTGCGGCGCTGTTCGGCGGGGTCGTCTTCATCCAGCGCCACTTCCATCTGCGCATGCAGCGCGGCCAGCGGCGTGCGCAACTGGTGGGCGGCTTCGGCGATGAACAGGCGCAAGGTGTCGAGATTGTCGGATAGCCGGGCCATGAAGCCGTCCAGCGAATGCACCAGGGTATCGAGTTCCTGGGGCACGGGCGCGGCGATGGGATGCAGGTCGGACGCGCTGCGCGTGGCCAATTCGTGTTCGATGCGCTGGATGGGCGACAGGGAACGTTGCAAGCCCCAGTAGGCCAGCGCCAGTGCCGCGCTGGTGAAACCGATCAGCGCCAAGGTGCCTTGCCACAGGATGCTGTCGGCCAGCGCGTTGCGGGCTTCGCGGGTCTGCGCAACATGGATCACGGCGGCCTCGGCGCTACGCGGCCCGGCAATCTTGCGTTCCATCCAGGCAACGCGCACAGGCTCGCCCTGATACCGGGTGGTGTACAGCTGAGGCGTATCGTCGGCGTTTTGGCGGTCCGGTGCCGAGGGCAGGTCGGCGTATCCGGAAATCAGCGATCCCGCCGTGGTCGCAACGCGATAGAACACCCGGTCGCGCGGCGCCTGTTCCAGCAAGGCCAGCGCGGCGTAGGGCATGTCCATCTGCCATTCGCCTTGCACCAGTTGCAGGCTGTCGGCCATGGACAGGACCGACGCGCGCAGCAATTGGTCGTAGGTGGTGTCCGCGGTTTGCTGGGCATAGCCGCGCACCAGCAGGTAGAGCGCGGCCAGGCCCACGGCGAACAGCGTCAGCAGCATCGCCAACAGGCGGCGTCGGATGGAAATGCGGCCTGGCTTCACGGGCTAGTCCTGCGGCGTGCCGGGCGCGGGGTTGTCCGGCGGGGCGGTGGACGTCAGCAGGTAACCGGTGCCGCGCTGCGTTTCGATGCGTAGCGGCGAGCCTTCCAGCTTGCGGCGGAGCCGGGCGATGTAGACCTCGATGGCGTTGGGCGCGGCGTCGTCGTCGAAGGCAAAGAGCTTGTTGGCAATCTCGGTTTTGCTGACGGCGCGATTCATGCCGGCCAGCAGAATCTCAAGCAGGCTGTATTCGCGCTTGGGCAGGTCGATGCGCTGTCCGCCCAGCGAGACGTGGCGCGCGGCGCTGTCGATGATCAGGTCGCCAAAGCGCAGGACGCCCGCGGCTTGGGCGCTGGGCCGGCGCAGCAAGGCGCGGCAGCGGGCTTCCAGTTCGCGGAAATCAAAGGGCTTGGCCAGATAGTCGTCGGCGCCAGTATCCAGGGCGTGGACGCGGTCTTCGATGTCGATGCGGGCCGTCAGCGCCAGCACCGGTGTCTTGCTGCCCCGGTCGCGCAGGCGGTGCAGGATGTCAAAGCCCGACATGCGGGGCAGGCCGATATCCAGGATGACCAGGTCGAAGGTTTCGTATTGCAGCACGCCGTCGGCGCTGAGGCCGTCGTTTTGAAGGTCCACGGCATGGCCGAGACGGCGCAGCCGGCGGACGAGGGCGTCGGCCAGATCCTCGTCGTCTTCGATCACCAGGATGCGCATCGGCTGATTGTAGCTGCGTCCAATCCGGCCATTTTTCCCCGGGGCGGCCGCCTGTGGAAAGGCGCAAAGGGCCGCTCGCGGTTTGAAAAAACGACAGGTTCCAGACAGCTTTTCTTCCTAGTCTTCTGCACCTGCCTCCCTTGCTGGAGGCGGCGTCACACATAACAACGACTAGTCGGAGATACCCCTCATGCTTTTGACCCTGCTTGGCTTTGGCATGGTGATCACGTTCATGACGTTGATCATGACCAAGCGCCTGTCGCCCTTGGTCGCCCTGATTCTTGTCCCCATTATTTTTGCGCTGCTGGGCGGCTTTGGCGCCGGCATCGACAAGATGATGCTGGACGGCATCCGCAAGATTGCGCCCACCGGTGTGATGCTGATGTTCGCCATCCTGTATTTCGGGGTGATGATCGACGCCGGACTGTTCGATCCCATCGTCGGCCGAATCCTGCGCGCGGTGAAGGGCGACCCGCTGAAAATCGTGGTGGGCACGACGGTGCTGGCGCTGGTGATCTCCTTGGATGGCGACGGCTCGACCACCTACATGATCGTGGTGGCCTCGATGCTGCCGCTGTACCGCCGCCTGAAGATGAATGCGCTGTCCATGACCTGCCTGGCGATGCTGGCCAGCGGCATCATGAACCTGACGCCGTGGGGCGGGCCGACGGCGCGCGCCGCCAGCGCCCTGCATGTGGACGCGGGCGACATCTTCATTCCGCTGGTGCCGGTGATGGGGGTGGCTATTGTGGCGCTGCTGATCCTGGCGTTCATGCTGGGCCTGAAAGAGCGCCGCCGCCTTGGCGTGCTGTCGCTGCCGGATGGCGCGTCGCTGCACGCCGGCTACGACGAGGACGGCCCCAAGAACCTGCCTGAAATCGAAGTCGACCATGACCTGCGCCGCCCCAAGCTGCTGTGGGTGAACGCCGGCCTGACGCTGGCGCTGATGGTCAGCCTGGTGATGGGCGTCCTGCCGCTGCCGGTGCTGTTCATGATTGCGTTCGCGGTTGCGCTGATCATCAACTATCCGAACCTGGCCGAACAACGACGCCGCGTTGCGCAGCACGCGGGCAATGTGCTGTCGGTGGTATCGCTGATTTTCGCGGCGGGCATCTTCACGGGCATTTTGTCCGGCACGGGCATGGTGGAAGCCATGTCGCGCAGCCTGCTTGCCGTGATTCCGGATGCGATGGGCCCGTATCTGGCGGGCATCACCGCCCTGGTCAGCCTGCCGTTCACGTTCTTCATGTCGAACGACGCCTTCTATTTCGGGGTGCTGCCCATCCTGAGCGAAGCGGCGCAGGGCTATGGCATTTCGGCCGTTGAAATGGCGCGCGCGTCGCTCATCGGCCAGCCGGTGCATTTGCTGAGCCCGTTGGTGCCGTCTACCTACCTGCTGGTGGGCCTGGCCGGGGTGGAATTCGGCGACCACCAACGTTATTCGTTGAAGTGGGCCACGCTGATCTGCGTGGTGATGCTGGCAGCCGCCCTGGCGTTTGGCCTGTTCCCGCTTGTGGGCGCGGTTGCTTGATTCGCGGCGTTTGCCGCACATTGATTAAGGAATGGTCATGGCTTTGCGTATCGCTTATGTCACCAGCGGAATGGGCCACACGGGCACCGCGATCTGCCAGGCGCTGCATCAGACGGGGCATCGTGTGGTGGCAGGCTGCGGCCCGCGTTCGTCGCGCCGGGATGGTTGGTTGAAGGAACAGAAGTCCCTGGGCTATGACTTCGTCGCGTCCGAGGGCGACGCCACCGAGTGGGCATCAACCGAGGCGGCGTTCGCGAAAGTACGCCGCGAAGTCGGCGAGATCGACGTGCTGGTCAACAACGCCGGGTCCATGCTGGACATGCGGTTTCGTCAAATGGGCTATGCCGATTGGGCCGCGGTGCTGCGCAGCAACCTGGACACGCTGTTCAACAGCACCAAGCAGGTGGTCGACAGCATGGCCGACCGGGGCTGGGGGCGCATCATCAACATTGGTTCGGTGGCGGCGGAAAAAGGGCAGATCGGGCAGATCAATTACGCCACGGCCAAGGGCGCGGTGATTGGCTTCACGCGGTCACTGGCGCAAGAAGTGGCGGCGCGCGGCGTCACGGTGAACCTGGTGTCGCCGGGCTTCATCGCCGACGACACCGTGAAGGCGTTTCCGCCGGCGCTGCTGGACCGCATCATCGAAAGCGTGCCGGTCGGACGCCTGGGCACCGCCCATGACCTGGCCGGGCTGTGCGCCTGGCTGGCCTCCGACGAAGCCGCCTTCGTCACGGGCGCCAACTACGCGATCAACGGCGGCGTGTATATGAGCTGAAGGCGGGGGGCGGGTGTGGGCCTCTCTGCTAGTCGCTGAATCTAGTGCGTCAATGCCAGATGAGCGATGTAGCCAGATCGGCTTTCTCCCGCCGCACGCGCTTTGGCGTCGATCCTTGCAAGGATTCGGCGGGGCAGCGTGATGTTGATGCGTTCGATGGTGTCGTCCATGACGGCCGGATCGATTTCAACAATGGCCCAAACCCAGCCCGCGAATTCCGGATTCGCTTGGTGACCCGCAATGCTGGTGGCAACGGGTACGGGTGTGCCGCTATCCAACGCGGTTTCAATCCACAGCTCGATCGCTTCTTTTGCGTTCTCGATAGCTTCGTCTATGCCTGAGTCGGCGGCGGAAAAGCAGCCCGGCAGATCCGGCACGACGACGCCCCACGCTTGCGTCTCGCTGCCGGGTTCAATGGCGATTGGATATTTCATGAGTTTCCTTGGCAAGCCATGTGCGGACCGATGGTCCAGCGATACCGGGCTACTTCAGGCCGGCTTGCGTCAGCAGTTTCGTAACCAGTCCGATCCCCAAGTCTTTCTTGGGGTGAGGCACGCTGATATGCCCAGCTTTTTGCGGGTGGACGAAAATGTGATGCGAGCCTTTCGCATGTCGGAATACCCAGCCCGCTTGGCGAAGCTGTCTGATGATCTCGCGGCTGTTCATGATGTGTACCATACACACCAAACAATTGGGAAGGGGCCAAATGGGTCGTTTATCGGACCCAGTTACGCGAACCGGCGCTCACGTGGGGCGATCCTGGCCAGGATTGATTCGCGAGCAAGGTCCCTATGCAAAAATGCACCGTTTTGAATTTCAACAGGGAGCGGTTCGATGCAAGCTAAGTGGTTGGCGGTGGCAGGCGCGGCGGCTGTGTTGGCGCTGGCGGGATGCGGCAAGAAAAATGAATACCCCGAGAGTGTTCGCCGCGTGACCTATAGCGCCTGCGTGGAAGGCTTCAAGAAAAGCGCGGGCGCGCTGCCCGATGTCGACACGCGTGCAGAGGCCTATTGCAATTGCGTGCTGGACGGATTGCAGAAGTCCGTGCTTCTGAAGGACTACACCGCCTATGACCGCATGCTGGTCACGAACGAAAAAAGCGCGGAGCGCGATCGGATCGAGGCACTGGTCAATGGTGTCGTGAATATGTGCGTGGCAGAGCAGACGCAAAAGTAGTGCTGCTTGCCGGGGGCGCCTAGCGGCCCAGCTTCATCGACACATCCGTATGCGTGCCGCGATCCAGATCCGCGCCCAGGGGCTGATCCCATTCGGGCAGGTTCAGCAGTTCCTTGCTGACTTCGCCCGCTTCGATGCGGCGAGCGATGTCTTCCAGCAGCAGCGTACGGGTAGCAAAGCCCTTGCCTTGCAGATCGCGGGCAAAGAGGCGGTACGTCAGGTTGGGTTCTTCGCCCTTCATGACGCCCAGGTCCAGGATGCGACCTTGCTCATTGCGCATCAGCAAATGCCCGGGCCGCGCATAGATACGGTAAATGCGCCATGGCGAAGCAATGGCGGCGTGGTCGCGCTGCGGCTCCCGCCTGGGCTCGCCACCCGGGGCAGGGCGCGGCGCTGAAGGCAGCAGCTTGACGCAGGCGTTGGCGAATTTGGCGATTGACCTTCTGATCGCGCTCACGCTGGAACCGTGAAACGCGCATGCGCGAGCACAGTTAGATGCGTGCTGGGACGGGTGCGCGCGTAGCGCTTGCGGGGGTGGTGCATGGCCATACTCCTGTATGGCGATACGGCGAGGTGACGCGCGTTCAAGCACCATTGCGCCAGCATACGCGCTTTATGGTTCGGGTATACGCTTATCCAGGCTTGGTTACTCAATAGGGCAACGCCAAGGGATCTTCCCAGACCCTTATTACGCAATGATTTCATTAATAAGCGTTTATTTTTTCCGCGTAACTGATGCTTGCGTGGTAATTGGAAACGCCGATTGACATTGCCCACCCCTGCACCCATAGTGGATAAGAAGCTTTTCGAGCATCGTGATTTCCGTCCGGTCTTGCTCCCCTTGGGGCGCTTAATTGTTCGCTGTCCTTTCCTTGATAGGCTCATCTTCGCGGGCAACGCCTGCATTTAAAAAGGAATGAGATTATGGAAACCGGAATCGTAAAGTGGTTTAACGATGCGAAAGGATTCGGCTTCATCATGCCCGAGGACGGCGGCAAGGATTTATTCGCGCATTTCTCGGAAATCGTTAGCGAAGGGCACAAAGTGCTGATGGAAAACCAACGCGTCAGCTACGTCACCGCTCAAGGCGCAAAAGGGCCTCACGCCACGCAAATTCGCGCTCTGTGAATAAAGGCCCGTTGGGCCTTTAACGTTTGGCCTTTAAATACAGAAGGGGCTTTTATGTTTCACAACAATATGGTCTACAAGGGCTATCGGCTCACCGCCAATGTTTCCCGGATAGCAGTCGGGGGCAGCGGCCGGCCCGCGTTTACCGCAACGGTAGCGGTTGAGTTGGCGGCCGACCAAGACAAACTTAACGAGCATCATGCCGTGCCGCTGTTCGAATCAGGCGGATTTGTTTCCAGCCCGGGCATGGCAGTGGATGCCGCGATCAATCATGGCCGGCTTGTGGTTGATTCACATGCCAGGCCGGCTTGATATGCCGCGGCATCGCGCTGCGTACCGGCCAGTCAGGGCCGCCCATTCGGGCGGCCTTTTTGTTGGCGCTTGCCGTGCACGTGCATGCCGCTGTGGCGGACTGCGCGGGATAGCGCAACGGTCACTGGATGACAAGAAAACGCGCCGCCGCCTGTAAACTCTGAGCACCTTCATGGGCTCGGGAGATGCTTGATGGCCGGCAGCAGTTTCTTTGCATTGTTCGATGACATCGCGACCATTCTGGACGACGTTTCCGTCATGACCAAAGTCGCGGCCAAGAAGACGGCCGGCGTACTGGGCGATGACCTGGCGCTGAACGCGCAGCAGGTGAGCGGGGTGCCGGTCAACCGGGAACTGCCCGTGGTGTGGGCGGTGGCCAAGGGGTCGTTCATCAACAAGCTGATCCTGGTGCCGTCGGCGCTCCTGATCAGCGCGTTCGCGCCCTGGGCGGTGACGCCGCTGCTGATGCTGGGCGGCGCGTTCCTTTGCTACGAAGGCGTAGAGAAACTGGCGCACAAATTCCTGCCGCATGGCGAGTCTGACGAGGGCAACCATGCGGCGCGCGCGCAAGCCCTTCAGGACACAGCGGTGGACATGGTTGCGTTTGAACGCAACAAGATCAAGGGCGCCATTCGGACCGACTTCATCCTGTCCGCCGAAATCATCGTCATCAGCCTCGGGGCGGTGGCGGGCGCGGATTTCACGCGCCAGGTGGCGGTGCTGTCCATCATCGCCATCGCGATGACGGTTGGTGTGTACGGACTGGTGGCCGGTATCGTCAAGCTGGACGATCTGGGCTTGCACCTGAGCCAGAAGCGCACGCAGGTGGTGGCGTGGCTGGGCCGGGGCATCGTGGGCGCCGCGCCCTATCTGATGAAGACCTTGTCGGTGGTTGGCACCGCCGCGATGTTCATGGTGGGCGGCGCCATCCTCACGCACGGCATTGCGCCGGTACACGCGGCCGTAGAACACGCCGCGGCCGCGGTAGGCGGCGGGGGCGTGGTGCAGGCGCTGACGGCCACCGTTCTCAACGCCCTGTTCGGCATCGTGGCCGGCGCGGTGGTGCTGGGCGTGGTCAGCCTCGTCAAGCGGCTGTTCAAGAAAGGCTGAATGCCGGATCAGGTTCTGGGTTAAGGCAGACAACCAGGCCCGACAACCAGGCCCGACGACCAGGCCTGAACACCCGTCCCGGAGTGCCCTCTCGGCTCTCCGGGCGCTTTCTTTCTGCCCACTCGGCTGTGCATCGCGCGCCAGCCTAGGGAATCCCCTGCCTTGTTGCCCGCAAACGCATGCGCCTAAAATTGGCGCCAATTTATGTGATCATTATCGATCATCGGCAGCCCACCATGCGTCCGCCCACGCGGCCATGGACATGAGGAAATCATGCAGTCCAACGCAGCTATCGCCTTGACTCCCGACGCCGCCCTGGCGCGGGCCATCTACGACCTGGGCCACAGCACGGTCTTCGCGGCGCGAACCGATCCGCGCTTTTCCTATTGCATGTACGTGCCGCCGCACATCGACACAGCCAAGCATCCGATGGAACTCGTCGTGATCATGCACGGCACCGGCCGCGCCTTCGTGGAATACCGCGATGCGTTCGCGGAGTTCGCGCGCTGGAATGACTGCATCGTGCTCTGCCCGTTGTTCCCCGTGGGCCCCTCGGGCGACGGCAACCGCGACGGCTTCAAGCAACTGCTGGAAGGCGAAATCCGCTACGACCAGATCCTGCTGGACATGGTGGCCGAAGTGGGCGAGAAGTTTGGCCTGTCGTTCAAGAAGTTCGGCTTGTTCGGCTATTCCGGCGGCGGCCAGTTCGTGAACCGCTTCGCGTACCTGCATCCCGAACGCCTGTGGGCCGTGTCGATCGGCGCGCCTGGTTCGGTCACGCTGCTGGACCCCAGCCAGGATTGGTGGGTAGGCGTGCGTGACGCCGAAACGCGCTTTGGCAAGGGCGTCGACATCGAAGCGCTCAAGCAGGTGGCGGTGCACATGATCGTGGGCAAGGCTGACCTGGAAACTTGGGAAATCACCCATCGCGAAGGCGGCAAGTTCTTCATGCCCGGCGCCAACGACGCCGGCAAGACGCGCCCGGAACGGCTGGAGTCGCTGCGCCGTTCGTTCGAAGCGGCGGGCGTAAAGGCCGTGCTGGACCTGGTGGATAACGTGCCGCACGACGGTCTGAAATGCGTGGGCCAGGTGCAGGACTTCCTGGCGCGCGCGCTGCGCAAGTTGCGGCATCAAGAGAACTGACATCGCCAGGACGGGGTGGCGCGGACCTCCGCCCCGCCGCGTTCAGGAATAGGAGAGGGGCATGCTGCGTTTCGCACTATCCCGAATTGTCATGGCGATACCGACCCTGCTGATCGTGGCGGTGGCGGTGTTTGTGATGATCCGGCTGATTCCGGGCGATCCCGCCCAACTGCTGCTGGGCGACCTGGCCACGCCCGCCGCGCTGGCGGATCTGCGCGCGAGGCTGGGGCTGGACCAGACCTGGCTTGTGCAGTTCGGCATCTGGTTTGGCAACATGCTGCACGGCGACCTGGGCGCGTCCATCAATACCGGCCAGCCTGTGCTGCCCTTGGTGTGGGACCGCTTCCTGATCAGCGGGCGCGTGGTGCTGGTGGCCGTGCTGTTCGCCGCGTTGGTGGCGGTTCCGGCGGGCATGATCGCCGCCTGGAAGCAGAACAAATGGCCCGATCTGTTCCTGGTGGGCTCGGCTACGTTGCTGGTATCCATCCCGACCTTCTGGCTGGGTCTGCTGCTGCTGATTTTCTTTGGCTTGAAGCTGCAATGGCTGCCGGTGGTGGGCTATGTGTCGATCGGCGAAGACTGGAAGGCCGGCCTGCTGTACCTGGCCATGCCCATTCTCACCCTGTTCCTGCACGAAATCGGTGTGTTGATGCGCATGGCGCGCGCCAGCACGCTGGAGGTGCTGCGGCTGGACTACATCACCCATGCGCGCGCCAAGGGCCTGTCGGAATCGGCCGTGCTGATGCGCCACGCCTTCCGCAACGCCTTCGGGCCAACCTGGACGCTGATCGGGCTGGTGCTGGGCAATCTGCTGGGCGGCATCGCGGTGGTGGAAACCGTGTTCACCATTCCCGGACTGGGGCGCCTGCTGGTGGACTCCATCTTCGCGCGCGATTACCCGGTGATCCAGGGCTGCCTGCTGTTCGTGGGCGTGGTCTATGTGGTGGTGAACCTGCTGATCGACCTGTGCTATCCCATTTTCGACCCGAGAGTGACCGCCGAATGAAAAAGCGAATTCCCGCCAACGCGCTCCTGGGTGGCCTGATCGTCGGGGCGATGATCGTCGCGGCGCTCATGGGCGCCTTCTGGACGCCGCACGATCCGCTCAAAATCAACTTCGTCGCGCGGCTCAAGCCGCCGGGCGGAGACTTCCTGCTGGGCACGGACGAGTTCGGCCGCGACGAACTGTCGCGGTTGCTGGCCGGCGCTTCCAGCAGCGTCTGGATCAGCCTCTTGACGGTGACGTTCGCCATTGTGGTGGGTACCGCCATCGGCACGCTGACCGGTTTCGTGCGGGGCTGGACCGACCGCATCATCATGGCTTTCAACAATGCACTGCTGGCCTTTCCGGGCCTGTTGCTGGCCTTGGGCCTCCTGGCCGTGGTGGGCGCCAACAAGTACGGCATCATCCTGGCGCTGGGCCTGGCGTATACGCCATCGGTGACGCGCATCGTGCGCGGCACGGTGCTGTCCCTGCGCGAAAAGGAGTTCATTGAATCCTCCCGCGTGCTGGGCAATTCCGAGCTCTACACCATGTTCCGGCATGTGCTGCCCAACTGCGTGGCGCCGTTGACCGTGCTGGCCACGTCCATGTTCGGCTGGGTGATCCTGGCGGAAAGCGCGCTGTCCTTCCTGGGCCTGGGGGTGCCGCCGCCCGCGCCCACCTGGGGCAATATGCTGGCCGCCGCGCGCCCGTTCATGGCGCAGGCGTCGTACCTTTCCATTCTTCCCGGCCTGGCCATCGCGCTTGCGCTGCTGGGCATCAACCTGCTGGGCGACGCGGTGCGAGACCGTCTCGATCCCCGCATGAGGGGCGTGCAATGAGCACACTGGTATCCGTATCGAACCTGACCCTGACGGTGGGGCAGGGGGGCCGCGAGATCGTCAGCGGGGTGTCGTTCGAGGTGGCGCCTGGCGAAATGGTCGGCATCGTGGGTGAATCGGGCAGCGGCAAGACCCAGGCCGCCCGCGCCATCATGGGCTTGACCCCAGCGCCCCTGGTGGTGGCGGGCGGCGCCATCCTGTTTGAAGGCGTGGACGTGACGAAGGCGGACGCCTCGGTGCTGCGCAAGCTGCGCGGCGCGCGCATCGGCATGGTGTTCCAGGAGCCGATGACGTCCCTGAACCCGTCCATGCCGATCGGGCGGCAATTGGACGAAGGCTTGAAACTGCATCGCCGGACCTTGTCCACGGCGCAGCGCCGCGAGCGGATCCTGGAGATGCTGCGCCGGGTGGGCATCCGCGATCCCAAGGGCGCGATGGAAGCCTGGCCGCACGAGTTCTCGGGCGGCATGCGCCAGCGCATGATGCTGGCCTCGGTGATGCTGTTGCAGCCCGCGCTGCTGATCGCCGACGAACCCACCACTGCGCTGGACGCCGTGGTGCAGCGCGACGTGCTGGAACTGATGGTGGACCTGACGCGCGAACACAATACGGCCGTGCTGATGATCAGCCACGACCTGCCGATGGTGGCCCGCTACACCGAGCGCATGGTCGTCATGCAGCACGGCAAGGTGCTTGAAGCCGGCACCACGGCGGGCATTCTGGAGCGGCCGCGTCACCCGTACACGCGCAAGCTGCTGGACGCGATGCCGCGCCGGCTGCCGGCGCGCAAACTGCCGCAAGAGGCGCCCATTGTCCAGGTCAAGAACCTGGTGGTGGACTACGCCGGCCATCAGCGCCTGTTCTCACGCACCAGCGCCAAGCGGGCCTTGGACGGCATCGACCTGCACGTCAACCCGCGCGAGGTCGTGGCGGTAGTGGGCGGGTCCGGCTCGGGCAAGACCACGCTGGGCCGCGCCATTGCCGGACTGCTTGCGCCCACGTCCGGCCAGATCCTGTTTCGCGACCAGCCGGTAAGCAGCCGATCCGCGGCCTGGCGCGATTATCGATTGAACTGCCAGATGGTGTTCCAAGACCCGTATTCATCGCTGGACCCGCGCATGACGATCGGCCAATTGGTGGGCGAAGGCCTGCGCATGGTGGACGGCCTGTCGGCGGCCGACAAGCGTCGCCGCGTGGACGAGGTGCTGGCCGAGGTGGGTCTGGGATCCGAATACGCCAAGCGCTTTCCGCACGAAATGTCGGGCGGCCAGCGCCAGCGCGTCGCCATCGCGCGCGCCATCGTGCGCCGGCCGGCATTCGTGATTGCCGATGAACCCGTGTCCGCGCTGGACGTGACCGTGCGTGCACAGGTGCTGGACCTGTTTGCCGACTTGCAGGAACGCCACGGTTTTTCATGCCTGTTCATCAGCCACGACCTGGGCGTGGTGGAGCAGGTGGCTGACCGTGTGGTGGTTATGCGCGATGGCGGCATCGTCGAGCAAGGTTCGCGCGACGCGGTGTTCGACCGGCCGCAAGAGGAATACACGCGCAGCCTGTTGCAGGCCATCCCGGCGTTGGAATCCACCGAGAGCGGCGGCGTGCGGCTGCGCTGGCGCCTGGAGGGGCAGGAACCCATGCGGGCGATTGCTTGACGGAAGGCAGGGAACCCCCTGCTTTCGCTGCAAGAACTTACGCCTAAAATACGCGCTTTGGAACTGATAGACGGGAGTGGTCCATGCCGAAAGCGGCAGCGATGCAACCCGGCCTGGTTGACCGTATTGCCCATGATATTCAGTCGGGTGTGTATGGTCCCGGCGCCTGGTTGAAACAGATCGACCTGCAAGAACGCTATGACGCCAAGCGCCTGGACGTGCGGCGGGCGCTAGATCAATTGGCCGCCAAGCGGCTGATTGCGCACATCCCGAACCGGGGCTATCACGTCTACGCCATGGACCCTGACGTGCACCTGCAGATCCGTGACATCCGTATCCTGCTTGAGACGGGCGCGGCTGCCGATCTGATGCCCAACGTCACGGCGGCCAAGGTGCGCGCGCTGCGCACGCTGGCGGAACGTTTCGCGAAACTGCTGCAGGACGGCACCTTGCTGGAGCAGTACGAGGTCAACCTGGCTTTTCACGCCGCCATGTACGACATGTGCCGCAACCGCGAACTGGCCGCGCTGATCCAGGAAACGCGCGCCCGCGGTCCTGCCGCTCCGGCCAAGGAATGGGTTACCCGTTCGCGCATTGAAATTTCGGCGCGCGAGCACTTCGACATGGTCGATGCGTTGGAAGCGCGCGACGTGAAGCAGTTGCAGAAGATCATCTCGCAGCACGTCGGTCAGGACATTTCCTGACGCGCGCGGGTCGCGTCGTTTGATTGCGCAACACCATCGCGGCGGCCCTTTGGTAAAGAGGCCGCCGTTTTTTCGTCTCTGTTTCAGGGATACCCCGTATGGCGGCCGAGATCGTAGCAGCCATAATTAGCAGATTATTTTGGCGCCAAAATATGCGTGAAATCTGCGCCACACGCCGGGGAGTCTTTGCATGCACCACCCATTCGTTCCCAGAGCGCTTGCGCTCTCCCTGGCGCTTGCCGCCGCCGCGCCGGCTCATGCCGCCGCGCCGGCTCATGCCGCCGCGCCGGCTCATGCCGCCGTGCTCACCATCGCGCAGCCGGCCGACATCCGTTCGACCAACCCCGGCGTCAACCGCGATAACACCACGGACGGCGTAGTGCTGAACATGGTGGAAGGGCTGGTGGGCTACCGCGAAGACGGCACCGTCGGCCCGCTGCTGGCCAAGTCCGTGGACTTGTCGGCGGATGGGCTGACCTACACCTTCACGCTGCGTGACGGCGTCAAGTTCCACAACGGCGCCACGCTGACCTCGGCCGACGTGCTCTGGAGCTGGCAGCGCTACATGGACGCCAAGACGGACTGGCGTTGCCGCAGCGATTTCGATGGCCGCAACGGCTTGAAGGTCACGGAGGTGAGCGCGCCCGACCCGAAGACGGTCGTGATGAAGGTGGACCGCAAGTCGGCGGTATTCCTGGATTCCCTGGCGCGCACTGATTGCGGCATGACCGCGATTTTGTCCAAGGATTCGGTGGCGGCCGATGGCTCGTGGATCAAGCCGATCGGCACCGGCCCCTACATGTTCAAGGAATGGAAGCGTGGCGAATACACCCTGCTGAGCGCCTTCAAGGATTACGTTTCGCCGCCGGGTGACAAGGCTGACGGCTACCTGGGGTCGAAGCGGCCGTTGGTGGACGACGTGAAGTTCCTGGTGGTGCCGGACCCGTCCACCTCGAAGGCCGGCCTGATGTCAGGCGCCATCGATGCAAGCCAGATCACCAATACGGATGTGGGCGAACTGAAAAGCGTCAAGACACTGACGGTGTTCAGTCCGCACGATGCCGTCAAGCATGTGCTGTTGTTCCAGACGCAAGACCCGGTGCTGAAGAACGTGAAGATGCGCCAGGCGATCGCCGCGTCGCTGGATATCCCGCAAGTGGTGGCGGCCGCGTCCGAAGGCTTGGGGCAACTGAACAATTCCGCGGTCTATGCGGGGTCGGCGTATTACAAGGACGCTGAAAAGCGGGGCTACAAATATGATCCGGCGCGGGCGCAGCAGTTGCTGAAAGAAGCCGGCTACGCGGGTGAGCCGGTGGTTATCTATGCGAACAAGCGCGCCCATGTGCCGAGCTATCAGGTGGCGGTGATTGCGCAAGCCATGATGCAGTCGGTGGGTATCAACGCCAAGATCGAGGTGCTGGAATGGGCCACGCAATTGGACCGCTACAACACAGGCAAATACCAGATCAGCTCGTTCTCGTTTTCGTCACGGCTGGACCCCGCACTGAGCTTCGAACAGTTCTCGGGCGACAAGACCAGGCAGCCGCGCAAGGTCTGGGACGACCCTGCGGCGCAGAAGCTGATTGATGAGAGCTTCCTGGAATCAGATCCGGTAAAACGCCAGGCGCTGTTCGATAAGTTGCATGCGTTGATGCTGGAACAAACGCCGATGCTGATGCTGTACAACGGGGCCGACGCCTGGGCGACGAACAAGCGGGTCGAGGGATTTTCGGTGTGGGAAGGCAAACCGAGGGCTTGGGAGACGAGGGTGGGGGCGGTGAAGTAGGGGTAGCGACTAGGCGCAGCGGGCGGTTGATGGGTTGCGCGCGGTGTGGGGCGGGGTTCGAATCGTGGGTGGTTCGCGCTTCACCCATTCTACGGAAGTGGGCCGTATTTGTAGGATGGGTGAAGTGCGCGAATGCTTGCCCGCGAAAGCCGACGGGGATCGCACGTAACCCATCAGCCGCGGCTGCCTGATGGGTTGCGCGCGGCGCACGCCGGGGTTCGGTTTACGGGTATTTCGCGCTTCACCCATCCTACGGGGGGTTACTTGCGCGGGTTGCTATGGCGTTACGCGCTCGACTTCCCATGCCCTTGGCTTTTTTACGGCCCAGGGTTGGTAGCCCTTGATGTTGCTGCGGTACGCGCCGATATCCAGTCCGTTGTACAGAGGAATGCTGGGCACGTCGGCGAGGAACAGCTTGTGCAACTGGTCAAACGAGGCCTGACGCTTCGCGTGGTCGGTATCCACCGACGCGGCTTCCACCAGCTTCGACGCCTCTGCGTTGTCCCAAATCTTGCGTGGCTGCCTGGTCTTGTCGCCCGTCACCATCTCGTAGTTCAGGGCCGCGTCCAGGCGCGCCGAATATGGGAACGTCATCATCTGATAATTGCCCGCGTTGTAGCGGTCCAGTTGGGTCGCCCATTCCACCACCGACAACTGTGCGTTGATGCCCACCGACTGCAGCATCGCCTGCACGATCACAGCCGAGTTATACGATTGCGGATAACGCTTGGTGGTCAGGATGGTCAGCGCCTGCCCCTTGTAGCCCGATTCCTTCAACAGCTTCTGCGCCTGAGCGGGGTCGTAGTCCCACCCCAGCTTCTGCGTGGCATCGTGGTAGGGCGACACCAGCGGCACGATGGAATTGTTGGGCTCGGCCAGGCCTTCGGTGACGGCGGCCGCCAACTGTTTGTAATCGATGGCGTGAGCCAAGGCCTGGCGCATCTTCACGTTCGACAAGGCCGGGTCCTTGGTCTGCAGCAGCAACGCCGTCATGCTCATCACCGGTGCATAGGCCACCTTCACATTCGGCGTGCCCTGCAATACCGGCACGTCGTTGTTGGACACGTCTTCGATGATGTCGATGTTGCCGCGTTGCAAGGCGGCCTTGGCGGTGGAATCGTCCGGCACGATCATGAAGCGCACTTCGTCCACCAGCGCGCGTTTGGAACCCGTGTAGCCGTCGCGCTTGCCGTCCAGGTTGGCGTAGCCGGCGAATTTGGTCAGACGGATGTATTCACCGCGCTTCCATTCCGCCAGCTCGAACGGGCCGGTGCCGATGGGCTTGACCCAGGCGCCGTCCGGGCCGACTGAATCCTTGGACAGAATGCCGGTGCCGCCGCAGTCAATGCGGGCCAAGGACGCCAGGAACAAGCTGCTGGGCTTTTCCAGGTGATAGACCACCGTGCGCGCATCGGGCGCTTCCACGCCCGTCACCTTCACGGTGCCGCGGCCATCGAATTCGCTGGCGCAGCGCCAGCCGGAATTCGCGGCGGTGTAGTGCTGCCAGCTCCACAGCACGTCAGCCGAAGTCATCGGCTTGCCGTTATGGAACGTCACCCCGTCGCGCAAGGTGAATGTGTAGGTCTTGCCGTCGGGGCTGATCTGCACGGACTTGGCCAGCAGCGGGCGCACCTCGGCATCTTCGCCATAGGCGACCAGGCCTTCCACGATGTGCATCACGACTGCGTCGCTGTTGCTGTCGCGGTTGACGCCGGGTTCGGTCGAGCGGATGTCGGCGGTCATCGAGATGCGCAGCGGCAAGGCGGCTTGCGCACAGGCCGCGCCGGCCAGGCTGGCCAGCGCCAGCGCAACCGCGGCGTTCAGGCAATGGATCTTCATTGAAACTTCCTTGGGGTTGCGCGGGCCGGAGTTCAGGCGGCGGCCAGCAGTTCGGGTGCGGCAGTCAGGCTGTAGCGGGTAAACGTGCGGTTCAGGGCGGGCAGGGGCGCCACTTCCATCAGCCCGGCTGCGGGTTCCATGACCACCATGGCCACGGTGGCCGACAGGTTGTCGTGGCTGCCCGGGCGAGGCGGCCGGCACACGGAATAGGGCGCGCCGAAGTCGTCGAACAGCGCGCGCTTGAGGTCGTCGCGCGTCAAGAACTTTTTCTCGTTCAGCAGGCGGCGCACGCGCCAGTCGCGGTAGGCGCTTTCCGGCGTGCTGGCGCGTCCCGTGTCGCGCAACTTTGACAGCGCCACTTCGCTGACCCAATGGTTGGCGTGCACGATCAGGTCATCGCTGCCCGGGTAGATCGGGAATGCCTCGTCGGTGGTGCACTCGTAGTCCACGCCGAAACCGGCCGCCATGCCCAGCATGATGTTGTTGGAGCAGGACTTCGCCGTCGTGGCCACGGCCTTGATGGCCAGCGCGAAGTGTTCCTGTTCCAGCACCTTGCGGCGAATCAGCGACAACGGCACGCCCAGTTGGCGGAAGTCGCGGTCGGATTCCAGGTAGTTGGCGGTGATGGACACGCCGGCGCTGTTCAAGCCGCTGCGTGCCAGGCCGCCCGCTTCCACGAAGGTCAGCATGTCCGGGCCGTTGTCGTTCTGCACGCGCAGCACGATGGCCGTCTCGGCGCACTCGGCGCGCCAGTCCCAGTTTTGTCCATGAATCAACTTGCCGTTGGCCGAGCGCGTGGGCAGGATCAGCGCGCCCGTGCAGCCGTCGCCGGGTTCCAGTTCGGCAGCCTTCTTCTTTTCGGCGCGGGCCTTGGCCACGACTTCCGTGCGCGCGTTGACCATCACGATGTCTTCGAACGGCACGTCGGCACCGGCCGCGATGCCGCGCATTTCTTCCACGTAGTGCGGTGCAAAGTGCTCGATTTCGCGCGCGAAGTGGGCGATGAGTTCGGTGCGCGCCATGGCGTCGTAGCCCAGGTCGACCAGCGTCTGGCCGTACATGGCCGCGCTCTTGCGCACGCGCGCCGCGGCTTGCTGGCCATAGGAACGGCCGCGGGCCTCGGGCGTGCCGGAAACCGAAACGAAGGGAAATTGGGTGATTTGGGTCATGGACGGGAAGCGGCGTTGCGTGCCGTGAAGTCGGGAGGGAGGAACCAATATTGCAAAAATGTTAGCTCATTTTGGCGCCAATATTGCTCAGGGTTTACCCAATGGAGAAGAAAAGCGAGCATAAAAAAAGCAGGCCCCCGCGCCGTAAGCGTGGGGGCCTGTTTGGTCAAGCAGCGCTGATCACAGCGGCGCGCGCTGTCAGGGTGCCTGCGCCGCCATTTCCGGTGCACGCGCCGGAGAACCCATGGCCTGGAACAGGGCGGCTGTTTCCGTCAGCCGGGCATTTGCGTATTCCAACTCACGCAGGCGCGCCGCCACATAGTGCTGTTCCGCCGCGAACTCGGTGTACGGCGCCAGCGCGCCCAGGCGTACGCGGCTGGCCGTGTTGCGGTAGGACTGCTCGGCCGCGCGGCGCGAGGCCTCGGCCGAGGCCAGCGCTTGCCCGTCGGCGTCCAGCCGCGCCAAGGTATCAGCCACGTCCTGGAATGCGGTCAGCACGGTTTGCTTGTATTGCAGCACCGACGCCTCGTAGCGTTCCTTGGCCGCGCGGCGCTCGGCCAGCAAGGCGCCGCCATGGAAGATGGGCTGGGTGAGTGACGCGCCGATGGCCCAGATGGAACCCGCGCCCGACAGGGCCGCCGGCCAACTGAAGCCGCCTTTGCCCATGGAGGCGGACAGCGACAGGCTGGGGAATAACTGCGCGGTGGCCACGCCCACATCGGCGGCTGCGGCCTGCACCACCGCGTCGGCCACCAGAATGTCCGGGCGCGAGGCCAGCAATTCCGAGGGCACGACCACCGGTACTTGGGCCGGCACCGCCAGCATGCTGAAGGCCAGGTCGTCCGGCGCCTGGTCGGGGCTGCGGCCCAGCAGCACCGCCAGCGCATGGCGCGTGGCCTGCCATTGCGCGCGCAGGCCGGGCAGCGAGGCCTCCAGCGTGGCGGCATCCTGGTCGGCATCCAAGGCGTCGTTCTGCGAGGCCGACCCCAGTTCGTAGCGTCGCTGCGTATCGCGCGCCACCTGGCGCAACAACACCACCTGCTTTTCGGTCAGCGCGACCCGTTCGGCCAGGGAGGCCGACCTGATGGCGCCGGTGACGATATTGCCGGCCAGTGAGCGCCGCGCGGATTCCAGCTGGAAGGCCTGTTGCTCGACTTGCGCCGCCAGCGAGGCATTGGCAAAGCGCGCCGCGCCAAACAGGTCCAGGTCATAGCTGGCCTGGACCTGGCCGGTGAAGACGTTATAGAGCGCCGTGGGCTGGGGCAGGTTGGGCATGGTCAGCGCGCGATTGCGCGTGGCGCTGGCGCCTGCGTCCACCGACGGCAGCAGCGACGAATTCACCTGCGCGCGCAACTGTTCGCGCGCGCCAGCCAGGTTGCGCTCGGCTGCCGCCAAGTTGGGGCTGTTGGCCAAGCCCTCTTGCACTAGGGCGTTCAACGCATCGGAACCATAACGCTTCCACCATTCGGGCACGGGCCGCGCGCCTTGTTCAAAGCGCTGCGCCACGCCTTGCGCGGCAGCGCCCTGGGCGGGCGTGGGTTCGACGCCGTACTGGGCAGGCGAGGTCACCGCGGGCGGCTTGCTGTCCGGCGCGAATGCGCAAGCGCTCAATGCCAGCAGCAAGGGTAAAGCCAGGGGTAAAGCCAAGGGCCGGGCCAGCGGCCGCGCGCCAGGGAGGGCGGAAGGGGTTGTCGGGGTCGGACGAGTGGTGTGGATCGGATGGATCTTCATCATCAGGCTCCTCGTTCCAGCGTGTCGGCCGCGTTGGCGCCGGGCGGCACGCCTTCGGGTTCGTCGCGTTCGTCGTGACGCACGCGGAACCAGGCCGCATACAGCGCGGGCAGGAAGAACAGCGTCAGCACCGTGGCGCTGGTGATGCCGCCCATCAACGCGGTGGCCATGGGGCCGAAGAAGTTGCTGCGCAAGAGCGGAATCAGCGCGAGCACGGCGGCGGCGGCCGTCAGCACAATGGGGCGGAAGCGCCGCGCGGTGGCGCCCACAATCGCGTCCACACGTTTGTGGCCGTTCAGGATGTCCTGCTCGATCTGGTCAACCAGAATCACTGAGTTGCGCATGATGATGCCGAACATGGCGATCACGCCCAGCATGGCCACGAAGCCGAAAGGCTTGCCGAACAGCAGCAGTGCCGCCACCACGCCGATCAGGCCCAGCGGGGCGGTCAGCACCACCATCAGCACGCGGGCGAAGCTTTGCAGTTGCACCATCAGCAGCGTCAGCACGGCCACCGCCATCAGCGGCATCTGCGCGTTGATGGACGATTGGCCCTTGGCGCTTTCCTCGACCGGCCCGCCGACCTCGATCCGGTAGCCCACCGGCAGGTCGGCGCGGATGGCGTCCAGCTTCTTGTTGATGGCGTGGGTGACGTCGATGCCCTCCGCGCCGCTCACCACGTCGGCCTGCACGGTGATGGTGGGCTGGCGGTCGCGTTCCCAGATCACGCCGTATTCCAGGTCGTAATGCACCTGGCCCAGGCTGCCCAGCGGCACGGGGCCATTGGGCGTGGGCATGGCCAGCGTGGCCAGGCGGGTGGGGTCGACCCGCTCTTCGCGCGGCGCGCGCAGGCTGACGTTGATGAGCTTGTCGCGTTCGCGGTACTGCGTCACGGTATAGCCCGACAGCGTCATGGCCAGGAAGTCAGAGATGTCGCTGGAGCTGATGCCCAGTTCGCGCGCCTTCTGCTGGTCGATCTCGAAACGCACGGACCGTTCCGAGGGCTCGTCCCAGTCGAACTGTGTGTTGACGGAGCGGCTGTCGGCGCGGACTTCGGCAGCCACTTTTTCCGCCACCGCGCGCACTTCCGGAATCTTGTCGCCACTGACGCGGAACTGCACCTGGTATCCGACGGGCGGCCCGTTTTCAAGCCGCGACAGCCGGGTGCGGATAGCGGGGAAATGCTCGCGCAGCATCGGCGCCAGCCAACTGGCCAGTTTTTCGCGGTCCTCCACGGAATGCGCGGTAATGACCAATTGACCGAAGTTCGGCGTGGCCAGTTGCTGGTCCAGCGGCAGATAGAAACGCGGTGCGCCGGTGCCCACGAAGCTGACCGTGTGGTCGATCTCGGGCCGGCCCTCCAGCGCCTTTTCCACGCGCTCGACCTGGCGCAGCGTGGCCGCGAACGACGCGCCCTCTTGCAGGCGCACGTCCACCAGCAGTTCGGTGCGGTCCGAGCTGGGAAAGAACTGTTGCGGCACGAACTTGAAGCCCGCCATCGCGATGACGAAGATCACCACCGTGCCCGCCAGCACCCAGAAGCGGCGGTCCACGCACCACGCGACCCAGCCGCGCAGGCGCTGGTAGAAGCGGGTGTTGTAGATGTCGTGTTCGTGGTCGTGCGGCAGATGCGCTTCGCGCTTGCGTTCAGGCAGCAGCCGGTAACCCAGAAGCGGAATCAGCACCACGGCGGCAAACCACGACGTGATCAGCGCAATGGCCGACACCTGGAAGATCGAACGGGTGTATTCGCCGGTGCTGGACTTGGCCAGCGCAATCGGCAGAAAGCCCGCCACGGTGACCAGCGTGCCGGTCAGCATGGGAAACGCGGTGCTGGTGTAGGCAAACGCGGCGGCGCGCGCGCGGCTCCAGCCCTGCTCCAGCTTTACCGCCATCATTTCCACGGCGATGATGGCGTCGTCCACCAGCAGGCCTAGCGCCAGCACCAAGGTACCCAGCGACACCTTGTGCAGGCCGATGCCGAACATGTCCATGAACAGCGCGGTGATGGCCAGCACCACTGGTATCGAAATCACCACCACCATGCCGGTGCGCAAGCCCAAGGACACCAGGCTGACGATCAGCACGATGGCCACGGCCTCGGCGACCGAGCGCAGGAATTCATCCACGGAATCCGACACGGCGTCCGGCATGCTGGAGACTTCGGTCAGCGTCAGGCCGGCGGGCAGTTGCGCCTTCAGTTTTTCAAAGCTCGTGTCCAGGGCTTCGCCCAGGCGCACCACGTCCTGGCCCGGCTGCATGGTGATGCCGATGCCCAGCACCGGGGCGCCGCCGAATCGCATTTGTTCAACGGGCGGGTCGTCGTAGCCACGGTGGATGGTGGCGATGTCGCCCAGCCGGATCGACTTGCCGTTCACGCGGATCAGCGTATCCGCCAGCGCGCGGCTGTTGTCGAACTGCCCGGTGGGCCGCACGAAGATGCGGTCGTCGGCGGTGGTCAGGGTGCCGGAGCCGGCCACCGCGTTCTGCGTGTTGATGGCTTGCGCGATCTGTTGGGGCGATACGCCCAAGCGCGTCAATTGCGTGTTGGAGATTTCGACGTAGACGTGTTCGGCCGGGTCGGCAAAGTAGTCGACCTTGGCCACGCCGGGCACGCGCAGCAGCACGGTGCGCAGGCGGTCGGCGTAGTCGTGCAGTTGCGCCGGTGTGTAGCCGTCGCCGTGCAGCGTGTAGATGTTGGTGTAGACGTCGCCGAACTCGTCATTGAAGAACGGGCCTTGCACGCCTTGCGGCAGCGTGGCCTGGATGTCGCCCACCTTCTTGCGGATCTGATACCACTGGTCGGCCACCGTGTTGGCGGGCGCCGAGTCTTTCATGGTGTAGAAGATCAGCGATTCGCCGGGCCGCGAATAGCTGCGCAAGAAGTCCGTATTGGCGGTTTCCTGCAGCTTCTTGCCGATGCGGTCGGTTACCTGTTCCTGCACCTGCTGCGCGGTGGCGCCCGGCCACAAAGTCTTGATGACCATCACGCGGAACGTGAAGGGCGGGTCTTCGGACTGGGCCAGCTTCGAGTACGAGAGCACCCCAAACAGCGTGACCAGCGCAATCAGGAAAATTACCAGCGGCTGGTGGCGCAATGCCCAGGCCGACAGGTTGAATTTGCCTTCATTGTGTTCGTGGCCGGGGTCGTTGCCAGGTTGGTTGCCAGATTCTTGGGGGCCGGCGCTCATGATGCGAAGTCCTCGGGGTGCAAGGGCGCCACGGGGCGGACTTTTTCACCGGCGGTCACCGTATGTACCCCTTGCCAGACCACGCGCTCGCCAGCTTGCACACCGTTGGACAGCGTGACCGTGCGTGCGTCGTAGCGCAGCACCTTTACGCGGCGCAGTTCCAGCGTGTCTTCTTGCGGCTTCACGACCCACACGGCGGGTTCCTTACCGTCATGGAACAGCGCCGTGGCGGGCACGGTGTAGGTGGCCTGGCTTGCGGCGCCGGGGTTGTCGAAGCTGATGTTGGCGGTCATGCCCAGCCGCACGCCTGGCGTGGGCGATTCCAGCGTGAGCTTGACGCGGTAGGTGCGGCTTTGCGGGTCGGCGGCGGGCGCGATCTCGCGCAGGACGGCGGCAAAGGTCTGGCCGGGCAGGGGCCCCAACGTGACGCTGGCGCGCTGCCCCACGGTCAGCCCCGCCAGCACGCTTTCCGGCACGTCGCAGATGGCGTCGATATCGCCGGCCCAGGCCAGTTGGTAGACAGGCGTGCCCGCGGCCACGTTCTGGCCCGTGTCGGCCTGTTCGGCGGTGATGACACCGGCCTGGTCGGCTTTCAGCGTGGTGTATTCAAGCTGGTCGGCCGATAGCGCGGCTTGTTGCGCGGCCTGGTCGCGTTGCGCCAATGCCGAGGCGTAGGCGTTGCGGGTTTGTTCCAACTGGTTCGTCGCGATCAGGTTTTCGCGCGCCTGGGCGCGGTCGCGCTCCAATTGCTGGCGGGCGTACGTCAGTTGATGCTGCGCGGCCGACAATTGGGCTTTGGCGGCCGCGGCGTTCTTGGCGGCGTCGGCGGGGTCCAGCTTGGCCACCACCTGCCCGGGCACTACGCTGTCGCCCAGCCTGACCTTGCGTTCGATGATCTTGCCACCCACGCGGAAAGACAACGGTGTGCTGTAGCGCGCCTGGACTTCGCCCGGCAAGGTCCAGGCGGGCAGGCGCTCGTCGGCCTGAGTGGGCATGGCGACCACGGGGCGTGGGGCGGGCGCGGGCGCTTCCTTGCGGCCGCAGGCGGCTACGGCCAGGGTCAAGGCCAGCACGGCCGGCAGCGCCAGGCGGCGCGTCCAGATTCGGCGATGCGAAAAGGCAGGCGTAGATGCCGTGTCGACGGCAGGGGCGCGCACCGGCGAATGTGGGCGGGAACCAGGGAAATTCACGAAACACCTCGCGGCGCGAAGATGGAAAAAGAAGAATCGAACTCAATACGGCCTGAATTCTAATGCGGTAATGTATTCAGATACAAGGGTGTATTTGAAATTGCGGCCAGTGCTAAACTCGCGCCATGTCAAAAGTCCGCCTTACCCGTGAGCAAAGCCGAGACCAGACGCGCCAGCGTCTGCTGGACGCTGCGCAATCGGTTTTTCTCAGCAAGGGTTTTGTGGCCGCCAGCGTTGAAGACATCGCCGAACTGGCGGGTTATACGCGCGGGGCCTTCTATTCCAATTTCGGCAGCAAGTCCGAACTTTTCCTGCACTTGCTCAGGCGCGATCACGACAAGGTAATGGCCGACATGCGCGCCATCTTCGAAGCAGGCGAATCGCGCGAGCAAATGGAGGCGCGCGTGCTGGAGTACTACAGCACGCACCACCGCGAAAACGATTGCTTCCTGCTCTGGATGGAAGGCAAGCTGCAAGCGGCGCGCGACCCGGATTTTCGCGTGGGTTTCACCGACTGCCTGCGTGAATTGCGCGCGGCCACCACCGAATACGTGCGCCAGTTTTCCGCCCAGGTCGGCACGCCGCTGCCGCTGCCCGCCGAACAGTTGGCGGTGGGCTTGCTGGCCTTGTCGGACGGCATGCAATTCAGCTATGCGTTCGACCCGCAAGGGGTCAGCCTGGAAATGACCGAAGCCGTGCTGGCGGGATTTTTCCGCCGCGTGGTGTTCGGCGATCCTTCGCCGGAGAAGGCGGCGGACGGTCAGTTGGACGGCAAGTAAGGCATTGTCATCCACACGCTGGCCGTGATAGTAATACCTGCGGCGCGCTGTCGGACTGAGGGGGACCGCGCATCGGAAATTTCCACCCTCGGGCGAAAGGAGCTGCTGCATGACTTCAGAAACCCGACCATCCACCATCAATCGACCTGTATTTTTTCCAGCGGCCATCTTCACGCTGCTGCTGGTCGGATTCGCGATTCTGGCGCCCAAGCAGGCGCAGACCGTGTTCGACGCGGTGCAAGGCTGGATCCTGGGCAACGCCAGTTGGTTCTACATCCTGGTCGTGGCGATTATCTTGCTGGCCGTGGTGTTCCTGGCGGTCAGCCGGTATGGCGACATCAAGCTGGGGCCTGACCACAGCGAACCCGATTACCGCAATTTCACCTGGTTCGCGATGCTGTTCTCCGCGGGCATGGGCATCGGCCTGATGTTCTTCGGCGTGGCCGAACCGGTGATGCACTTCATGTCGCCGCCCGTAGGTGAAGGCGGTACCGCCATCGCGGCGCGCGAGGCGATGAAGATCACCTTCTTCCACTGGGGCCTGCATGCCTGGGCCATTTATGCCGTGGTGGCGTTGGTGCTGGCGTTCTTCAGTTATCGGCATGGTTTGCCGCTGACGTTGCGTTCGGCCTTGTATCCGCTGATCGGCAACCGCATCCACGGGCCGATCGGGCACGCCGTCGACATCTTCGCCATTCTTGGCACGGTGTTGGGCGTGGCGACCTCGCTCGGGCTGGGCGTGGCGCAGATCAACAGCGGGCTGAATCACTTGTTTGGCATACCGGTAGGGGTGACGACGCAGATCATCCTGATCATCATCACCTGCGGGCTGGCGACGATATCGGTGGCCAGCGGGCTGGACAAGGGCATCCGCATCCTGTCCGAAACCAACCTGGTGCTGGCCGCCGTGCTGTTGCTGTTCGTGCTGATTGTGGGTCCCACCGTGTTCCTGTTCCAGACCTTTGTCCAGAACACGGGCGCGTATCTGTCCGACATCGTCAACAAGACCTTCAACCTGTACGCCTACGAGCCCACCGACTGGATCGGCGGCTGGACGCTGTTCTATTGGGGCTGGTGGATTGCGTGGTCGCCCTTCGTGGGCATGTTCATCGCGCGCATCTCGCGCGGGCGCACGATCCGCGAGTTCGTCACCGGGGTGCTGCTGGTGCCGGCGGGTTTCACGCTGTTCTGGATGACCGTATTCGGCGACACCGCCATCCACATGATCCTGGTGGACAAGGTGCAGGGCTTGGCGGAAGTCGTGGATGCCGACTCGTCACTGGCCTTGTTCGCCTTTCTTGAGCAACTGCCCTGGAGCGGGGTGCTGTCGGTCATCGCCATTGCGATGGTGGCGGTGTTCTTCGTGACCTCGGCCGACTCGGGGGCGCTGGTGGTTGACCTGCTGGCGTCGGGCGGATCCGACCGCACGCCGGTGTGGCAGCGCATATTCTGGTCGCTGCTGATGGGCGCGGTGGCTATCGCATTGTTGCTGGCCGATGGCCTGAAAGCCTTGCAAACCGCCACCATCGCCAGCGCGCTGCCGTTCTCCATCATCTTGCTGCTGTCCCTGTGGGGCTTGTTCAAGGCGCTGAAGCTGGACGCCACCAAGCGCGGCATCCGCTACCAGTCATTGACCTTGTCGCGCCCCGCGCGCGGCGGGCAGTCCTGGGAGCGCCGGCTGCGCAACATGGTGATGATGCCGCGCCGTTCGCACGTGCAACGCTTCATCAGCGACGTGGTGCGGCCTGCCCTGGAAGACGTGGCTGATGAACTGCGCAAGCAGGGCTACGCGGTGGAGGTGCGCGAAAACGAAAGCGACGGCAGCGCCGTGCTTGAGGTGTCCCATGGCGAGCACCTGGACTTTTCATACGCCGTGCAGCCCGAGGCCTTTGTGCGCCCCAGCCTGACGCCGGACGAAGCCGCCGACGAAGAAGAACGCAAGTATTTCCGGGCCGAAGTGCACTTGCGCGAAGGCGGGCAGGACTACGACATCATGGGTTGGAGCCGCGATGCCGTCATCGGCGACATCCTGGACCAGTACGAACGCCATCGCCATTACCTGCACATGGTTCGAACCTGAACCCCGGCCTTGCCGGCACTTCTTGCCTGACCCACAACCGCCAGCATCGCCTGGCGGTTTTTTTCGTCCGATAGCGTGGCGCTATCTCTCACATTGCATCTGCCGCTTTGACGAAGCGCGCCGAATCATGGATTATCCAAGCTTATTCTTGGATAAATAAAAGAGAGAATCATGAAGGCGAAATCCGGGGCATGGGCAGCAAGCGCCGTCGTGCTGGTGTTGGCGGTGGCAGGTGGGCTGGCCTGGAAGTACAGCCAGGCGTCGCAGCAGGGTGAATGGGCGATGGCGCCTGCCAAGGTGGCCGTGGCGCCCGCGGTGCAGGCGGCCTTTCCAATGGCGTTGAGCGGGATCGGGTCCCTGGAGGCGACGCGCCAGGTGCAGGTGCCGGCGGAAGTGGACGGCAGCGTCACGCAGATCCTTTTCACGGCGGGCCAGCAGGTCAAGGCCGGCCAAGTGCTGGTGCAGATGAACGATGCGCCCGAACAGGGTGAACTGGCGCGCTTGCAGGCGCAGGCCCGTAATGCGCGCGCCTTGCTCGAACGCACGCGGCGCCTGTTGCCGCAACAGGCGGCCACGCGAGAACAGTTGGAGCAGGCGCAGGCGGACCATGATCAGGCCGCCGCCGACATTAAGCGGGTGCAGGCGCTGATTGAGCAAAAGCGCGTCAAGG
This sequence comes from Achromobacter spanius, assembly GCF_002812705.1. Taxonomy (NCBI): domain Bacteria; kingdom Pseudomonadati; phylum Pseudomonadota; class Betaproteobacteria; order Burkholderiales; family Alcaligenaceae; genus Achromobacter; species Achromobacter spanius. The sequence continues at coordinate 6,341,803 of NZ_CP025030.1, read as the reverse complement.
CGCCGTTTGACGGCGTGCTGGGTGTGCGGCGCGTCAACCTGGGCCAGTTCACCCGGGCGGGCGATGCATTGGTATCGCTGACGGACGCCTCCACCGTGTACGCCAACATCACCTTGCCCGAACAGGCATTGGGCGCGGTGCGCGCCGGGCAGCCGGTGACGGTGACGGTGGACGCCCATGCCGGACGCGAGTTCGCCGGCCAGGTGACGGCCGTGGAACCACAGGTGGATGCCGGTTCGCGCACGGTGCGCGTGCAAGCCACCCTGGCCAACGCCGACGGAGCGCTTGCGGCCGGCATGTTCGCGCACGGCCGTATCGGCCTGCCTGACCGCCCCAACGTGATCACCGTGCCCGAAACCGCCGTCAGCTACAGCGCCTATGGCGACTCCGTATTTGTGCTGGCGCGCCCCGAGGGCGGCCAGGAAGGCGCCGCCGCCACGGTGCGGCAAGCCTATGTCAAGACCGCCGAACGCATGCGCGGCCGGGTGGTCGTGACCGACGGCCTGCAAGCGGGCGACCAGGTGGTGACGTCAGGCCAGCTGCGCCTGCATAACGGCGCGGCGGTGGAAGTCATTCCGTCCGACACCGTCGCGCTGGGTACGACTGTGCAAACCCCGACGCAAACCGTGGCGCAAGCCCCGGTGCAAGCTGATTGACGCGGCGGAGACAAGCATGAAATTCACCGATCTCTTCGTGCGTCGGCCAGTGCTGGCCCTGGTGGTCAGCACCCTGATCCTGCTGCTGGGCATCAAGGCGCTGAGCGGCCTGCCGGTGCGGCAGTATCCGCTGACCGAAAGCACCACCATCACCATCACCACGCAATACCCCGGCGCATCGCCCGAGCTGATGCAGGGTTTTGTCACGCAACCCATCGCGCAATCCGTGGCCACGGTGGAAGGCATCGACTACCTGTCGTCGTCGTCCACCCAGGGCCGCAGCGTCATCACGGTACGGATGAAGCTGAATGCCGATTCCAACAAGGCCATGACGGAGGTCATGGCCAAGGTCAACGAGGTCAAGTACCGCCTGCCGCAAGACGTCTACGACCCGGTGCTGGTCAAGTCCGCGGGCGAGGCGACCGCCGTGGCCTATGTGGGCTTTTCCAGCACCACGCTGTCATTGGCGGCGCTGACCGATTACCTGTCGCGCGTGGTGCAGCCGCAGTTGTCGTCGATAGACGGCGTGGCCAGCGTGGAACTCTACGGCGGGCAAAAGCTGGCGATGCGTGTATGGCTGGATCCCAACCGCATGGCGGCGCGCGGCATTTCGGCGGGCGAGCTGGCCCAGGCGCTGCGCGACAACAACGTGCAGGCGGCGCCCGGCCAGGCCAAGGGCCTGTATGTGGTGTCCAACATCCAGGTCAACACTGATCTTGTGAATGTGGCGGAATTCCGCGACCTGGTCGTCAAGCGCGATGGCGACGCGCTGGTGCGGCTGGGCGATGTGGCCACGGTGGAATTGGGGGCCGCGTCCACCGATTCCAGCGGGCTGATGGACGGCGAACCGGCCGTTTACTTCGGCCTGAACGCTACGCCGGTCGGCAACCCGCTGGTCATCGTCAAGCGCTTGCAGGAACTGCTGCCCAACATCAAGCAGAACCTTCCGCCCGGCACCAGCGTGCAAGTGCCCTTCGAGCTGGCGCGCTTCATCAGCGCGTCCATCGACGGCGTGATGCAAACCTTGCTGGAAGCCATTGCCATCGTGGTGGTGGTGATCTTCCTGTGCCTGGGTTCATTGCGGGCAGTGCTGATTCCCGTCGTCACCATTCCGCTGTCCATGCTGGGCGGGGCGGCCATCATGGCGCTGTTCGGTTTCAGCGTGAACCTGTTGACGCTGCTGGCGATGGTGCTGGCGATCGGCCTGGTGGTGGACGACGCGATTGTGGTTGTGGAAAACGTGCACCGGCATATCGAAGAGGGCAAATCGCCCGTGCGGGCGGCGTTGATCGGCGCGCGTGAGGTCGCGGGGCCGGTGATCGCCATGACCATCACGCTGGCCGCGGTGTATGCGCCCATCGGCCTGATGGGCGGGCTGACCGGGTCGCTCTTCAAGGAATTCGCCTTTACGCTGGCGGGCGCGGTGGTGGTGTCGGGCGTCATTGCGCTGACCCTGTCGCCCGTGATGAGTTCGTTTCTGCTGAACAGCCGCGTGTCCGATGGCTGGATGGCGCGCCGCGCCGAGCACTTCTTTGGCCGACTGGGCAACGCCTATGGCAGCGTGCTGGACGTGTCGCTGCGGCATCGCTGGGTGACGGGGCTGATTGCGGTGGCGGTGCTGATCAGCCTGCCGTTCCTGTACAACACCGCGCAGCGCGAGCTGGCGCCGGTGGAAGACCAGTCGACCGTGCTGACCGCGATCAAGTCGCCGCAGCAGGCCAACATTGATTACGTGGAGAAGTTCGGCAAGAAGTGGGACGACGTCATGAAGACCGTGCCCGAGCAGAAGGGGCGCTGGCTGATCAATGGATCGGATGGCGTGTCCAACAGCATCGGTGGGGTGGACTTCGTGGACTGGCAGGACCGCAAGCGCAGCGCCGACGAGATCCAGGCCGACATGCAGTCGCTGGCCAATCAGGTGGAAGGCAGCAACATCTTCGCGTTCCAGTTGCCGTCCTTGCCGGGTTCCACCGGCGGCCTGCCCGTGCAGATGGTGCTGATGAGCGCGGCCGATTATCCGGTGGTCTACGAGGCCATGGAAGGCTTGAAGAAGGCCGCGCGCGAAAGCGGCCTGTTCATGGTGGTGGATAGCGACCTGGACTACAACAACCCGGTGGTGCAGTTAAAGGTGGACCGCGCCAAGGCCAACAGCCTGGGCGTCACCATGAAAGACATCGGCGACACCTTGGCGGTGCTGGTGGGCGAAAACTACGTCAACCGCTTCGGCATGGACGGGCGTTCGTATGACGTCATTCCGCAGAGCCGGCGCGAACAACGTGTGTCGCCAGAAGCCTTGGCGCAGTTCCACGTCAAGAGCGCCAGCGGCGCGCAGGTGCCGCTGTCCAACCTGGTCACGGTGTCCATGGGCGTGGAACCCAATTCGCTGACCCAGTTCAACCAGTTGAATGCCGCCACGTTCCAGGCCATACCGATGCCCGGCGTCACCATGGGCGACGCGGTGAAGTTCCTGTCGGCACAGGCGCAGCGGCTGCCCGCCGGCTTCAGCTATGACTGGCAATCGGATGCGCGCCAGTTCAGCCAGGAAGGCTCGGCGCTGATGATCACCTTCGTCTTCGCCATCATCGTCATCTACCTGGTGCTGGCCGCGCAGTACGAGAGCTTGCGCGACCCGTTCATCATCCTGGTCAGCGTACCCATGTCGATCTGCGGCGCGCTGATTCCGCTGGCGCTGGGCATGGCCACCATCAATATCTATACGCAGATCGGCCTGGTGACGTTGATCGGCCTGATCAGCAAGCACGGCATCCTGATGGTGGAGTTCGCCAATGAGATGCAGCTTAGCCACGGGCTGGATCGGCGCGCGGCGATGGAGCAGGCCGCCCGCATCCGGCTGCGTCCCATCTTGATGACGACGGCCGCGATGGTGATGGGGCTGATCCCGCTGCTGTTCGCCACGGGGGCCGGCGCGCACAGCCGCTACAGCCTGGGCCTGGTGATCGTGGTGGGGCTGTTGGTGGGCACGCTGTTCACGCTGTTTGTGCTGCCCACCGTGTACACCGTGTTCGCCCGCGACCATCGGGCCGCCCACGACACGCCGCGAGCGCGTGAACTGATGGCGGCGCAGGCCGAAGACGCCCGCCCGGCGACCACGCATTAAGGATGCAACCATGACCCATATTCTTCGACCCCATCGCCTGCGCCGCGCGGCGGCCATATCGCTGGCCACGCTGGTGCTGGCAGGCTGCGCCGTCGGCCCTGAATACCACACGCCGCAAGCCGCGCCCGTGACGCTGGCCAGCCCCGAGCAAGCGCTGTTTTCCGCCGACCAGGTGCAACGGACCTGGTGGAAGCAATTGCAAGACCCCCTGTTGGACCGCCTTGTGGACCTGGCACTAAGCCGCAACCACGACATCCGCATCGCACAGGCCAGGCTGGCGGAATCCCGCGCGGTGCTGGATGAAAAGGAACTGGACCGCTTGCCCGCCGTGACGCTGGACGGACGCTACGAACGCAGCCTGTCGCAAGCCAATGCCGGCGTGGCCGGCCAGCGCAATCTGGCCCAGAGCTACCGGGCGGGCTTTGACGCCACCTGGGAACTCGACCTGTTCGGCCGGCTGCGCTACGCGGCGCAGGGCGCGGCGGCGCGCAGCGAAGCGGAAGCGGCGGACCTGGCACAGACGCGCATCGTGGTGGCGGCGGAGGTCGCCCGCAATTACTTCGAACTGCGCGGCGCCGAGCAGCGCCTGGCCGTGGCGCAGGCGAATCTGGACAGCCAGCGCGATAGCCTTCGTGTGACGCAGGCCCTGGTCGCGGCTGGCCGGGGCGACGAAGGCGACCTGGCCAGCGCGCGCGCCGAACTGGAAACCGTGCAAGCCAGCGTGCCGGTGCAGGTGACGGCCAAGCGCCTGGCGCGCTATCGGCTGGCGGTGCTGGCGGGGCTGCGGCCGGTGGAGCTGGCTGAGCTGGACGCGGGCACGCCGCTGGCGCCCTTGGCTGCGCGCCTGCCGATTGGCGACGTGGCGGCCTTGCTGTCGCGCCGGCCAGACGTGGCGGCGGCCGAGCGCAACATGGCGGCCGCCAACGCGGACGTGGGCGTGGCCACCGCCGAGCTCTATCCCCGTATCGACCTGGGCGGCTTCCTGGGGTTTGTCGCGTTGCGCGGGGCCGACTTCGTGTCGGCCTCCAGCCGGGCGTTCAGTGTGTCGTCCGGCGTAAGCTGGCCTGCCTTGCATCTGCCTACCGCCTTGGCCCGCAAGCGTGCGGCGGTTGCGCGGTCGGAAGGCGTGGTGGCACGCTACGAGCAGACGGTGTTGCTGGCGGTGGAAGAACTGGAATCGGCGCTGGCTGAATTCGGCCAGACGCAGCAACGCCTGGGCAACCTGGCGCAGGCGGCGGCCTATAGCGGCCGCGCGGCGGAACTTGCGCAACTGCGCTATCGCGAGGGCAGCGCGCCGTATTTGACGGTGCTGGACGCGCAGCGTACGCTTTTGCGCGCCCAGGACGCCGTGGCGGTGGCCGAAACCGAATCCTATACGCGGCTGGTTGCCCTGTATAAAGCCGTGGGCGGAGGCTGGCAGGCGCCGGGCCAACCAGGCCAAGCGAAATCGGCCGAGATCATGGCACCATAGGAACCATCACCCGGAGTATCGATACCCTCATGTCCGACAGCCCGTCCCACCCCATCACCTGGATGCCGCATCAGCCGGCGGACCGCGTGCTCATGACCTTGAAGACGCGCGGCCCACAGTCCACCGCCGTTATCGCGAAGGCCATGGACGTGACGGCCGAGGCCGTGCGTCAGCAGATGACGCGCTTGCATGCCGACGGGCTGGTCGATTCCGAAAGCCACAGCGCCGGGCGCGGCCGGCCCACCCAGATCTGGTTTCTGACCGAGGCTGGCCATGGCCGCTTCCCCGACACGCACGCCGAAATGACGGTGCAGATGATCGGCGCGGTGCGGCAGGTGTTCGGCGAAGAGGGGGTGGACAAACTGATCCACGCGCGCGAGGCCGCGATGCTGGACGGCTACCAGAAGGCGATGGCGGGGGCGCAGGATTTGCAGGCCCGGTTGGAGCGCCTGGTGCAGGTGAGGTCAGCCGAAGGGTATATGGCTGAACTGCGTGCTGACGGTGACGGGTTTTTGTTTATCGAGAACCACTGCCCGATTTGCTCGGCGGCCAAGGCCTGTATGGGGTTTTGCCGCAGTGAATTGGAGTTGTTCCGCAAGGTGTTGGGGGCGGGGGTCCGGGTGGAGCGGGAAGAGCATATTCTTAGCGGGGCGCGGCGGTGTGCGTATCGGGTGGAGGTGGTTGGCGGGGCTGATTGATGGGTTGCGCGCGTTGGGGATTGGGGTTTTTGTGGCGGGGGGGTCGCGCTTCACCCATCCTACCCAGGCTTGGGCGTTACCCATGTTTCCGAACAGGTGTTATCCATGTCTCCGGCCCATGCGGACCCGTTCACCTCATTTGACGTTTGCGTATGACTCTCAAGCAACTTGAAGCGTTTTATTGGGCGGCGACCTGCGCCAGTTTTGCCGTGGCCGCTGAACGCCTGCACCTGTCGGTGTCGTCGCTATCGAAGCGCATCACCGAACTTGAGGACGCGCTGGGCCAGCCGCTGTTTGATCGCAGCGGGCACAAGGCCGCGCTGACCGATGCCGGGCAACGGCTGGTGCCGCAGGCGCGCGAGTTGCTGGCGGCGGCCGACCAGGTGCGCGCGTCCATGGCGGAAACCCCGGGCCTGCGCGGCCGCTGTCGCTTCGGCGTGGGCGAACTCACCGCCTTGACCTGGCTGCCGCGCCTGATCGGCGTGGTGCGCGCGGCGTATCCCGACCTGGTTCTGGAACCCTATGTGGACATCGGTCAGGTGCTGGAGCAGCGGGTGGCCGACGGCGAACTGGATTTTGCTGTCATCGCGGGCCGATCCTCGCGCGCGAACATCGCATCGACCCCGATCGGCGAGGCCCGTTTCGCCTGGGCGGCTGCGCCCGCCGTGCTGGACGGCGAAACCCGCATGACCCCGGACTTGCTGGCCCGTCTGCCGCTGGTGATGCTGCCGGCCGGCGCGGGCACGACCCGCATCATTGACGATTGGCTGGCAGGGCGCGAGGCGGCGGGTGAACGCCTGTGCTGCAACAACTGGGGCGCCATCGTGGGCCTGCTGATCGAAGGCACGGGGGTAGGGTTGATACCGGAGCACTGGGCGCGCGCGCTGCAAGCCGAGGGCAGCCTGCGCATGCTGCAAGGCGACCCCGAGCCCGCCGCCTTGCCCTATGCGTTCCAGCAGCGTCGCGACGACGCCCGCCCACTGGTCGCCCGCCTGCGCGAATCGGTGGCGGCGGCCGTGGATTTTTCCGCGCCTTGCCGCTTACCCTGAGCGTTGCTAACCCCGGTCGTTTGCCCTGACCGTTCTTTGCCCGTGCTTTCTCCGTCCTGACTCTTCTTCGCTCTGATCCCTGCTTGCCCTGACCCTGCCGCCCCGCTTTCGCGGCGGGCGTCCGCAAGGCGGCCGATCCTTGCCCGAGTGCTGGGGCCTACCCCGCGCCCCTCTATACAATCGCCGCGCGCCTGGCGCAGAATCCAACAAGATGCATCGACGGAGATATTTCATGCGTAAACTTTGCCTCGCCATGGCCATGGCGGGAATGCTGGCTAGCGGCCTGGCGCAAGCCCAGTCCACCCTTCGTATCGGTTTGCAGGACGATCCGGACGTGCTGGATCCGGCGCGCGCGCGCACGTTCGTGGGCCGTATCGTGTTTGCCTCGCTGTGCGACAAGCTGGTTGATATCTCGCCCGATCTGAAGTTCGTGCCGCAGTTGGCGCAGTCCTGGACGATCGGCCCCGACAATAAAACCCTGACGTTCAAGCTGCGCACCGACGCGGTCTTCCATGACGGCACGCCGGTCAACGCCGCCGCGGTCAAGGCCAACCTGGATCGTGCCCGCACGCTGCCCGACAGCAACCGCAAGAGCGAGCTTGCCACCGTGGCCAGCGTCGATGCGCCCGACGAGCACACCGTTGTGCTGAACCTGTCGCAACCCGACGCCTCGCTGCTGTCGCAGTTGTCGGACCGCGCCGGCATGATGATGTCGCCCGCCAGCTTCGACAAGGATCCGGGCGGCAAGCCGGTGTGCTCGGGCCCGTACCAATTCAAGGAGCGCGTGCAGAACGACCGCATCGTGCTCGAGAAATTTCCCAAGTATTGGGACGCCGCCAACTACCATTTCGACCGCCTGGTCTTCACGCCGATTCCCGACACCACCGTGCGCCTGAACAACTTGCGCGCGGGCGATCTGGATATCATCGAGCGGGTGGCCCCCAGCGATGCCAAGGCCGTGAAGGACGACGGCAACCTGCGCCTGGCGCCCGTGACCGGCCTGGGCTTCCAGTCAATCTCGATCAACCTGGGCAACGGCGCGCGCGCCGACAATCCGCTGGCCAAGGACAAGCGCGTGCGTCAGGCGCTGGACCTGGCGATTGACCGCGATGTGCTGAACCAGGTGATCGGCGAAGGCATGTTCCAGCCCGCTTACCAGCCGTTCCCGCCCGCAAGCTTTGCCTACAACACCGCCTTCGAACACAAGGGCCGCGATCCGAAGAAGGCGCAGGCGCTGCTGAAGGAAGCAGGTTTTGACCGCGTGAAGTTCGAGATCACCTTCGGCAACAACACCACCATGCAGCAGGTGTTCGAGCTGGTGCAGGCGATGGGTTCCGAGGCCGGCTTTGACATCACCCTGCGTCCGGTGGAATTTGCGTCGCTGCAATCCTCGCTTGCGCGCGGCGATTTCCAGGTGGGCCAGAGCGGCTGGTCGGGCCGGGTTGATCCCAGCGGCAATATCCACCAGTACCTGAGTTGCAAGGGCAATCTGAATGACGGCAAGTTCTGCGATGCCGGTGTCGACAAGCTGCTGAACGAAGCGCGCGCCGAAGCCGACACGGCCAAGCGCCGCGCCCTGTACGACCAGGTGCTGGCCAGCATGCAGGACCAGCGCCCGATCGTCTACCTGTTCTACCTGCCGTGGACGTTTGGCGTGCAGAAGAAGGTAGAGGGCTTCGTGCCGTACCCTGACGGCCTGATCCGCCTGAAGGGCGTGACCGTCGCCAAGAAGTAAGCTCGGCGGCCAACGACGGGATCCGGTTTCGGATCCCGTTTTTTATCGTTGCGGGCGGCGCGCGCCGCCACTACAGGAAGCATCATGTTCACGACTCGCCCGGAAATCCTAGGCACCTTCGGTGTGGTGACCTCTACCCATTGGCTGGCCAGCGCGGCCGGCATGTCGCTGCTGGAACGCGGCGGCAATGCCTTCGACGCCTGCGCGGCGTCCGCCTTTGTGCTGCAAGTGGTCGAACCCCACCTGGTCGGCCCGGCTGGTGAAGTGCCGGCGGTTTTTTATTCGGCGCGCACCGGCAAGCTGGAAGTGCTGTGCGGCCAGGGCACCACGCCCGCCGCCGCCACGCTTGAACGCTATCGCGCCGAAGGGCTGAAGCTGATTCCCGGCAATGGCCTGCTGGCCACGGTGATTCCCGGCGCCTTCGACGCCTGGATGCTGCTGTTGCGCGACCACGGCACGATGCGCGTGCGCGATGTGCTGGAACCCGCCATCTATTACGCCGAGCATGGCCATGCGCTGATGCCGCGCATCTCGAACACCATCGCGGGCCTGAAGGATTTCTTTGAAACCCATTGGCCCAGTACGGCCCAGGTCTATGTGCCGGGCGGCAAGGTCCCCGAAGCGCGCAAGTTGTTCCGCAACCCGGCGCTGGCGCGCACGTGGACGCGCGTGCTGAAAGAAGCCGAAAGCGTGGGCGCGAACCGCGAACGCCAGATCGAGGCCGCCCGCGACGCGTTCTATCGCGGCTTCATCGCCGAAGAGATCGACCGGTTCGCACGCAATACCGACGTGATGGACGAAAGCGGCGCGACGCACCGTGGCGTCATCACGGCCGATGACCTGGCCGGCTGGTCGGCCAGCTACGACACCCCGCTGACCTACGATTACCACGGCTACACCGTGGCCAAGGCGGGCGCCTGGAGCCAGGGGCCGGTGTTCCTGCAAACGCTGGCGCTGTTGAAAGACATGGACCTGGCGGGCGTGGGGCCGAACAGCGTTGAATTCATCCACCGCGTCACCGAGGCCATGAAGCTGGCGTTCGCCGACCGCGAGGCCTATTACGGCGACCCGGCGTTCATCGACGTGCCGCTGGCGCACCTGCTGTCGGACGCCTATAACGCCGAACGCCGCGCGCTGATCGGCGAGGCCGCGTCGCACGACCTGCTGCCTGGCATGGTGCCAGGCTTCGAGGCACAGGTGGCGCGCGTGATGGATACGCTGCAACGCCTGTCGCCGGTGTCCGCGCCCGGCAGCGCCACCAATGAGCCGACGCTTGCGGATATGCGTGCGTCCGATGTGCGTGCGTCCGATATGCGGGCTTCGGCCAAGCGCGGCGACACCACGCATGTGGACGTGATCGACCGCTGGGGCAACATGATTTCGGCCACGCCCTCGGGCGGCTGGTTCCAATCGTCGCCCGTGATTCCCGAACTGGGCTTTGGCCTGAATACCCGCGCCCAGATGTTCTGGCTGGAAGAGGGTCTGCCCGGCACGCTGGCGCCTGGCAAGCGTCCGCGCACTACGCTGACGCCATCCTTGGCGCTGCGCGACGGCAAGCCGTATCTGGCCTTTGGCACGCCGGGCGGCGATCAGCAGGAACAATGGCAGTTGCTGTTCTTCCTGCGCCACGTGCACCATGGGCTCAACCTGCAGGAAGCGATTGACCTGCCGATGTCGCACACCATGCATTTCCCCACGTCGTTCTACCCGCGCGACCGCAAGCCGGGCCACCTGGCGGTGGAAGCCAGCTTTGGCGCCGACGTAATCAATGGCCTGCGCCAGCGCGGGCACCAGATCGAAGAGGTGCCGGAATGGTCGGTCGGCCGCCTGACGGCTGCCTCGCGGGATGAAGACGGCCTCTTGCACGCGGCGGCCACGCCGCGCCTGATGCAGGCCTACGCCATCGGCCGCTGACGGTCGGCAAGCCGGGCGCCATCTGCGTGGCGCCCGGGGTTTTCGGCCCTCTCCGGGCTGTTCGACCCGTAGTGCGCTAGCGCCTTGCGGCGTTTTGCCGGCATGGGCTATCTTTCTCCCATGACCTTATCCGATCAGCGCCCAGGCACCGGAGCGCGCTCCCTGACGGGACAAGAGCCGCTATTCATCGTCCTCAACACAGGATCGGGGCGCGGCGACGCGCAGGTCCTGCAAGACACCATCCGCGGCATCCTCGACGAGGCCGGCCGACGCTACACGCTGATGGCCGTAGACGACCCCATCCACCTGACCGAAACGGCGCAGGCGGCCGTCAAGCGCGCCCAGGACGAGCAGGGCGTCGTCATCGCGGCGGGGGGCGACGGCACGCTCAACGCGGTCGCCGCCACCGTGCTGGGCAAGGGCGTGCCATTCGGCATTCTGCCGCAGGGCACGTTCAATTATTTCGGGCGCACCTACGGCATTTCGCAAGACACGGATGTCGCACTGCGCGGCTTTCTTCAGGGGCATATTGAACCCGTGCGCGTCGGCCAGTTGAACGGTCGGCTGTTCCTGGTCAACGCCAGCCTGGGGCTGTACCCCACCTTGCTGGAAGACCGCGAAGCCTACAAGCAGCGCTTCGGCCGCAGCCGGATGGTGGCGCTGTGGTCGGGGCTGATCACCTTGTTGCGCGCGCCGCGCCAACTGCGATTGCAACTGGAAGAAGAGGGCGTCGTCCGCGACCTGCGCACGCCGACGCTGGTGGTGGGCAACAACAAACTGCAACTGGAACACGTCGGCATCGAGTCGAGTGAACTGGAACGCGACCGCCTCGTTGCCATGACGGTCAAGCCGGTCGGCACGCTTGCGCTGTACGGGCTGCTGGTGCGCGGCCTGTTCAGCCGCCTGGGCGAAGCCGAACACGTCATCAGCTTCGGCTTTGACCGCATGCGGGTGCGGATACGCGGGCGCAATCGCGTCAAGGTGGCGATGGACGGCGAGATTTCCTGGATGAGCACGCCGCTTGAATTCAAGGTGGCCGACGAAAAGCTGCCGCTGGTGGTGCCTGCTGACTCGCAATACCTGGACCGCTCATGACGCGGATCCTGCAATTTTCCGACACGCATTTCGGTACGGAACGCAAACCCGTGGTGGAGGCGGCGCTGGATCTGGCGCGCTCGCTGAAGCCCGATCTGGTGGTGCTTAGCGGTGACATCACGCAGCGCGCACGGCGGGCGCAGTTCGCCGCGGCACGTCGGTTCATCGAGCGTCTGTCGCTGCCCGTGCTGGCCGTGCCGGGCAACCATGACATCCCGCTGTACAACGTATTTGCCCGCGCGCTCAACCCTTACGGCAACTACCGGCGCGCGCTGGGCGCGGTGCTGGAACCCGTGTTCGAAACCCCCGGGCTGCTGGCGGTGGGCGTGAACACCACGCGGCCACGCCGCCATAAAGACGGCGAGATCTCGGACGCGCAGATCGCCCGGGTCGCGCAGCGCCTGCGCCAGGCCCGGCCGGGCCAATTGCGCATCGTGGTGGCGCATCACCCCGTTCGCGCCAAGGTGGAATCCGACCTGTCCAACTTGCTGAATGGGCGTGAGCGCGCGCTGGCGGCGTGGGCGCAGGCGGGCATCGACCTGGTCTTGGGCGGGCACATTCATCTGCCCTATGTGCTGCCGCTGTCGTCGGCGAATGGTCCGGCGGGCTGGATCGTGCAGGCGGGCACGGCGTGCTCGCGCCGGGTTCGCGGTAGCGTGCCCAATTCGGTGAACGTGATCACGCACGAAGGCGAGGGCGGCCAGCAGCTTTGCCATGTCGAACGCTGGGATTACGCGGAAGCCACGCACGTGTTTGCTCCCGTCGACAAGACATTGGTGACCCTTACATGACCGAGGTGTATGCGGCGTGGGTTGCGTCCCACGCCATGGAATTGTTTATTGCACTGCCGGTATTGACCGGGGCGGCGGCGCTGTTGGCCGTCCGTGCGTTTGCCGGCGGGTCCGCCGTGACGCGCCGCGTGATGTTCGGGGCAGGGGTGTCCGCCGCGCTGCTGACCTTTCTGGTGCTGGCCGCCGCGGTGCATACCCAAGGGCGGGTGGTGGTCTTCGATGGCGCGCTGGCCGACGCGCTCAGCATGTCGATGAATGCGTCGCTGCTATGGCTGCTGTCCTGGTTCACGTACCTGGGTGATCGCAACTTCCTGACGGTGCTAGCCGTGGCGATGACGCTCTATCTGCTCTGGACGGGTTGGTGGCGGCTTGCCGCGTTCTGCGCCATCACTACGGGCCTGGGTGGGGCGCTTAACTGGCTGCTCAAGCACACGTTCGAGCGCGTCCGCCCCGAACATGACCACGGGTTTGTCGCCGCCACGGGGTGGAGCTTTCCCAGCGGCCACGCCTCGGCGGCAATGGCCGTGTACGGCACGGCCTGCTATCTGGTGTGGCGTTTGGCGCCCGCCTCGTGGCGCTTGCCCTGCGTGGCGGCGGCGGCGGCATTGATCATGGCGATCGGCCTTAGCCGCATCCTGCTGCAGGTGCATTTCGCCAGCGATGTGACGGCAGGGTTTGCCGTCACCCTGGCATGGCTGGCGGTCTGCGCGGCCGTGGCCGAACGCTATTGCGGTTCACGCCGGGCAGAGCAACAGCTTTAACAGCCGCTGCGGCATGCTGCTTGCCGCCTCGGCCGCAGTCGGGTCCGGAAGGCTCGTGTATTGTCCGCCCGCGCTGGCAATCGCACGATCCAGCCGCTGGGCGCGTTCTGCTGGCGGCGGGGTCAGGTCCACGATCAGCTTGCCCTGGATCGGCGCCGTTACCTCGCCGTCGCTGAACCGCTCCAGCGTGCGATCAATCTCGCGTTCCCGTGGCAAGGCAAGCACGATGGTGTCCGATTCCATCAGCGCTTCTCGCGCCGACGTCGCCAGCGTGGCCGACCCGCGAAATTGCTCGCAGCGTTCCGGGTCGATGTCATACAGGGTCAACGCGATGTCCGGTTCGGCTTCCAGCAAGCGCCGGGCGGCCAAGGTGCCGGTGTCGCCCATGCCCACGATGCTGATGCGCGGGCTCATGGCTTGGGCACGGACCACGTGCTCACGATATGGGCAAGCGGCTCGTCCGAGCCGTCGCCGGTCAAGATGACTTCGCCTGCCGACAGCCTGCCCACCTTCAGCAGCCGGGCGTCCGCATAGATGGCCCCGGCGGGGCTCTTGCGCAGGAAATTGATGGTCAGGCTGGCCGTGACGGCGTGGCTCTGGCCCGTGGCGCCGACCACGGCGGCGTACATGGCCAAGTCCGCCAGGCCCATCAACATCGGGCCGGCGACGATGCCGCCCAGGCGCTGGTGCGCGTCGCGAGCGGGCAGCACCGCGCGGGCGGTGCCTCGGCCGATGTGCAGCACGTCGATGCCCAGCAAGAGCGAGAAGGGGTGCTGGTCGGCCAGCAGAATATGGAAATCGGCCAGGCTGATCAGGGGCGCGTCGGTGTCGGCGGCCAGTGCGGTTGCGGTCATCGTTGCTCCAGGGCGAGGCAATAATGGTCCAGCAGGGCGTCGGCCTGCTGACCCAGGGATTTCAGGCGATGGGTGTGCAGCAACAGCAATAAGCCCATCAGATAGGTGAACAGGTTCATCTGCTCGACCGCCACGGTGTCCGCGTCCCAGCCCTTGGTGCGCGCCAGTGCCCCGCCCAGCAGGTTCACGCATTGCCGCAGGCGAGCGTTCAGCTTTTCGTCCATGTCCCGGCCCAGGCCCCTGGGGCCCAACCCCTGGAACAAATACATGCCCAAGGAAAAATCGGTGCGGCGCTGAGCGTAATAGCCGAAGAAGGCGTGGATCGCCTTGCGGGCGGCGCCGGGTGCGGGCCCGCTGCTTGCCGCCTCGTCCAGATGCGTATGCAGGCGCCCGAGCGATTCGTCCAGCAGCGCGCCGTAAAGAGTTTCCTTGCCCGCGAACCAGGGGTAAATGGCGCCGGTGGTGCAGCCGGCTTCCTTGGCAATTGCCCGTATGGTCGTTTTCTCGAGCCCGTCGCGCTCAAACACGCGTTGCGCGGCGCCCAGGATCAACTGGCGTCGCAGCGCGTTCAGCCGTTCATTTCTTTCGGTGCGTGCGGTCGGAGTGACGGGCATTTGGGCGGCTGCAGGTGGAAGGACGTTAGCGCCGATCATATCGACGATTTTTCGAAATAACAATGTTATCCAGCAGGGCGGAGTGGGCTCGGGAGTGGCGGCGCTTCCTCAGGCATTCAGACCGATTCCGACGTGCAAACCGACCGGCGGCAACTGTGAAAGCGGGTTGAAAGAACGCCGCGCAAATGGCTTCAATAATTAGGGGCAGGGCTGAAAGTCGCGTGGATACAGGCTTACCTGTTTTAGTTCGGGTAAGCCCTAACACCTTCGGCGCGCCACCCACGCGATGTTGCAAGATCCCAACAGGGGTGTCGCAAACGTGCACTTTTCTGATGCCGACCATAGCCAGCCCCCCCAATTTTTGATGCAATAGCGTCAACTTCCCTTCGCGGAGTTAGGGGGGCGGCAGGCTGGTTTGCTGGATTGCTGCTCTTGTCACTCAAATCAACGGAGATTTCTTAAATGAAAAAGACTCTGCTCGCTGCCGCCCTGCTCGCCGGTTTTGCCGGTGTCGCCCAGGCAGAAACGTCTGTCACCCTGTACGGTATTATCGACACGGGCCTCGGCTACAACAAGATCAGCGGTGCTGCGAACGACGCCATGAACGGCAGCCGTTTCGGCATGATCAACGGCGTCCAGAACGGTTCGCGCTGGGGTCTGCGTGGCTCGGAAGACCTGGGTGACGGTCTGCGCGCTGTTTTCCAACTGGAATCGGGTTTCAACTCCGGTAACGGTAACTCCGCTCAAGGCGGCCGCCTGTTCGGTCGTCAAGCCACCGTCGGTCTGGCCAGCGACAGCTGGGGTCAACTGGACTTCGGTCGCCAAACCAACATCGCGTCGAAGTACTTCGGCTCGATCGATCCGTTCGGCGCTGGCTTCGGTCAAGCTAACATCGGCGTGGCTCTGAGCGCCGCCAACACGAACCGCTACGACAACATGGTCATGTATCAGACCCCGTCGTACAGCGGCTTCCAGTTCGGCGTCGGCTACTCGTTCAACGCGAACGACAACACCGCTGCTCAAACCGGCTTCCGCACTGCTGACAACACCCGCGCCATCACGACCGGTCTGCGCTATGTCAACGGCCCCCTGAACGTCGCTCTGACGTATGACCAACTGAACGCTTCGAACAAGCTGTCGGCTGCTGCTACGGACGCTACCCCGCGTATGTACGCTATCGGCGGTTCGTACGACTTTGAAGTTGTGAAGCTGGCCTTGGCCTATGCTCGCACCACCGACGGCTGGTTCGCTGGTCAAGGCGTTGACACCAACGTCTACGTCAGCAACCCCGTTACGGGCGCTACCTCCAGCAGCGTGAACTTCGGTTCGAACTCGTTCGCTGATGGCTTCAAGGCCAACTCGTACATGGTCGGCCTGTCGGCTCCGATCGGCGGCGCAAGCAAGCTGTTCGGTTCGTGGCAAATGGTTGATCCCAGCAACAACAAGTTGACCGGCGGCGATGAGTCGACCCAAGTCTACTCGCTGGGCTACACCTACGACCTGTCCAAGCGCACCAACCTGTACGCCTACGGTTCGTACGCCAAGAACTACGCCTTCGTCGACGATCTGAAGTCGACCGCTGTCGGCGTCGGTGTCCGTCACCGCTTCTAATCCACTGCAGGGCGCAAGCCCTGTCTGGATTTGAAACGCAAGCGAACGAACGGGCTGCGGCTCGTTCGTATGAAGCCACCCTTTTGGGGTGGCTTTTTTTCGTGCTTTGATCTGATTTTTGATGACGCGCAGGAGCTTGTCAGTTGAGTCCTGTATGCTTGCGGCTCTGTTCCAAAAACTGCGATTGTTCCATTTGAGGAATGCAGTCTTTCACCCGTTGTTCAAGCTACAGAGTTCAGCCGGAAGTAACCACGCGAATGCTACAATCCTAAGGTTTGCGCATTTGACGGACGCCTGAATGAACCTGCAACAGTATTTTCCCGTCCTGCTGTTTATCGTAGTGGCCACCCTTATCGGGTTCGCGCTTCTAACGGCCGGCTCCCTCCTTGGCCCGCGGCGTCCCTACGCTGAGAAGCTGTCGCCCTATGAGTGCGGCTTCGAAGCGTTCGAAGACGCCCGCATGAAGTTTGACGTGCGCTACTACCTGGTGGCGATTCTGTTCATTCTTTTCGACCTGGAAATCGCGTTCCTGTTCCCGTGGGCCATCGCCCAAGGCACAGTCGGGCTCGTTGGTTTCTGGACGGTCATGGTTTTCCTAGCCGTGTTGACCGTCGGCTTCATCTACGAATGGAAAAAGGGCGCGCTGGACTGGGAATAAACCCCTTCGGGTGGTTCTTTTCACAGCACGCTATCAGAGACGAATATGGCTATAGACGGCATTCTCAAGCAAGGGTTCATCACAACCAGCGCCGACAAGTTCCTTAATTGGGCGAAGACCGGCTCCATGTGGCCCATGACCTTCGGTCTGGCCTGTTGCGCGGTTGAGATGATGCACGCGGGCGCGGCCCGCTATGACCTGGACCAGTTCGGCATCATCTTCCGACCCAGCCCGCGTCAGTCCGATCTGATGATCGTTGCTGGCACGCTGTGCAACAAGATGGCGCCGGCGCTGCGCAAGGTCTACGACCAGATGCCCGAGCCGCGTTGGGTCGTGTCCATGGGCTCCTGTGCCAATGGCGGCGGCTACTACCACTACTCGTATTCGGTGGTTCGTGGCTGCGACCGCATCGTACCGGTAGACGTCTATGTGCCGGGCTGCCCGCCCACGGCCGAGGCGCTGGTCTACGGCTTGCTGCAAATGCAGAACAAGATCCGTCTGACCAACACGATTGCGCGCTGATCTTTCGCCCCGTCCGCGGCAGCCCTTGCCGCCGGCGTTCTCGAAACCAGCGTATCGGTTCACCTAAGCGTACAAGATGATGACCAGGCTCGAAACCCTGAAAAACAATTTGCAGACCACCCTCGGCGCGGACATCGCGCTGACCGAGGCGTTGGGCGAGCTGACGCTCGAAGTGCCCGCGCAGCAGTGGTTCTCCGTCTGCAACAAGCTGCGCACCGAAGCCGGTCTGCGCTTTGAAACCTGTATCGACCTCTGTGGCGTCGACTACCTGACCTGGGGCAACGGCACGCGCCAACTGCCCGAGGAACCCACCGCCAAGGTGCATCGCGCGCGCTTCGCCGTGGTGATCCACCTGCTGTCCATCGAGAACAACTGGCGCCTGCGTGTCCGTACCTGGGCCGCCGACGACGAATTCCCGATCGTGGCGTCGCTGATGGAATGCTGGCCGGCCGTGGGTTGGTTCGAGCGCGAAGCGTTCGACCTGTACGGCATCGTCTTCGAAGGCCACCCCGACCTGCGCCGCATCCTGACCGACTACGGCTTCATCGGTCACCCGTTCCGCAAGGACTTCCCGCTGTCGGGCACCGTCGAAATGCGTTACGACCCCGAACAACGGCGCGTCATTTACCAGCCGGTCACGATCGATCCGCGCGAGATCACCCCGCGCGTGGTCCGCGAAGACTCCTACGGCTTGGGGCGTTAAATCATGGCAGAAATCAAGAACTACACGCTTAACTTCGGTCCTCAGCATCCGGCCGCGCACGGGGTGTTGCGCCTGGTGCTGGAACTGGACGGCGAAGTCATCCAGCGCGCCGACCCGCACATCGGCCTGCTGCATCGCGCCACCGAAAAGCTGGCCGAGCACAAGACCTACATCCAGGCGCTGCCCTACATGGACCGCCTCGACTACGTGTCCATGATGTGCAACGAGCACGCCTACGTCATGGCCATCGAAAAGCTGCTGGGCGTTGAAGCCCCGCTGCGTGCCCAGTACATCCGCGTGATGTTCGACGAGATCACGCGCCTGCTGAACCACCTGATGTCGCTGGGTTCGCATGCGCTCGACGTGGGCGCGATGGCCGTGTTCCTGTACGCCTTCCGTGAACGCGAAGACCTGATGGACTGCTACGAAGCGGTCTCGGGCGCGCGCATGCACGCGGCTTACTACCGTCCGGGTGGCGTCTACCGCGATTTGCCGGACACGATGCCGCAGTACGGCGACACCAGCAAATACCGTGGCGACAAAGAAATGCGCATCATGAATGACGCGCGTTCGGGCTCGCTGCTGGACTTCATCGAAGACTTCACCAACCGCTTCCCGGCCTGCGTCGACGAGTACGAAACGCTGCTGACCGACAACCGCATCTGGAAGCAGCGTCTGGTGGGCATCGGCGTGGTTGACCCCGACCGCGCCAAGGCGCTGGGTTTCACCGGCCCGATGCTGCGCGGCTCCGGCGTCGCCTGGGACTTGCGCAAGACGCAGCCCTACGAAGTCTATGACCTGCTTGATTTCGACATCCCCGTGGGTGTCAACGGCGACTGCTACGACCGCTATCTGGTCCGCATCGCTGAAATGCGTGAAAGTAACCGCATCATCCGCCAGTGCGTGGAATGGCTGCGCAACAACCCGGGTCCGGTCATGATCGAGAATCACAAGATCGCCCCGCCCAAGCGCACCGCCATGAAGACCAACATGGAAGAGCTGATTCATCACTTCAAGCTCTTCACCGAAGGTTTCCACGTGCCCCCGGGCGAGGCTTATGCCTCGGTGGAGCACCCCAAGGGCGAGTTCGGCATCTATCTGGTGTCGGACGGCGCCAACAAGCCTTACCGCCTGAAGATTCGGGCCCCCGGCTTTGTCCACCTGCAATCGCTGGATGAAATGTCGCGCGGTCACATGATCGCCGACGCCGTCACCATCATTGGTACGCAGGACATCGTTTTCGGCGAGATCGATCGCTGATCCGCCCAGACAGTCACGAGCACGCCCGCATAACCCGGATTCAAACTATGCTGCTTTCCGAACAGGCCTACCAGAAAATCGACCGAGAACTCGCGAAGTTCCCGGGCGACCAGCGGCAGTCCGCCATCATGGCCTCGCTTGCCATCGCGCAAGAAGAGAAGGGCTGGTTGGCTACCGAAACCATTGAAGATGTGGCCAATTACATTGGCGTCCCGCCCATTGCGGTGCAGGAAGTCGCCACGTTCTACAACATGTTCGACGTCAAGCCCGTCGGCAAGAACAAGATCGCCGTCTGCACGAACCTGCCCTGTGCCTTGCGCGATGGCGACCGTGCCGGCGAATACCTCAAGCGCAAGCTGGGTGTCGACTACCGCCAAACCACCGCCGACGGCCAGTTCACGCTGGTTGAAGGCGAATGCATGGGCGCTTGCGGCGATTCCCCCGTGCTGATCGTGAACAACAAGCATATGTGCGTGCGCATGACCGACGAGAAGCTGGACGCGCTGGTCGCGGCCCTCAAGGTGCAAGGAGAGTCGGCATGAACGCGCCCGACCTGTACAAGCAGTTCGCGCAGGGGCTCGACCCCAACCCGCTGAACGACGTGTCCAATTCGATGTGCCTGCACGGCCGCCACATCAAGCCGCAGATCATGGCTGATGTCGACGGCGCCAACTGGCGCCTCGAAGACTACGTCAAGCGCGGCGGCTACGAAGCCCTGAAGAAGATCCTGACCACCGGCATGAAGCCGGAAGACGTGATTGCCGAAGTCAAGGCGTCGGGTCTGCGCGGCCGTGGCGGCGCGGGCTTCCCGACCGGCCTGAAGTGGAGCTTCATGCCGCGCGCGTTCCCCGGCCAGAAGTACCTGGTCTGCAACTCGGACGAAGGCGAGCCGGGCACGTTCAAGGACCGCGACATCCTGCGCTTCAATCCGCACATCGTGATTGAAGGCATGGCAATCGCCGCCTACGCCATGGGCATCAGCGTCGGCTACAACTACATCCACGGCGAAATCTTCGAAGTGTATGAACGCTTCGAAGAAGCGCTGGAAGAGGCGCGCGCCGCCGGCTTCCTGGGCGACAAGATCCTGGGTTCGGACTACAGCTTTCAGCTGCATGCGTTCCACGGCTACGGCGCCTACATCTGCGGCGAAGAAACCGCGCTGCTGGAATCGCTGGAAGGCAAGAAGGGCCAACCGCGCTTCAAGCCGCCGTTCCCGGCCAGCTTCGGCCTGTACGGCAAGCCCACCACGATCAACAACACGGAAACGTTCGCGGCCGTGCCGTGGATCATCCGCAACAGCGGCCAGGCTTACCTGGAAGTCGGCAAGCCGAACAACGGCGGCACCAAGCTGTTCTCGATCACCGGCGACGTCGAACGCCCCGGCAACTACGAGATCCCGCTGGGCACCCCGTTCTCGACCCTGCTCGAACTGGCGGGCGGCATGCGCGGCGGCAAGAAACTGAAGGCCGTGATCCCTGGTGGGTCCAGCGCTCCGGTGCTGCCGGCCGACATCATCATGGAATGCACGATGGACTATGACTCCATCGCCAAGGCCGGCTCCATGCTCGGTTCTGGCGCGGTGATCGTCATGGACGAAACGCGCTGCATGGTGAAGTCGCTGCTGCGTCTGTCGTACTTCTATTTCGAGGAAAGCTGCGGCCAGTGCACGCCGTGCCGTGAAGGCACCGGCTGGCTCTACCGCATGGTGCATCGCATCGAAAACGGTCACGGCCGTCCGGAAGATCTGGACTTGCTGGACAACGTGGCAGGCAACATCATGGGCCGCACCATCTGCGCCCTGGGTGACGCCGCCGCCATGCCCGTCCGTGGCTTCCTCAAGCATTTTCGCGACGAATTCGCGCACCACATCGAGCATAAGTCTTGTGTGGTCCCGCAATATCTGTAGGTCTCAGGAACAGCAATGGTTGAACTAACCGTCGACGGCAATCAGGTCGAAGTGCCCGAAGGCAGCATGGTCATGCATGCCGCTCAGAAAGTCGGGCTTTACGTGCCGCATTTCTGCTACCACAAGAAACTGTCCATCGCGGCCAACTGCCGGATGTGCCTGGTTGAAGTGGAAAAAGCGCCCAAGGCGCTGCCCGCCTGCGCCACGCCCGTGACCAACGGCATGGTCGTCCACACCTGCTCTGAGAAGGCTCGCGCCGCTCAGAAGTCGGTGATGGAATTCTTGCTCATCAATCACCCCCTCGACTGCCCGATCTGCGATCAGGGCGGCGAATGCCAGTTGCAGGATCTGGCCGTGGGTTACGGTGGCTCTTCCTCGCGTTACCAAGAGGAAAAGCGCGTCGTCTTCCACAAGGATCTGGGTCCGCTGGTTTCCGCCGAGGAAATGAGCCGCTGCATCCACTGCACCCGCTGCGTGCGCTTCGGCCAGGAAATCGCCGGCGTCATGGAATTGGGCATGCTGGGCCGTGGCGAACACTCCGAGATCACGACGTTTGTCGGCCGCTCGATCGAGTCCGAACTGTCGGGCAACATGATCGACATCTGTCCGGTGGGCGCGCTGACCTCCAAGCCCTTCCGCTACAGCGCCCGCACCTGGGAACTGGCCCGCCGCCGTTCGGTCAGCCCGCACGACAGCCTGGGCGCCAACCTGGTGGTCCAGGTCAAGGGCGACCGCGTCATGCGCGTGGTCCCGTTCGAAGACGAAGCCGTCAACGAATGCTGGATCAGCGACCGCGACCGTTTCTCGTACGAAGGCCTGAACAGCGACGACCGCCTGACCGCCCCGATGATCAAGGGCACCGACGGCAAGTGGCAGGAAGCCTCGTGGGCTGACGCACTGCAAGCCGTGGCTCAAGGCCTGTCGCGTGTTCGCGACAGCTTCGGCGCCGGCCAGATCGGCGCGCTGGCGTCCGAATACGCCACCACCGAAGAATATGCGCTGCTGGGCCGCCTGGTCCGCGCGCTGGGTTCCGAGAACATCGACTTCCGCCTGCGCCAGACCGACCCGGCTTTTGACGCCGCGTTGACCGGTGCACCGTGGCTGGGCATGCCCATCGCTGAACTCGACAACCTGGACCGCGTCCTGGTCGTCGGCTCGTTCCTGCGCAAGGATCACCCGCTGATGGCGCAACGCCTGCGTCAAGCCGCCAAGCGCGGCACGCAGATCCTGATGGTCGACAGCGCCGCTGACGATCCTCTGATGCCCATCGCCGCCCGCATCACCGTGGCGCCGTCCGAGCTGCCGCGCGCGCTGGCCGAAGTGGCCGTTGCCCTGGCGCAAGCCAAGGAACAGGCCGTGCCGGCCGAATTCGCCTCGGTTACGCCGGGCGAAAACGCCAAGATCATTGCCGCCAGCCTGGCTTCCGGCGCCAACACCGCCGTGCTGCTGGGCAACCTGGCCGTGGCCAGCGCCCAAGCCTCGACGCTGGCCGCCAACGGCCGCGCCGTGGCGAACCTGGCCGGTGGCAAGTTCGGCTTCCTGACTTCCGGCGGCAATACCGTCGGCGGTTACCTGGCCGGCGCCGTTCCGGGCAAGGGCGGCAAGACCGCCGCCGCCATGCTGGCCGAGCCGCTCAAGGCCTACATCGTGCTGCACGCCGAGCCGCTGCTGGATGCCGACAATGGCCAGCAAGCCATCGCCGCGCTGCGTGGCGCGCAATTCGCCGTGGCCCTGACGCCTTACCGCTCGGCCGCCGCCGAATGGGCCGACGTCATGCTGCCGGTGTCGCCGTTCACCGAAACCTCGGGCACCTTCGTCAACGCGCAAGGCCTGGCTCAGAGCTTCAAGGGCACGGTCACGCCGTTGGGCCAGACCCGTCCGGGCTGGAAGGTCCTGCGTGTATTGGGCAACGTGCTGCATTTGGCCGGCTTTGACGATGAAACGTCGGAATCCGTGCGCGACGCCGCACTGGCCGGTGGCATCGAAGGTCGCCTGTCCAACGACGTCAAGGCGCCGCTGGGCCTGGGTCAGGCACTGACCGGCCTGGAGCGCGTGGCCGACGTGCCGATCTACCGTACCGACGCCATGGTTCGCCGTTCGGAGCCGCTGCAAGCGTCCCCGGCTTCCAAGAAGCCGGCTGCCGCCATGAACGGCCGCACGCTCACCAGCCTGGGCCTGACGGCCGGGGTCAAGGTGCGCGTGGCGGGTGCGCAAGGCGCCGTCGAACTCGAAACCGTGCAGGATGATGCCGTGGCCGACCGCGCCGTGCGCATTTCCGCAGCCTTTGATAACACCGCAGCCCTGGGTGGCGCATTCGGTCAACTCAGCGTGGAGCGTGCCTGATGGAATGGCTTAATGTTCTTGAGAGCCACGGGCAGGAGTTGCTGGGCCCGACGGTCTGGATGGTCCTCTGGACCCTCATCAAGATTGTGATCATCGCCGTGCCGATCATTCTGTGCGTTGCGTACCTGACGTACTGGGAACGCAAGATGATCGGCGCCATGCACGTGCGCGTGGGTCCGAACCGTGTCGGTTTCAAGGGGTTGCTGCAACCGTTTGCCGACGTGTTCAAGCTGCTGACGAAGGAAGTCATCGTCCCCAGCGAAGCCAACAAGGTGCTGTTCGTCGTGGCCCCCGTGGTCACGCTGATGCCCGCGCTGGCTGCCTGGGCGGTGATTCCCTTCGGTCCTGATGTCGTGCTGGCCAACGTCAACGCCGGTCTGCTGTACATCATGGCCATCACGTCCATCGGCGTGTATGGCGTGATCGTGGCGGGCTGGGCGTCGAACTCCAAGTACGCGTTCCTGGGCGCGCTGCGCGCTTCGGCACAGATGCTGTCCTACGAACTGGCTATCGGCTTCGTGCTCGTCACGGTGCTGCTGGTGTCGGGCAGCCTGAACATGTCCGAGATCGTCAACGTTCAGAACCGCGGCTGGTTTGCCGACAAGGGCCTGACGTTCATGTCCTGGAACTGGCTGCCGCTGTTGCCGCTGTTCGTGATCTACGTCGTGGCTATCGTGGCCGAAACCAACCGCCACCCGTTCGACGTTGTCGAAGGCGAATCGGAAATTGTGGCCGGCCACATGGTCGAGTACTCGGGTATGGCTTTCGCCCTGTTCTTCCTGGGTGAGTACGCCAACATGATCCTGCTGTCCTGCATGGCGTCGATCATGTTCCTGGGTGGCTGGGCTTCCCCGATCGACATCGCGCCGCTGACCTGGATTCCGGGCTGGATCTGGCTGGGTCTGAAGACGTTCGTTGTGGTCTCGTTGTTTGTGTGGTTCCGCGCTTCGTTCCCGCGCTACCGCTATGACCAGATCATGCGTTTGGGTTGGAAAATCTTCATCCCGCTGACCGGCGTTTGGCTGGTCGTGGTGGCGATCTGGATGCAGACGCCCTGGAACATTTGGCGCTAAGCCGCCAGGCAGAGGCAGGATATGGAAGCGATCAAAGATTTCTTCGGCAGCCTGATGCTGACCGAGTTGCTCAAGGGCATGCGCCTGACGGGCAAGTACTTTTTCAAGCGCAAGGTCACCTTGCGTTATCCGCAGGAAAAGACGCCCACGTCGGCGCGATTCCGCGGCCTGCACGCATTGCGCCGCTACCCCAACGGGGAAGAGCGCTGCATCGCGTGCAAGCTGTGTGAAGCCGTGTGCCCGGCCTTGGCGATCACCATCGAATCGGACCAACGCGAGGACGGCACCCGCCGCACCACGCGCTACGACATCGATCTGACCAAGTGCATTTTCTGCGGCTTCTGTGAGGAAAGCTGCCCCGTGGACTCGATCGTGGAAACCCATATCCACGAATACCACGGTGAAAAGCGCGGCGACCTGTATTTCACCAAAGACATGCTGCTCGCCGTGGGCGACCGCTACGAAGCCGACATCGCCCGCCGCCGGGCCGACGACGCTCCTTACCGTTGAAGCCCAGGGTCTGATCCATGACTTTTACCACTGTCCTTTTCTACATACTGGCCGCCGTGCTGGTGATCGCGGCATTCCGCGTGATCACCGCGCGCAGTCCGGTCACCGCGGTATTGCACCTGATCCTGGCATTCTCCAACGCAGCCATGCTGTGGATGCTGCTGGGCGCTGAGTTCCTGGCGTTGCTGCTGGTGCTGGTGTACGTGGGCGCCGTGATGGTGCTCTTCCTCTTCGTCGTGATGATGCTGGACATCCGCATGGACACCATGCGCCAGGGCATGAAGACCTACCTGCCGCTGGGCCTGGTGATCGGTCTGGTGCTGGTGCTGGAAATGTCCTTCGTGCTGGGTTCCACCTGGTACGGTTCGGGTCCGCAAGCCCCGGTCGCCGGCGACTACAACAACGCTCGCGCGCTGGGCGAAGTCATGTACACGCAGTACGTCTACGCCATTGAAGTTGGCGCCGCGCTGCTGCTGGTGGGCATGGTCGCCGCGATTGCGCTGACGCTGCGCCGCCGCCGCGACGTGAAGTACAACGACCCGGTAGCCGCCGTGCGCGTCCGCTCGAAGGACCGCTTCCGCATGGTCAACATGCCCGCCCAGAGCGAGCGTGCCCAAGCCAAGCGTGATGCCTCGTCCGGCGCCGCCGCCGCGCCCCAAGGAGAAAAACAATGACGCTGACGCTGGCCCACTATCTGATCCTTGGGGCGATCCTGTTCGCCATCGGGATCTTCGGCATCTTCCTGAACCGCCGCAACCTGATCATTCTCTTGATGTCCATCGAGCTCGTGCTCCTGGCCGTCAACATGAACTTCGTGGCGTTCTCCAGCTGGTTCGGCGACACCGCCGGCCAGGTGTTCGTGTTCTTCATCCTGACCGTGGCCGCCGCTGAAGCGGCAATCGGCCTGGCCATTTTGGTGCTGCTGTTCCGCAACCTGAACACGATCAACGTTGACGAACTCGATCGCCTGAAGGGCTGACGGGGTATTGGAAGAAAATGTCTAGCTCACCCAATCTCTACTTGCTCATCGCGCTGGCACCGCTGGCCGGAGCAATTCTCGCGGGCCTTTTCGGCACCGGCTTCCTGGGCCGCCCCATCGGCCGCCGCGCGTCCCACGTCATCACCATTCTTGGCGTGCTCATCTCGGCCATCGGTTCGGTGGTGGTGCTGGGCGACGTGCTGAACGGCCTGCGCTTTGACGGCGCGGTCTACACCTGGAGCCTGATCGGCCAGACCAAGCTGGAAATCGGCTTCCTGATCGATCCGCTGTCGGCCATGATGATGGTCGTGGTGACGTCCGTGTCGCTGATGGTGCACATCTACACCATCGGCTACATGGCTGACGACCCCGGCTATCAGCGCTTCTTCTCGTACATCTCGCTGTTCACGTTCTCCATGCTGATGCTGGTGATGTCGAACAACATGGTGCAGCTGTTCTTCGGCTGGGAAGCGGTGGGCCTGGTGTCGTACCTGCTGATCGGTTTCTGGTACACCCGCCCGACGGCCATCTTCGCCAACATGAAGGCATTCCTGATCAACCGTGTTGGTGACTTCGGCTTCGTGCTGGGTATCGGCCTGTTGTTCGCGTACGCCGGCACGATGCACTACGACGAAGTCTTCGCCCAAGCCGACAAGCTGGCCGCGATGACCCTGCCGGGTTCTGACTGGATGCTGCTGACGGTGGCGTGTATCTGCCTGTTCATCGGCGCCATGGGCAAATCGGCCCAGGTTCCGCTGCACGCCTGGCTGCCTGACTCCATGGAAGGCCCGACCCCGATCTCCGCGCTGATCCACGCCGCCACCATGGTGACGGCCGGTATCTTCATGGTGGCTCGTTTCTCGCCGCTGTTCGAACTGTCGGACGTGGCGCTGTCGTTCATCATCGTGATCGGCGCCATCGGCGCGCTGTTCCTGGGCATCCTGGGCATCATCCAGACCGACATCAAGCGCGTTGTTGCGTACTCCACGCTGTCGCAGCTGGGCTACATGACCGTCGCGCTGGGCGCCTCGGCCTACTCGGTGGCCATTTTCCACCTGATGACCCACGCGTTCTTCAAGGCGCTGCTGTTCCTGGGCGCGGGCTCGGTCATCATCGGCATGCACCACGACCAGGACATCCGCAACATGGGCGGCCTGCGCAAGTACATGCCCATCACCTGGATCACGTTCCTGCTGGGTACGCTGGCACTGGTTGGCACGCCGTTCTTCTCGGGTTTCTACTCGAAGGAAAACATCATCGAAGCCGCCGGCCACGCCAACGTCTGGGGCGCAAGCTTCGCGTACTACGCCGTGCTGATCGGTGTGTTCGTGACCTCGCTGTACTCGTTCCGCGTGTACTTCCTGGTCTTCCACGGCAAGGAACGCTTCGACACCAGCGACCACGGTCACGGCCACGGTCACGACGAGCATGCCCATGACGACCACGGTCACGACGATCACGGCCACGGTCATCATGGCGGCAAGCCGCATGAGTCGCCCTGGGTGGTGACGCTGCCGCTGATCCTGCTTGCGATTCCGTCGGTGCTGGTTGGCGCCTGGGCGGTTGACCCGATGCTGTTCGGCAAGTTCTTCAACGGCGTGATCACGGTGTTGCCGCAGCATCCGGCCATGCACGAACTGCAAGAAGAGTGGCACGGCTGGGTTGCCTATGGCCTGCATGCCTTCCAGACCCTGCCGTTCTGGCTGGTCGTGGCTGGTTTCGTGATTGCCTGGTACTGCTACCTGATCAATCCCAAGGTTCCGGCCGCCATCAAGGCCAACCTGTCCGGCGTGAACAAGGTGCTTGAAAACAAGTACTACGTGGACTGGGTCAACGAGCAGATCATCGCTCGCGGCATGCGCGCCCTGGGCCGTGGCCTCTGGAATACGGGCGACCGCGGCATCATCGATGGCCTGTTGGTCAACGGTAGCGCCCGCGTCGTGGGCTGGGTGGCAGCGGTCAGCCGCCACCTGCAATCCGGCTTCATCTATCACTACGCGTTCGCGATGATCATCGGCATCATGGCGCTGGTGACTTTCTTTGTGCTGATTCCCCAATGATGGCAAGCGAGATGGCATCCAACACTTTCCCCTGGCTCACGCTTGCGATCTTTGTCCCGATCGTATTCGGCCTGCTGGTGCTGGCGGTGGGCCGTGACGACCGTCCCGGTCTGGCGCGCGGCCTGTCGCTGGCTGGCGCTGTCGCCGGCTTCCTCGTCACGATTCCGCTCTACACCGGTTTTGACAACACCACGGCTGCCATGCAGTTCGTGGAAAAGGCCTCGTGGATCGAAGCCTTCAACGTCAATTACCACCTGGGCATCGACGGCATTTCGCTGTGGTTCGTCCTCCTGACCGCGTTCATCACCGTCATCGTGGTGCTGGCCGGCTGGGAAGTCATCACCAGCCGCGTGGCGCAGTACATGGCCGCCTTCCTGATCCTGTCGGGTCTGATGGTGGGCGTGTTCGCCGCGCTGGACGGCATGCTGTTCTACGTGTTCTTCGAAGCCACGCTGATCCCGATGTACATCATCATCGGGGCGTGGGGCGGCGATAACCGTATCTACGCGGCATTCAAGTTCTTCCTCTACACGCTGATGGGTTCTCTGTTGACCCTGATCGCGTTCATCTACCTGTGGCACGCATCGGGTGGTTCGTTCGACATCCTGACCTGGCACCAGGTCAAGCTGGGCCAGACCGAACAGATCCTGATCTTCGTGGCGCTGTTGGCGGCCTTCGCGGTGAAGGTGCCGATGTGGCCGGTTCACACGTGGTTGCCGGACGTCCACGTGGAAGCGCCCACGGGCGGCTCCATCGTGCTGGCCGCGATCATGCTGAAGCTGGGCGCCTATGGCTTCCTGCGCTTCTCGCTGCCGATCACGCCCGACGCCTCGCACAGCCTGGCCGGCCTGATGATCACGCTGTCGCTGATCGCGGTGATCTACATCGGCCTGGTGGCGATCATCCAGGAAGACATGAAGAAGCTGGTGGCTTACTCGTCGGTTGCCCACATGGGTTTCGTGACGCTGGGCTTCTTCATCTTCAACACGGCCGGCGTCGAAGGCGCCATCGTGCAGATGATTTCCCACGGCTTCGTGTCGGGCGCCATGTTCATGTGTATCGGCGTCTTGTATGACCGCATGCACTCGCGCCAGATCGCCGATTACGGTGGTGTGGTCAACGTGATGCCGCGCTTCGCCACGTTCTTCATCCTGTTCTCGATGGCCAACAGCGGCCTGCCGGCCACCAGCGGTTTCGTGGGCGAGTTCATGGTGATCATGGGCGCGGTCCAGCACAACTTCTGGATCGGCCTGTTGGCGGCTACCGCCCTGATCATGGGTGCTGCGTATTCGCTGTGGATGGTCAAGCGTGTGGTTCTGGGCGACATCGCCAATGACCACGTCCGCGAGCTGACCGATATCAATCGCCGCGAATTTGTGATTCTTGGCGTGATGGCGATCGCCGTGTTGTACATGGGGATCTATCCCAAGCCCTTTACCGACGTCATGCACGTATCGGTCGAGGCCCTGCTGCAACACGTTGCCGTCTCGAAACTGTAAGACAAGACAATGATGCAATCCCAAATCGATTTCGCCCTGGCGGCGCCGGAAATCCTTCTGCTGGTTTCCGGCCTGGCTATCCTGCTCGTCGACGCGGTCAGCAATCACCCCGAGCGCAAGCCGACGTTTCTGCTGACCCTGCTGGTATTGGGCGCGCTGACCGTCGTGTCGGCCGTGCAATGGATGAACGGCGTTAAGGGCGCGACCTTCCATGGTCTGTACGTCACCGACGAACTGTCGCACCTGCTGAAAATAGCGTCCTACATCGCCGTGGGCGCCACGCTCGTCTATGGCCGTGTCTACGCGCAAGTGCGTGACATGCTCAAGGGCGGCGAGCTCTACGTCCTGACGCTGTTCGCGCTGCTGGGCCAGATGGTCATGATTTCCTCCGGGAACCTGATCTCCATCTACCTGGGCCTGGAACTGATGTCGTTGGCGCTGTACGCGCTGATCGCGCTGCGCCGCGATGACGTCGTCGCCACCGAAGCCGCCATGAAGTACTTCGTGCTGGGCGCGTTGGCCTCGGGCTTCCTGCTGTACGGCATGTCGATGGTCTACGGCGCCACGGGTCACCTGGACCTGGCTGAGGTGTCCAAGGTCATCGCCGCCGGCAAGGCCGAGAAGATGGCGCTGGTGTTCGGCATCGTGTTCCTGGTGTCGGGCCTGGCGTTCAAGCTCGGTGCCGTACCGTTCCACATGTGGGTGCCGGACGTCTATCAAGGTTCGCCGACCGCCGTCACGCTGATCCTGGGCGGCGCGCCCAAGCTGGCCGCTTTCGCCATCACGCTGCGCCTGCTGGTGGACGGCCTTCATGGCCTGGCCGCCGACTGGCAGCCGATGCTGATGATCCTGGCCGTTCTGTCGCTGGCCATCGGTAACCTGACCGCCATCGCACAGACCAACTTCAAGCGCATGCTGGCTTACTCGACCATCTCGCACATGGGCTTCGTGCTGCTTGGCTTGATGTCGGGTGCGGTCGAAGGCAAGCCGGAACTGTCGTCGGCCGCCTATGGCGCGTCGCTGTTCTACATGCTGACCTACGTGCTGACCACGCTGGCCAGCTTCGGCATCGTGCTGCTGCTGTCGCGCCAGGGTTTCGAGTGCGAGCACATCGACGACCTGAAGGGCCTGAATCGCCGCAGCCCGTGGCATGCCTTCATCGTGCTGCTGCTGATGTTCTCGCTGGCCGGCATTCCGCCGCTGGTGGGCTTCTACGCCAAGCTGGCCGTGCTGCAAGCGCTGATCAGCGCGGGCCACGTGACGCTGGCCGTGGTGGCGGTGCTGTTCTCGCTGATCGGCGCGTTCTACTACCTGCGTGTCGTCAAGGTTGTTTACTTTGACGAGCCGGTGGCCGATGCCGCTCCGATCGTCGCGACCTGCGGCCAACGCGGCCTGCTGTCGATCAACGGCGCCATGATGCTGGTGCTGGGCCTGTTGCCCGGTGGCCTGATGGCGCTGTGCGTACAGGCGATTCGTTCGTCGCTGAGCCTGTAAGCGGAATACAGCCATGAACCAGACGCTGGCGGTATGGCTGTTGATCGCGCTGGCGCTGGTCAGCGCCAACCTGCCGTTCCTGACCGAGCGGGTGTTCGCCGTCTTGCCCTGGAAGCAGGGTGGGGCGGTGGCGGTCAAGCCGTTCTGGATGCGTCTGGTTGAAGTGCTGGTGTTTTACGCCCTGGTTGGCGCGTTGGGTTTTGCATTCGAATCCACCCTGGGCAATCGCTTTGCCCAGACGTGGGAGTTCTACGCCATTACCCTCAGCCTGTATCTGGTGCTGGCCTATCCCGGCTTCGTCTACCGCTATCTGTTCAAGCGGCACCCGCGGTTGCGGGTCTGAACGCCCGCCAAAGCCACTAACGCCCCGTTTGGGGCGTTTTTCTTTTGGGGATGTGAATTGCGCCACGCTTGTGGCCGCGCCCCATGGCGGGCCCTTGTGGTGGCTCGGGGACGTGTCCCTGTTAGCAACTGGCAAGTGTTGTTTTTTCATCTTTTAGCGACGCGCTCGGCCTGCGTTCAGGCATCTATCAGCGTCCAGGATCAAAATCGCAACCGGTTAAAAAATAAGAATCGTTGCTATTCACATTCTGGAGAAGCTGGTTTGAAGCCCCAAGATTCGTATTCGCTGAATACGCTCGCTACCTCGCTTGCCGCGGCCATTGCGGCGCCCGCCCTGTTCATCAGCCCCTACGCCGCCGCGCAATCCACGGATTCGGGCGTCACGCAGCTTTCGCCGGTGCGGGTGGAGGGCGAGGGCTCTTCCTACCAGACCACGACCGTGCCGTCGCCCAAGATGACCGCCCCGTTGCTGGACACGCCACGCACGGTGCAGGTGGTGCCGAAACAGGTGATCCAGGACCAGGCCGCGTCGACCTTGCAGGATGTGCTGCGCAACTCGCCGGGCATTACGTTCGGCGCCGGTGAAGGCGGCCGCCCGGGTGGCGATCTGCCGATCATCCGGGGGCAGAACTCCGCAAGCAGCCTGTTCCTGGACGGCATCCGCGATTCCAGCACGCAGGTGCGCGACACCTTCAACCTGGAGCAGGTGGAAGTGATCAAGGGCCCGGACTCGGTGTATTCCGGCCGGGGCGGCGCGGGCGGCAGCATCAACATGGTCAGCAAGGCACCCAAGGCAACCGACTTCACCGAAGCCACCGCGCAGATCGGCACCGACAACAATTACCGCGGCACCATCGACAGCAACTGGCGCCTGGCCGACAAGGCCGCCTTCCGCCTGAACGTGATGGGCGACAAGGGCGATGTGGCCGGCCGTGACAACGCCGTGGACTTCGAGCGCTGGGGCGTGGCGCCGTCGCTGACGCTGGGCGTGGGCACGCCGACGCGCATTACGCTCAGCTACTACCATTACCAAGACGACAGCATGCCGGACTACTCCATTCCGTATGACCCGAAGACGGGTCAGCCGGTCACGGAGACGATGGGCGTGAGCCGCAAGACCTTCTATGGCCTGACCGACCGCGACTTCATGAAGACCCGTGACGATGTCGCCACGGTGGACTTCCAGCATGATTTCTCGGACAAGCTGCAACTGCGCAACGTGACCCGCTACGGCCGGGGCACCACGGACTTTGCCGCGACGAACCCGGACGACAGCAAGGGCAACGTGGCCAACGGCCTGGTGTACCGCGCGCTGAAGTCGGGCTACTACGTCACCAAGACCTTCGCCAACCAGACCGACCTGACCGGCGAATTCGATACGGGTAGCTTGAAGCACACCTTCGACCTGGGTTTTGAATACAGCAACATCAAGCAGAACAAGGACGGCTACAAGGAATCGGGCGTGCCCGCGGGCGGCAGCAACTGCGTGACCGCGACGAGCGCCTCCGGTGTGAACACCTACGCCAACCCGGCACTGTGCGCATCCTTGTGGGACCCGGACCCCGGCACCGACTACCCGGGTACGCTCACCCGCAACAACAACCCCGCGCGCTACAACACGGACACCTTGGCGGTCTACGGGTTTGACACCATCAAGTTCAACGAGCAGTGGCAAGCCAGCCTGGGCGCGCGCTGGGACAATTACCGCACCAGCGGCAGCAACATCGCCGCCGGCCGCAATGATCCAGCAGGCACGCCGGCGTTCTACAGCACCAGCCGCAACGACAACCTGTTCAACTACCAGGTCGGCCTGGCGTACAAGCCCTTGCCCAACGGCACCATCTACGCCACCTACGGCACCTCGTCCACGCCCTCGGCTATTGCGGCCAGTGCCACCAGCGACGCCACGTCGCTGAGCACGTCGTCGCTGGCACCCGAGAAAAGCCGCACGGTGGAAGTGGGCACCAAGTGGCAGGTCTTTGACGACCGCCTGACGCTGTCGGCGGCGGCGTTCCACGATATCCGCAAGAACACCAGCGTGGCCGTTTCCGCCACCGAAGTGGCGCAGGTGGGCGAGGCCAAGGTGCGCGGCATTGAACTGGGCTTCTCGGGCAGCATCACGCCCAAGTGGAACGTGTTCGGCGGCTACACCTTCATGGACAGCGAAATGACCCAGGGCGCCTACAACAGCGGCGCCGTGGGCCAGGACCTGCCCAACACCCCGCGCAACGCCTTCAGCCTGTGGACCACCTACAAGGTGCTGCCCAAGCTGACGGTGGGCGGCGGCGCCTATTACGTGGACAAGGTCTACGGCAATTCAGACGCCACCCGCAACGCCAACGGCACGCCCAAGGCGCGCTGGGTGCCGTCTTACTGGCGCTTTGACGCCATGGCGGCGTACGAATTCAACGAACACTACTCGGCGCAGTTGAACGTGCTGAACCTGTTCGACGAAACGTATTACACCAAGGCGTACGCGGCGCACTATGCAGCGCTGGGTACCGGCCGTGCGGCATTGCTGACGCTGAAGATGCGTTACTGAGCAGGCGCGGGGATGAAAATAGCCACCTTGATCGGTGGCTATTTTTTGGCGTGTTCAAACCCCAGCGAAATCAGCTTTCAAACCAGTTCAGCACGCCGTCCAGCCCGGTGACGTTCAAGGCGAAGCGCGTTTGCTCGCGTACCACGGGCTTGGCGTGATAGGCCACGGGGAAGCCCGCGGCGCCCAGCATCAGCAAGTCGTTGGCGCCGTCGCCCATGGCAATGATCTGGTCTTTGGTGGCGCCGTGGGTGCGCGCGAATTCGCGCAGGTAGACGGCCTTGGCCTGCGCGTCCAGGATGTCGCCCAGCACGTGGCCCGTCAGCACGCCGTTGTCGATTTCCAGCGTGTTGGCGTGGGCGCTGTCCAGCTTCAGACGTTCGCGCAGGCGGTCGGTGAAGAAGGTGAAGCCGCCCGATACCAGCAGCACCTTGATGCCGGCAGCCTGCGCGGTGGAGATGAGCCGTTCGGCGCCGGGGTTCAGGCGCAGCTTTTCCACATAGACCTGTTCCAGCGCCTCGGCCGGCACGCCTTTGAGCAGCGCGACGCGGCGGCGCAGGCTTTCGGCGAAGTCCTTGATTTCGCCGCGCATGGCGGCTTCGGTGATCTCGGATACCTTGTCCTTCACACCCACCACACCCGCGATCTCGTCGATGCACTCGATGTTGATCAGCGTGGAATCCATGTCCATCGCCAGCACCTTGCAGTCAGACAGCTTCAGCCCGGCAGGCACGAACGCTACGTCGACGCCTTGGCGTTCGGCCCAGGCCACCGATTCGGCGCGGGTCAGGGCGTCGTGCTGAACGTCCAGCAAGCGGGCGGCGGTATTGCTGATGCGTGCGATGCCCTGCGCTTGGGCCACGGCGGCCAGTTGCTCGGCGTGTTCGATGCGTAGGCCGGGAGATTGGACGACAAGGTGATGGGTGGTCATAAGAAAAGTAAGAAGGTCGTGGATTTACTTCAAGGCACGCAGCACGGCGCGAACGGCGTCTGAGCGGGCGGGGATCTGCGCGGCTTTGATCTCAACGCGCAATTTATCCTGTCCGGCCAGTTTGATGTTGCGTTGGCGTTGCACCAGTTCAATGATGCGGGCCGGGTCGACGCTGGTCTTGGGCCCGAACTGGATCAGCGCCTGGGCTTCGCTGGCGTCGATCTTGACGATGCCCAACGGCTGCGCGGCCAGGCGCAGGCGATGCGAGGTCAAGAGCGTTTGCGCGGCTTCGGGCAGTTTGCCGAAGCGGTCGATCAGTTCTTCCTGGATGCGGATCAGGTCGTCTTCGTCGGCGGCGTGCGCCAGGCGCTTGTAGATGCCCAGGCGTGCGTGCACGTCGGCGCAGTAGTCGGACGGCAGCAGGGCCGGCGCATGCAGATTGACTTCGCAGGCCAGGTTGAAGGGCGCGTCCAGGTCGGGCTCTTCGCCCGCGCGCAGCGCGCGCACGGCTTCGTTGAGCATCTCGTTGTACATCGAGAAGCCCACTTCCTGGATGTTGCCCGACTGCGAGTCGCCCAGCACTTCGCCGGTGCCGCGGATTTCCAGGTCGTGCATCGCCAGGTAGAAGCCGGACCCCAGTTCCTCCATGGCCTGGATCGCTTCCAGGCGCTTCTTCGCGTTGGTGGTGATGGCGTCTTCGCCGGGCGTCAGCAGGTAGGCGTAGGCCTGGTGATGCGAGCGGCCCACGCGACCGCGCAACTGGTGCAACTGCGCCAGCCCGAAGCGGTCGGCGCGGTGGATCACGATGGTGTTGGCGGTGGGTACGTCGATGCCGGTCTCGATGATGGTGGTACACAGCAGCACGTTGTAGCGCTGCTGGTAGAACCCCTTCATCACCTGTTCCAGCTCGCGCTCGGGCATCTGGCCGTGGGCGACGGCGATGCGCGCTTCCGGCACCAGTTCTTCCAGGCGGGCGCGGCGGTTGTGGATGGTTTCCACCTCGTTGTGGAGGAAGTAGCACTGGCCGCCGCGCTTGAGTTCGCGCAACAGCGCTTCGCGCAGCGTGCTGCCGTCTTCGCGGCGTACGAAGGTCTTGATGGCCAGGCGCTTTTGCGGCGCGGTGGCGATGACGGAGAAATCCCGGATGCCTTCCAGCGACATGCCCAGCGTGCGCGGAATGGGGGTGGCTGTCAGCGTCAGCACGTCGACCTCGGCGCGCAGCGCTTTCAGCGCTTCTTTCTGGCGCACGCCAAAGCGGTGTTCCTCGTCGATGATGACCAGTCCCAGGCGTTTGAATTTCACATCCTTGGACAGAATCTTGTGCGTGCCGATCACGATGTCGACCCGGCCGTCGTTGATGCCCTCGACGGCGGCGGCCACTTCCTTGGCGGAACGGAAACGCGACAGTTCCACCACGCGCACGGGCCAATCGGCAAAGCGGTCGGAAAACGTCTGCGCGTGCTGTTCGGCCAGCAGGGTGGTGGGGCAGAGCAGGGCGACCTGTTTGCCGTTGGCCACGGCCAGGAAGGCGGCGCGCAACGCCACTTCGGTCTTGCCGAAGCCCACGTCGCCGCAGACCAGCCGGTCCATCGGGCGGCCGGACGTCATGTCGGCGATCACGGCTTCGATGGCGGCGCGCTGGTCGACGGTTTCCTCGAAACCGAAGCCCTCGGCGAACGCTTGGTAATCGTTCAAGGGCAGGTTGAAGGCGTAGCCTTCGCGCGCCGCGCGCTGCGCATACAGCGCCAGCAGTTCGGCGGCGGTGTCGCGCACTTGCTTGGCGGCCTTGCGGCGGGCCTTGTCCCACTGGCCGGAACCCAGTTGATGCAGCGGCGCCGCGTCGGGGTCCGCGCCGCTGTAGCGCGCGATCACGTGCAGTTGCGACACCGGCACGTAGAGCGTGCTGCCGTTGGCATATTCAAGATGGAGGAATTCCATCTCGCCTTCGCCCATGTCCATGTTGACCAGGCCGTGGTAGCGACCGATGCCGTGCTGCGCGTGGACGACGGGGTCGCCGGCGCGCAGTTCGGACAGGTCGCGCACCATGGCTTCGACGTTGCTGGCGCGTTCCTGGTCGCGCTTGCCACGGCGGCCCGTGTTGGCGTGGCCCGGGTACAGGTCGTTTTCGGTCAGGAAGGCCAGGTTGGCCTGGGGCAGGCCAAAGCCCGTGGCCAGCGGCGCGGCTACGATGCCGAAGTTGGCGTCCGACGCCAGGAAGGCTTCGATGGTGTCGGGCTGCGCATCCGGCGTGACGCCGAATTCGTTCAGCATCTGCACCAGGGTCTCGCGCCGGCCGGCGGAGTCGGCGCATAGCAGCACCCGGGTCTCGCGCGTTTGGACCAAGGCGCGCAGCTTGGCGATGGGGTCGTCGGAACGGCGCGCCACGCTGACGTCGGGCACGGCGCGGAAATCGGGATGCGGGTCGCCGGCGGTCAAGGACAGGCGGCGGAATTCCTTTAGCCGCGTGTACAGCGTTTCGTTATCCAGGAACAGCGCCGAGGGCGGCAGGACGGGGCGCTCGCGATCGCTCTTGAGGAAGTTGTAGCGGCTGGAGGTGTCCTGATTAAAGCGCTGGATGGCGTCGTCGATATCGCCGATGGTGACGGTGACCGTGCCCGTGGTCAGGTAATCGAACAGCGTGGCGGTTTCTTCGAAGAACAGGGGCAGGTAGTACTCGACGCCGGCGAACGGAATGCCGTTGCCGATATCTTTATAGGGCAGGGCGCGGGACGGATCACCTTCGAATATTTCGCGAAAGCGCGCGCGGAAACGGGTGCGCGAGTCTTCGTCCATGGGGAACTCGCGTCCGGGCAGCAACTGAACTTCGCGCACGGGGTACAGGCTGCGCTGGGTGTCTACGTCGAAGCTGCGGATGGTTTCGATTTCGTCGTCGAACAGGTCCAGCCGGTAGGGCACGACCGAGCCCATGGGAAACAGGTCGATCAGGCCGCCCCGCAGGCAGAATTCGCCCGGCGCGGTGACCTGGGTCACGTGGTTGTAGTTGGCCAGCGTCAATTGCGCGCGCAGGGCCGCTTCGTTCAGCTTGTCTTTCTGCTTGAACGAAAACGTGTAGGCGGCCAGGAATGACGGCGGCGCCAGGCGGTACAACGCGGTGGTGATGGGCACCGTCAGCACGTCCACCGTCTTCATCATCAGCGAATGCAGCGTGTGCAGGCGCTGGGAAATCAGATCCTGGTGCGGGGAAAAGGCGTCGTAGGGCAGCGTTTCCCAGTCAGGCAACTGGCTGACGCGCAGGTCAGGCGCGAATAGCTGGATCTCTTCGGCCAGCCGCTGGGCCTCCACCG
Source organism: Achromobacter spanius (assembly GCF_002812705.1). Classification (NCBI taxonomy): domain Bacteria; kingdom Pseudomonadati; phylum Pseudomonadota; class Betaproteobacteria; order Burkholderiales; family Alcaligenaceae; genus Achromobacter; species Achromobacter spanius. The sequence goes on along the minus strand of NZ_CP025030.1, from coordinate 6,303,312 downwards.
GCTCGGCGGTCAGGATGACCACGGGCGCGGACGCCTGACGGGCCAGGTCCGCCAGCAGCCAGGCGTCTCCCGAACCGGGCGGCCGGGGCTGCGCATAGCGCGCGCCGGGTTTCAGCGCGGACAAAGTCGAGGCGGTCGCGGGGACGGGCGGCGCGGCGGTGGCGGGGGAAGTGGGGGTGGGCATCAGGGTGGCAGCAGGCATCAAGCGGAAGATTATAAAATCACCGCACCATGTCTGACTCAATCATTGCAATCGTTCCCGCCGCGGGCGTCGGCGCCCGTGCCAGCCAGCCCGGCGCCGAACCCGTGCCCAAGCAATATCGTCCATTGGCCGGACAGCCCATGCTGCGCCATGCGGTGCGCGCGTTGCTGGCCGATGAGCGTGTGTCGCAAGTGCGGGTGGCGGTGACGCCGGGCGATGGCTGGGTCGACACGGCGCTGGCGGGTTTGCCTCGCACCGTGTGGCGCGCGTGCGGCGGCGCGACGCGGGCCGATACCGTGGCCGGCGCGCTGGCCGATAGCGGCGTGGCCGACGATACCTGGGTGCTGGTGCACGATGCCGCCCGCCCCGGGCTGCCTGAAAGCGCGTTGCGCCGTTTGATCGATGCCTGCCTGGCTGACCCGGTGGGCGGCCTGCTGGCGTTGCCGGTGGCCGACACCGTCAAGGGTGGGCGCGATCGCGTCGAGCGCACGCTGGACCGCAATGGCCTGTGGCTGGCGCAGACGCCGCAAATGTTTCGGGCCGGCGTGCTGCGCGATGCGCTGACGGCGGCCTCCGTGAATGGCGTGATCGTTACCGACGAAGCCTCTGCGCTAGAGGCTGCCGGCTACGCGCCATTGCTGGTTCCCGGCGCCTTGCGAAATTTCAAGGTGACGTGGCCGGATGATTTCGAACTGATGGAAAAATGGCTATGAGCATTCCTTTTCGCGTTGGGCAGGGCTTTGACGTGCATGCCTTGGTTGAAGGCCGGCCGCTGATCATCGGCGGTGTCACGATCCCGCATACGCATGGTCTGCTGGGCCATTCCGATGCCGACGTGCTGCTGCACGCCATTACCGATGCGCTGCTGGGCGCGGCGGGGCTGGGCGACATTGGGCGGCATTTTCCGGATACTGATCCCGCCTTCAAGGGCGCCGACAGCCGCGTGCTGTTGCGCGAGGCAATGGCGCGCGTGCGCGCCGCGGGCTGGACGCCGGTCAACATCGACGCGACGCTGCATGCGCAGGCCCCCAAGATCGGTCCGCACGCGCCCGCCATGGTGAAGAACATCGCGGCCGACACCGGGCTGGCAGAGGCCGACGTGAACATCAAGGCCAAGACCAACGAGGGCTTGGGTTACCTGGGTCGAAAAGAGGGGATTGCGGCCACGGTCGTCACGCTGCTGGCCCGGGCGAACGCCTGATCAGGCCTGCCATTTACGTTGGCATACATCTTTAACAAATGCATAAGCGGGTCCATATGATTCGGAATATTCTGCGCGCTATCTAAATCTGATCACATGAGATATTCGGATGCATTTACGCGGCGCAGCCCTGCTTTTCGTCCTTGGTGCAGTGTGCGCTCCGGCGCACGCCGAATTTGAACAACAGCTTGGGCCCCTGGCGGGTACGGTCAGACAGCAGTTGTTGCAGGGGTGGACGGCAGGGGTGCAGGATGGCTGGTTCAGCTTGCAGAACAAGGGCACGCCCGGCAGCGAGCAAACGCTGTACGTGAATGTCGGCCCGGCGCCGGATGCCGGCCGCATTACCGACGTCAATGTGGTCGTCAGTTCACAAAACCCCAAGGCTTCCATCGGTGTTGTGCTGAACAACCGTCCGCGCAAGAGCCTGTGCCTGCTTGAGATTTCGGCTGACAAGAATACGCAGCTCTTCTGTCTGGAAGGCCAAAACCGCCGCGACTTCGGCTCGGTGCCCAATGTGGCCAAGCTGGACGGCTCGGACCGCATCAAAGTGGTTGAAGTGCCCGGCGCCGCACGCTTTATCGTGAATGGCCAGAAGATTGGGGACGTTGCCGATGTGCCCGCGCTGGGCGGCGACATCGGCATCATGGCGTACGACGTGGGCACGTTCGGCGTTGCGGACTTTGCCATCACCACCAATAAGGGCACCCCGCAAGCCGCGGCAAATCCACCGCCTGCCGGCCTGCCGCCTCGGGCCGGATTGCCTCCTCGTGGTGGCGGCACGGGCGCCAATCCGCAGAACCCGCAGCCGCCCGCCGCGCCGCCGCAGTCGGCACCCGCGCAAAGCAGCAATAATTCCGGCTTGCAGGGCGCGGGTCCGTACCCCCGTTTCGGCGGCGACACCGAACGTATCGTCGCGGTGTACATCGGCCTGATGAAGAGCATTTTCATGCACGAATTCGGCCATGCCCTGATCGGCGAATTGGAATTGCCGTCGACCGGCGCGGAAGAAGACGCGGTGGATATCTACGCGGCGCTGCAGATCGTGGAACCCACCATGTACCCGTCGGGAAACAAGGACGTGGACCGCATGGCCCGCGAAGCCGCGACCTACGCCGCCTTGCAGTGGTACTACAGCGGCAAGCTATCCGAGGGCAAGGGCCAGGCCCCCTCGGCATGGCAGGACGAGCACACCGGCGACCTGAAGCGCTTTCGCAACATGCTGTGCATCATGTACGGCGGCAACCCCGAAGTGTTTGAATCCGTCGTGCGCCAGACCGGCTTTGAAGATCGCACCAAGGCGCGTTGCACCGACGAATTCAACAAGCAGAATCGCGCCTGGCGCAAGATCCTGGCGCCTCACACCCGCGTGGGAACCTGGTCGCCGGACGGCTTGCAGCCCGCCAACGCGCCTGGGGCTCCGGTGAATGTGGTGTTTGAACCGTCCACGCGCAAGATCGGCAACCTGTTCGCCAAGCATCTGTCGGACGCCATCAGCGAAAACATCAAGCTGTTGGGCAAGACGTATGTGCTGCCGCGCGCCGTGAACGTGGTCTTCAAGGACTGCGGCAAGCTGAATGCCTGGTACAGCCCGCGCGAAGGCTCGATCACCATGTGCTATGAGCTGATCGAGAACATCGCGGTGATGATTTCAGACATTGAAATGGGCACCGTGGGCGGCGAAGTGGTCGCCAAGGATGGCTCGGCGCCGCCGCCTCGCCAGCAAGCGCCCGCTGGACAAGGCCAAGGGCTGGGACAGGGACAAGGGCAGGGCGCAGCCGCGCCGACCGGCGCCTTTGATGAACTGAAAGACAGCGGCGTGCCTGCCACCACCTTGCTGTTCACGGCGCCTTATAAAGGCCCGACGCCTATTCAGCATTACCGCGCCAAGGTCATCACGACCAAGGACCTGGTGCCGCTGATCACGAACAACAAGAATATCGTCATCGTCGATACCAGCGGGCTGCGCGATACGCTGCCCATCGCCTATCCGCTGGCCGATGCGGGCTCGGACGGCAGCGTCAAGGACCACCTGCAAAGCGCGCTGGATGATTGGCTGTTGAAGAAGGCGGGCGGCAATCGCGGCGTGCCGATCGTGCTGATGGGCGCCAGCATGAATGACAGAACGTCGTACAACGCGGCCTTGCGTGTTGGCACGCTGGGCTGGGATGCCTACTGGTATCGGGGCGGCATGGAAGCCTGGGTGGCCAATGGCTTGCCGACGGCACCGGTGAAGCCGGCGCAGAACTAAGCCGCGGTTGCCGGCAGAGAGCGGCAAGCAATAAAAAGCCCGCCTGTTTTTACACAGGCGGGTTTTTTCGCTTTCAGCCCGAATTTTCAGGCCGGGCTTTCAGAGCGATTCTTCGGACCGGCTTACTTGCCTTGGGCGGCCAGCGCCAGGGCGGCGGCGTTGACGACCGCGGCAATCCGGCCGGCGTCGCGCAGTTGTTCCGTCGACACGCCGTCGTTCTTCAGGTTTTCATAGTGCGAGGCCACGCAGAAATGGCACTTGCCAATGATCGAAGCGACCAGCGCGAACAGTTCAAAGCGCTTTTTCTCGACGCCGCCATGGGTGGCGTAGGCGTTCATGCGCAACTGGGCGGGCAGGCTCTTCAGGTTGGCGTCACCGGTCATTTCCACATAGGGATACCAGGTGTTGTTCATGCCCATCAGCGCGGACGCGGTCAGCGCGGCGTTGGCGTCGCCTTCCGACAGGCCGCTTTTGAAGGCTTCGACCAGTACCGGGCTGCGGGCGGCATAGGCGGCCGACAGGGCGGCGCCCACGGCGTCTTCCGGCGCCAGGGTCGAACGGGCAATCACGGCGTCCAGATTCAGGCGGATATCCTTGGCCCAATCCGGGAGCTGTTCCTTAATGGTGGTAAGAAATTCCATAGTTTTTACCTATAATCTAGAGCAATGAAAGCCCAGCGAGGAGCCTGCAAGCAGGCCCCGGGCCGGGCTGGAAATTACAGCGTGGCGCCGCCAACCGTACGGTTGCACGGGCACAGTTCGTCGGTTTGCAGACCGTCGAGCAGACGCAGAACTTCTTCCGGGTTACGGCCGACGTTCAGGTTGTTCACCGAAACGTGCTGGATCGTGTTGTCCGGATCAACGATGAACGTGGCGCGCAGCGCAACGCCAGCACCCTTTTCGCGGACGCCCAGTTGGTCGATCAGGGCACCGGTGGTGTCGCCGAATTGGTAGTGGCCCAGCTTGTTCAGGTCCGGATGCTCACGGCGCCATGCCAGCTTGACGAATTCGTTGTCGGTGGAGCCGCCCAGCAGGACGGCGTCGCGGTCTTCGAAATCCTTGGCCAGCTTGTTGAAGCCGACGATTTCGGTCGGGCACACAAACGTGAAGTCTTTCGGGTAGAAGTAGATCACCTTCCACTTGCCGGGGAACGAGCTTTCGGTGATGTCTTCAAACGCCGACACGCCATTTTCTTCGTGCTGGTTGAAGCCGGGCTTGACGCCGGTGACCTTGAAGGGCTCGAGTTTGTCGCCAACAGTTTTCATGTTTACTCCCAGTAGTTGTTGGTGGAGATAAGGCAGTGCCTCAAACCATAAATTCTACGCTATGGATTATCGTTGTCTAATTGATAATTCCTAAACTTGGCTTTGGGCAACTCTATCCGCGCGGTCAGTCCACCGCCCTCGCGCGGCAGCATCCGCAGCGAGCCGCCAACGTGCTTGAGCAGGCGTTCGACGATGGCCAGCCCCAGCCCCGCGCCGCTTACGCCGGTGCGAGCCGCCTCGCCGCGCGAGAAGGGTCGCAGCAGTCGGTCGACATCTTCGGGGGCGATGCCCGGGCCACGGTCGCAGACTTCGATCACGATCATGCCGCCTTCGGCTTGCAGCGTCATGACAAGATGGGCCATGCCGTCGGTGGACCGGCCATAGCGGCGGGCGTTCTCGATCAGGTTGCTGACCACGCGCTTCAAATCCAGCGCCGTGATCCGGGCGCGCAGCCCGGGTTCCAGCGAGGCTTCAAGTTCGCCGCCCAGCGACGCGGTGTGGCTGCGCTCGCGTTCGTACAGTTCGGCCAGCACGGCCGAGATGTCCGTCGCCAACTGCGGCAGCGAGCCCGCCGGCCGCGCGTATTCCATCAGTTGCCCGATACTGTGATCGATCTGGCCCAGGTCTTCGTCAATGGCCTGCCGCGCGTCTTCCGACACGCCGCTGAGTTCGATTTCCAGCCGCATGCGCGCAAGCGGTGTCCGCAAGTCGTGGGAGATCCCCGCCAGCATCAGCTCGCGATCGGCCTCGGCTTGCCGCAAGTCCTTGGCCATCCGGTTGAACGAGGCGTTCAAGTCGCGGATTTCCAGGGGGCCTTGCTCCGGCAAGGCGGCAGGCGTTTCACCGCGCGACAGCACTTGGGCCGCGCGCGCGAGCCGCGACAAGGGCCGGTTCACGAACCCCACGCTGACCGCCGCGCCGACAAGGGAAAGCAGCAACGCCGTGGCGCCCCATCCCAGCCATTCGATCCCGCCGGTCAGCCCGATCTGCTCTCGCTCGAACACCAGCCAGTACAGGTCTTTTTCAATCTGGAAGCTGACCCAGAAGCCGGGTACCTGGTTCACCCCCCACGCGATCTGGGTTTCCGGGCCGAAGCGCGTGCGGATGTGCTGCGCTACCCGCTGCCAGTAATCGTCGTCGGGAAGGGCTTCGGCAAAGTCGGTGACTTCGCGCGGATAGACCTGAATGCCTTCGTTGGTGGCCAGGTCAAGCAGGAGCTTGCTGCGTTCGCCGTTCTGCGAGTAGATCAGCGCCGTGCGCGTGATATTGACGGCCGTGATCACCCGCTGCGCCATTTGATTGGCACGCGGTCCCAGCTCCATGCTGAAAAATACTTGTAGCCACGCGCCCAGGCTGACCAGCATCAGCGCTGCGAGCAGCAGGAACGTGCGGCCGAACAAGCCGAGCCGCAAACGTGAAGTCAGGTTCCTGAAGGTTCTGCGCAAGCGGGGCACGAGGCTGCGCTCCTGCCCAGGGCGGGCGACTCGGTCAGCTACCACCGTCCGGCACAAACACGTATCCAAGACCCCAAACGGTCTGGATGAACACGGGCTTGGACGGATTGGGCTCGATCAGCTTGCGCAGGCGCGAGATCTGAACGTCAAGGCTGCGATCGAAAGCTTCGTATTCGCGGCCGCGCGCCAGTTCCATGAGCTTGTCGCGGGACAGGGGAATCTTCGGATGGCGCGCAAACACCTTGAGCACCGAGAATTCACCCGTGGTGATCGGCACTTGTTCCCCGTTGCGCGTAAGCGTACGGGTGGACAGGTTCAGCACGTAGGGACCGAAGGCGATGGATTCGTTCTCCTGGCTGGGAGCGCCAGGATGCTCCTCGGTGCCGCGGCGGCGCAGGATCGCGTTGATCCGTGCCAGCAGTTCCCGGGGGTTGAACGGTTTGGACAGGTAATCGTCCGCGCCCATTTCCAGGCCCACGATGCGGTCGATTTCTTCCGCCTTGGCCGTGAGCATGATGATGGGCGTATTGTCGTGGCCACCGCGCAGCCGGCGGCAGATGGACAAGCCATCTTCGCCGGGCAGCATCAGATCCAGCACGAGCAGATCAAAATGCTCGCGTTGCCAGAGTTTGCCCATCTCTTTGGCGTCTTCGGCAACGAAAACGTTGAATCGCTGCTCGGACAAATACCGGCGCAGCAAATCGCGCAAGCGCGGATCATCGTCGACGACGAGGATTTTTCGGGTGGGGGTGGTGTTTTGCGTATTCATGGCCGGAAATGTAACAGTGACAAGAACCAGCGGCTAGTGGGCGTTCACAAGATATTACACATTGCGAACCATGGTTGAAATCCCCCTTACAACCGGGGGCGAAGCCGCCGTATTTCGTACAATCTGCATCTATGGAACTAAACCTGCTGGCTTTGGAAACGTCTTCGTCCCGTTGTGGGGTGGCCCTTTTGCGCGTGCTCGATGGCCGCCTGGAGGTCATGACCCGCGAGCACGAAGGGTCTCAAGAGCACGCGGAACGGCTCTTGCCGATGGCGGGCGAGCTGCTGGCCGAGTCCGGTTTGGCCCCTGGCGCGTTGCATGCCGTGGCATTCGGGCAGGGGCCGGGCGGCTTTACGGGCTTGCGCGTGGCTTGCGGAGTGGCCCAAGGAATGGGGTTGGGGCTGGGTATTCCCGTAGTGCCCGTAGTGTCCCACCAGGCGGTCGCCGCCCAGGTGTCCCAGGCAACGCCGGCAGACGCCATCATTGTCGCGCTGGATGCCCGCATGAACGAGGTTTATCTTGCCGTCTACCGCCGCCAGGAGGCCGCGGAGCCTGAAGACGCCGGCTGGGACGTGCTGCAAGCCCCCCTGCTCATCGCGGCGGCCGAGGTCGTTCCCTGGACGGCGCACTATCTGAGCCAGTGGTCGGTCCAGGTGGGCCAGCCGCTGCAACCGCTGCTGGCGGGCGATGCCTGGGACGCCTACGCCGCTGACATGAATCCGCCCGCCGCGTGGCGCCGTGCCGCGGATGCGTTGCGCCCGGAGGCAGCCAGCGTGGCCCGCTTGGCGCGCCAGGGCTGGCTGCGCGGCGAAGCGCTGCCGCCCGAAGCCGCCGCGCCGCTGTATGTGCGAGACAAGGTCGCGTTTACCACTGCCGAGCGCATGCGCGGCGAGGGCGGCAACCCCAAGGCTCAGCCTACGCTGGCGTCGCAGGCTCCCCAAACACCCGAAAGCCCCGCAATCCCCCAAACTCCCGAAATTCCGCAACCACTGACGCAAGCCGACCTGGATGAAGTGGTGGCCCTGGAAGCCCAGGTACAGGCATTTCCCTGGACGCGCGGCAATTTCGCGGACGCGCTCGCGTCGGGCTACGGCGCCTGGGTGCTGCGGCGCGAGGGCAAGGTAGCGGCTTTCTGCATTTTGATGTTCGCGCCCGACGTGGCGCATCTGCTGGTGATCGCCGTGTCCAGGCATCTGCACCGCCAAGGCTTGGGCGGCATCTTGCTGGACTGGTGCGAGCAGCAAGCGCGCGAGCGCGGGCTGGAAGGCGTGTTGCTGGAGGTGCGCCCGTCCAATACGTCGGCGGTCAGTTTCTACCAGCACCATGGCTATCTGCAGATTGGCGTGCGTCGAGGGTATTACCCGGCCGAGCAGGGCGCGCGCGAAGATGCGCTGGTCATGCAGAAGCGCTTTGCCGCCGTGGCTGAGGTGGCGGCATGAGCCTGCCGACCCTCGCGACGGCGCCGCGCGTCAACCCGCTGCAACGGATCTGGCTGCGCGAAATCGGCATGGAACGCCTGTGGTTAAGGCCGGCGCCCGTCGTCGCGACTTCGGCTGCCAAGACTCCGGTTGCTTCTGCCGTGGCTGACATTGCCTCGGCCGTCACGTCGCAAGCCCCTGTTTTAAAAGAAGTTTTGCCAGTTCAGCCGTCCGCGCCGGTGGTTGTGGCGAAAGAAGTCGTGCCTGCTGATGACACGCAGGCCGCCGCCGCTGCGCCAGGCGCCGTTGCTGTTGTTGAGCCGACTGCGCAGGCCGTCGTTCCCACGGGGCGGGCGACCGGGCGTCCGACCATTCCGGCATCCATCCTGAACCGCAGCGGGCCACCACCGCGCCCGGTCCCCAAGACCGTGGAGGACGAAGCCGTCGAAGCGCCGCGTGTTCCGGTGGCCGAGGCCGTCAAGAACGCCACCCTGGACGAATTGCGCGAGCAGGTCGTGGCATGCACGGCTTGTGGCCTGTGCCAGGGGCGCCGCCACGCGGTGTTTGGCCAGGGGGCAACGCCTACCCGCTGGCTGGTCGTCGGCGAAGCGCCTGGCGAGCAAGAGGACCGTCAGGGCCACCCCTTTGTGGGTCGATCCGGGCAGTTGCTGGACGCCATGCTGGCCGCCGTGGGCATGAGCCGCGACACCGATGTCTTCATCACCAACGTGATCAAGTGCCGTCCGCCGGGCAACCGCAATCCCAAGCCCGAGGAAATTGCGTCGTGCAGCCCCTATCTGATGCGGCAGATTGCCTTGCTCAAACCCGAACGCATCCTGGTGCTGGGCCGTTTCGCGGCGCAGACGCTGCTGGGCACGGACGTCACGATCGGCAGCCTGCGCGGCCGTGTGCATCAGTTGAAGACGGACGACGGCGAGATCCCGCTTATCGTCAGCTATCACCCGGCCTACCTGCTGCGCAGCCCGTCTGAAAAGGCGCGTGCCTGGCAAGACCTGAAGCTGGCGTCCCAAATGGTCTGAGACCGGGGCGGAGCAAGGGCGAAAAAAAACCGGGGGATGGTTCACATCCCGCGGTTTTTTCTTGCAGATCAATCGCTTAGTGCGTGGAGTCCAGCGCGCGCCCGTGGCCTTCCTGGCCAATCTGATCGTGCAATTCGGGGTCTGCCTGCAAATTGCGCTTGCTCCAGCGCATGAACACCACCATCAGGACCGCGACGACGGTGCCGAAGATGACGATGATGATGTTGATGGGCAATTGCAGCCACAGCAGCAGCGTGTACATCGCCACCATCAACAGAATGTTGAGCTGTTCGTTGAAATTCTGCACGGCAATGGAATGGCCCGCCGACAGCAGCACGTGGCCGCGATGCTGCAGCAGAGCGTTCATCGGCACCACGAAGAAGCCGGCCAGCCCTCCGGTGAGGAGCAGCAGCAGGTAGACGCTCCAGGGCGAATAGACCAGCGGCATCAGCAGCACGACCAGCCCCATGGCGGCGCCCACCGGCAATACGCTCAGCGCGCGGCGCAACGGGATTCGACCGGCCAGGATGGAACCCACCACCGTGCCCAGCGCGGCCACGCCCATCAGCATCGACGCCTTGTCCAACTGATAGCCCAGGTGGCTGCGGCCCCATTCGATGACGATGAGCTGCAGCGTTGCGCCCGCGCCCCAGAACAGCGTGGTGACAGCCAGCGAGATCTGCCCCAGCTTGTCTTTCCAGAGCACGCGGACGTAGCCCCAGAAGGTGCGCATCAGCCGAACGGGGTTTTTTTGCTGCGGCGGATAGCGCACATGCGTGCGCGGAATCAACAGATTGCAAAGCGCTGCCAGCAGATACACAAAGGCGATCACCAGGATGGCGGCTTCGGCCGGCGTGTGCACCAGGCTGCCGATGAACGAATGGCTGAGCAGCGCGGTGGATACCGAGGACGAGATGAGCAAGCCACCCAGCACCGTGCCCAGGATGATGGAGAAGACGGTCAGGCCCTCGATCCAGCTATTGCCCTTGACCAGCATGTGCGGGGGCAGCATTTCGGTGACGATGCCGTACTTGGCGGGGGAATACGCCGCGGCGCCGATGCCCACGACCGCATAGGCCGCGCACACCAGATAGGTTTGGTATTCGGGGGCGACGCCGATGCTGGCGTACGAGAACATCAGCAGGCAGCCGGCCACTTTCAAGGCGTTCGTGGAGAACATGACGCGGCCCTTTGGAAAGGAGTCCGCCAGGGCGCCGACAAAGGCCGCCAGGACCACATAGGCCAGCGCGAAAGACCATTTCATCATCGGCGCCAACCAGTCGGGGCCGTGCAGCTCCTGTATCAAGGCGATGGCTGCGATGAACAGCGCATTGTCCGCCAATGACGAGAAGGCCTGCGCGGCCATGACCAGATAGAAACCACGTTTCAAGAATGTCCCCGTTCTTTGGCCAGCGCCCGGCCAGTCCGCGTGAAAATTATGTGTCGTGCCAAAAAGTGTCAGGGAGTATAGCCGGTGCCTTGCCGCCAGCCATTGAGCGTTTGCCCGCGAGTTGACCGTTGCTGACGTTTGGCCGGGGACTGCCTGCGGTATCATACGACCCATATGTGAGCCGGCCCTTCTTGGGCCGGTTTGCAATCTGTGCGGCAGGTCCGTTAACGCCTTTCGTCAACCCACCCCGTCGTCATCGTACTGTGCGTCTTACTCAGCTAAAACTCGCCGGCTTCAAGTCCTTCGTCGATCCCACCGTGATTCCCGTGCCCAGCCAACTGGTCGGCGTGGTGGGTCCGAACGGCTGCGGAAAGTCGAACATCATCGACGCCGTCCGCTGGGTGCTGGGCGAGGCCAAGGCCTCGGAACTGCGCGGCGAGTCCATGCAGGACGTCATTTTCAACGGCTCGGGCAACCGCAAGCCCGCCGCCCGGGCCTCGGTGGAAATGGTGTTCGACAACAGCGAGGGGCGCGCCGCCGGCCAGTGGAGCACCTACGCCGAAATCGCCGTGCGGCGGGTCCTGACCCGGGACGGCACCAGCAGCTATTTCGTCAATAACCAGCAGGTTCGGCGCCGCGACATCCACGACATCTTCCTGGGCACCGGCCTGGGCGCGCGCGGCTACGCCATCATCGGGCAGGGCATGATCAACCGCCTGATCGAGGCGCGCCCTGAAGAACTGCGGGTATTCCTGGAAGAAGCGGCCGGTGTGTCGCGCTACAAGGAACGCCGCCGCGAGACCGAAAACCGCCTGTCCGACACGCGCGAGAACCTGACCCGTGTCGAAGACATCCTGCGCGAACTCAATAGCCAGCTTGAAAAGCTGGAGGCCCAGGCCGAAGTCGCCACGCGTTACCGCGAGCTGCAGGCCGACGGCGAAAAGAAGCAGCATTCCCTGTGGTTCCTGAAGGAAACCGGGGCGCGCGAAGAGCGCGCCAAGAAGGCCCAGGAAATGGCGCAGGCCCAGAACGAGCTCGAAGCCGCCATTGCCGGCCTGCGGGCGGGCGAGGCCGCGTTGGAATCCCGCCGCCAGGCCCACTATGCGGCCAGCGACGCGGTACATACCGCGCAGGGCGCGCTGTACGAAGCCAACGCCCAGGTCAGCCGCCTGGAAGCCGAAATCCGCCATGTGGTGGATTCCCGCAACCGCTTGCAGTCACGCCGCGACCAGCTTCAGCAGCAGATCGCGGAATGGACCAGCCAGCGCGAGCATTGCACTGAACAAATCGCCCAGGCCGAAGACGACCTGGCCGCCGCCGCCGCCCGCACCGAAGAGGCGCGCGCGGCCGCGGAAGACGCCCAGGCCGGCTTGCCCTCGGTTGAACAGCGCGTGCGCGAAGCCGCGTCCGGACGCGACGAGATGCGCGCCGCCCTGGCCCGCGTTGAACAGAACCTGGCGCTGGTCGCCCAGACCCAGCGCGACGCCGATCGCCAGATGCAGGTGCTGGAGCAGCGCCGCGAACGCTTGCAGCAGGAACTGCGTGAGCTGCACGCCCCGGATCCCATCCGCCTGGAACAACTGGCGGGCGACCGCCTGGCGGGCGAAGACCAACTGCAAGAAGCCCAGGAAGAACTGGCCACGCTGGAAGGCCGCGTGCCGGAAGCGGATGCCGAGCGCAGCCGCGCCCAGGCGGCCGCGCAGACCGACGCGCAGAACCTGGCTCGCCTTGAGGCCCGTCTGTCGGCCTTGGTGAAGTTGCAGGAAGACGTACAAAAGCAGGGCGCCCTGGAACCCTGGCTGGCCAAGCACGAGCTCGCCGGGCTGTCGCGCCTGTGGCAGAAGCTGCATGTGGAGCCGGGTTGGGAAACCGCCCTGGAATCCGCGCTGCGCGAGCGCATGGCCTCGATGGAGGTGCGCAACCTGGATTGGGCCCGCGCCTTCGCCGAAGACGCGCCGCCCGCCCGGCTGGCCTTTTACCAATTGCCCGTCGCGGCCCCCGTGCCGCCCGCGCCCGCCGGCCTTACCTCGTTGGCCAGCCTGCTGCGCATCACGGACCCCGACCTGCGCACGCTGCTCAACGAGTGGCTGGCGGGCGTCTACACCGCTACCGACGTCACGCAGGCCTTGGCCATGCGGGCGACCTTGCCCGCCGGCAGCGCCTGCGTGGTCAAGGCCGGCCATCTGATCGACGCGCACAGCGTCCGCTTTTACGCGCCCGATTCCGAACAGGCCGGCCTGTTGGCCCGCCAGCAGGAAATCGAAAACCTGCAACGCGAGATCAAGGCCCAGCAGTTGATCGCGGACCAGGCGCGCGCGGCAGTCGCCCGCGCCGAGGCGGGCTGGCAGCAGGTCACGCAAGCCATCGCCCCGGCGCGCACGCGCGTGGCCGAGGTCACGCGCCGCGTTCACGACATCCAGCTGGAACACTCGCGGTTGCAGCAGCAGGCTGAACAATCCGGCGAACGCGCGTCGCGCCTGCGCCAGGACCTGGAAGAAATCAAGGTCCAGGAAGAAGACCTGCGCGCCACCCGCGAAGAAGCCGAAGCCCGCTTCGAGACGCTGGACGAGGAACTCGCCGAGCACCAGTCGCGCTTTGCCGATGCCGAGATCGACGGCGAAACCCTGGCCGCCCAGGCCGAAGCCGCCCGCACGCGCTTGCGCGAGCTGGAGCGCGCCGCCCAGGAAGCCGAATTCGCCGAACGCGGCATCCAGGTCCGCATCACCGACCTGCAACGCAATCAGCAGTTGGCCGCCGACCAAAGCCAGCGTGGCGCGGTGGAACTGGAACAACTGATGGGCGATCTGGTCGAGCTGGACGCTTCCGCCTCGCAAGCCGGTTTGCAGGACGCCCTGGAAGCCCGCGCCGAACGCGAGGAAGCGCTGTCGCGCGCGCGCCAGGAAATGGAAAACCTGGCCGCCTTGCTGCGCGGTGCCGACGAAGACCGCCAGCAGCAGGAACAGACGCTGGAACCGCGCCGCGCGCGCATCATGGAATTGCAATTGCAGGAACAGGCTGCCCGTCTGGCCGAAGAGCAGTTCACCGAACAACTGAACGCGCGCGAAGTCGACCGCGAGGCGCTGGCGCAAGACCTGGCCAACCAGCCCGACGAATGGCGTCGCGCCAGTTGGCTGCAACAGGAAGTGGGGCGGATCTCGCGCCAGATCGAATCGTTGGGCTCGGTCAACCTGGCGGCCTTGGACGAACTGAATACCTCGCGCGAACGCAAGGGCTTCCTGGATTCGCAACACCAGGACTTGATGACCGCCATCGAGACCCTGGAAGACGCCATCCGCAAGATCGACCGCGAAACGCGCGAGCTGCTGCAAGAGACGTTCAACATCGTGAACGGCCACTTCGGCGAGCTCTTCCCCAAGCTCTTCGGCGGGGGCGAGGCCAAGCTCAGCATGACCGGAGAAGAAATTCTCGACGCGGGCGTGCAGGTGATGGCCCAGCCGCCCGGCAAGCGCAACAGCACGATCCACCTGCTTTCCGGCGGCGAAAAAGCGCTGACCGCGACCGCGCTGGTGTTCGCGCTGTTCAAACTGAACCCGGCGCCGTTCTGCCTGCTGGATGAGGTGGACGCGCCGTTGGACGACGCCAATACGGAACGCTATGCGAACCTGGTCGCCAACATGAGCGAACAAACCCAATTCCTATTCATTTCGCACAACAAGATCGCCATGCAGATGGCCAAGCAACTGATCGGCGTAACCATGCAAGAGCAAGGGGTTTCGCGTATCGTTGCGGTAGACATAGATTCGGCCGTGCAAATGATGGCCTCCGAAGCGGCATAAACCCTCTATTTAGAATGGCGCCGCCTCGTGGCGCGGGATGTACACATGAGTGATTTGCAGATCGGGCTGATTGCCCTGGGCGTCTTGCTGATACTGCTGGTGTTGGGATTCAACTGGTGGCAGGACCGGCGCGTCCGGCGCAAGATGCAAAGCCATTTCCCCACGTCTGAACAGGATCCGCTGCTGGGCGCGGGCGCCGCAGCTGGCGCCACGTCGGCCACGGCCGGTGCAAGCCGCCGCGAACCCGGAATGGGCGGGGATGCGCCGCGTGCGCAGCCGGGCCAACCGGCTCCGGTGGACGCGGGCAGCGACGCCGACGACGCCGAAGAACCCGATCCCGCCTGCGAAGTGGTCATTGAAATCAACTTCGCCGAGCCCGTGCGCGGCGCCGACCTGCTTCCCTATATGCAAAGCCTGCGTCACGTGGGCCGCAAGCCCATGCGCGTGTTTGCCGAAACCGACCAGCGCCGCCACCGTGCGCGCGTGCATGCCGGCGAGTCCTACGCATCAATGCAATTGGCTGTATTGCTGGCCAACCGCAGCGGCCCGCTGACCGCCATCGAATGGTCGCAGGCATGGGCGCGTGCGCAAGACATGGCCGAACGATTCGACGCCACCATCGAAGGGCCGGACCAGCAAGCCGTGTTGGAGCAGGGCGCGCGCCTTGACGACACCTGCGCCGCGCTGGACACCCAAGTGGGGTTGACCTTGTTGCTGGGCACGGCCCAGCCGGCGGCGGAAGTGCTTGCCGTTGCCCGCGATACCGGGTTCCTGGCCGACGGCAACCGTCTTGCCTGGCCCGCTGAAAACGGCGTCACCCGCTTCACCTTGTCGCGCGCCGACGGCGCCGCCTTCGATGCGGGTATGGGGGGCGTGGAACGCCTCTACCTGTTGCTGGACGTGCCCTGCGCACCCGCCGACACGCGCGCGTTTGGCCGCATGGTGGACGTGGGCCGCGACCTGGCCGCCCGCCTGCGCGCGGAACTGGTTGATGACCAAGGCAAGCCGCTGGCCGAGGGGTCGGAAACCGTTATCGACGAACGCCTGCAAGTGTTGTTCGAACAGCTTGAACAGGCGGGCCTGCCCGCCGGAAGCGAGCGTGCTCAACGGGTGTTTGCGTAAATGAGCGGCGTGTCTGGTGAGGTCAACCCCGCGGAAACCGCGGCACGGCTACGCGCCGAGCTTGAACAGCACAACGTCCGCTACTACGTCTATGACGAGCCCTCGATTTCGGATGCCGAATACGACGGGCTGATGCGGCAGCTTGAAGCCCTTGAGGCCGAGCACCCTGAACTTGTCACGCCGGAGTCGCCCACGCAGCGCGTGGGTGCCGCGCCCGTCTCTGCCTTTGGCAGCGTGCGTCATGCCGTGCCGATGCTATCGCTGAATAACGCATTCGACGAAGAGGAAGTCGTGGCGTTCGACCGCCGCGTGACGGATACCTTGCGCGGCGCGGGCCTGCTGGGCCCGGCGCAGCAGGCCGATTATTTCTGCGAACTTAAGCTCGACGGGCTGGCGATCAGCTTGCGCTACGAAGACGGCCGGCTGGTTCAGGCCGCCACGCGCGGCGACGGCCAAGCCGGTGAAGACGTCACCTCCAATATCCGCACGATCAAGGCGATTCCGTTGCAGCTACAGGGCGCGGCCCCGAAGGTGCTGGAAGTGCGCGGCGAAGTGCTGATGAATCGCGCCGACTTCGAAAAATTGAACCTGGCCCAGGCCAAGCGTGACGAGAAAGTCTTCGTCAATCCGCGCAATGCCGCGGCCGGCAGCCTGCGCCAGCTGGACCCTCGTATCACAGCCAAGCGCCCGCTGCGCTTTTTCGCCTATGGATGGGGCGAGGTGCAGGGCCTGCCCGGCAAGCAAAGCGGCTTGTTCGACGAGGCAACAGCGGGCGTCGGCCAGGCGTCGCAACTGCCTGAAGATTCGCATGGCGCCATGCTCGCTTGGCTGCACTCCTTGGGCCTGCCCGTCAACCTGAAGCACAACCACCGTGCCACGGGCGCCGAAGGCTTGATGGCGTTCTACGCCCAGGTGGGCGCGATGCGCGCCAGCTTGCCCTACGACATCGACGGCGTGGTCTACAAGGTGGATTCGCTGCCGGCGCAGAAGGTGCTGGGCTTTGTGGCGCGCGCACCGCGCTTCGCCCTGGCCCATAAGTTCGCCGCCGAGGAAGCCACCACGACGCTGCTGGACATCGAAGTCCAGGTAGGCCGCACCGGTGCCATCACCCCGGTGGCGCGCCTGAAACCCGTATTCGTGGGCGGCGTCACCGTCACCAACGCCACGCTGCATAACGAAGACGAAATCCGCCGCAAGGACGTGCGCAAGGGCGATACGGTCATCGTGCGCCGGGCCGGCGACGTCATCCCTGAAGTGCTGGGCCCGGTGCTCGAAAAGCGGCCCGACGACGCACAGGAATTCGTCATGCCCACGGCCTGCCCGGTGTGTGGCTCGGCCATCGAACGGCTTGAAGACGAGACCATTGCGCGCTGCACGGGCGGCCTGTTCTGCGGTGCCCAGCGCAAGCAGACCTTGTGGCACGCGGCCAGCCGCAAGGCGCTGGACATCGAAGGCCTGGGTGAAAAGCTGGTGGACCAGTTGGTGGACAGCGGCCGGGTCAAGACCTTGGCCGACTTGTACAGCCTGCGCCCGCTGGAGCTCGTAGGCCTGGACCGCATGGGCCAGAAGTCCGCCGACAACCTGGTGGCTGCCATCGACAAGGCGCGCGAACCCAGCCTGAACCGCTTGCTGTTCGCGCTGGGCATCCGCCATGTTGGGGAAACCACCGCGCGCGATGTTGCCCGGCATTTCGGCAGTATCGACGCCATCATGGACGCCGATGAAGACGCACTGTCGTCCGTGCCGGACGTGGGCCCGGTGGTGGCGGCGTCCATCCGCCGCTTCTTCGCCGAGCAGCACAACCGCGACGTCATCGAGCAATTGAAGGCGCAGGGGGTCAACCCCGTGGCCGAAGCCGTGCCGCAAAGCACGACGCTGGCGGGCAAGACCTTTGTGCTGACCGGCACCTTGCCCAACTGGACGCGCGAAGAAGCGTCGATGCACATTCAGGCGGCGGGCGGCAAAGTCAGCGGGTCGGTGTCCAAGAAAACCGCGTATCTGGTGGCAGGCGTGGAGGCGGGCAGCAAGCTCACGAAGGCGCAGGAGCTGGGCGTGACCGTGCTGGACGAAGATGCGTTGAAAGACTTGCTGGGCATGTCCTAGCCGGGGTGATCCTCTGGCGGCAGTCAATCAACACGCAAAACAAAAAAGCTGCACGCCCCTGGGCGCGCAGCTTTTTTTTGGCTTGGACGCACGATTCGCAAGGGTAAAAAAAAACTGCCCGCATCGGCGGGCAGTTTCGGGTCTGACGCAGGCTTACTGGATCTTGGCCTTGTCGCGCAGTTGCTTCTGGTAGTCGGCCAGGGTTTGCTGGCGCAGCATTTCTTCCAGTTGCGGACGCACTTGGTCCAGCGGCGGGAATTCCACCGGGCGGGTGTCGTCAACCTTGATGATGTGCCAGCCAAACTGGGTCTGGACCGGCTTGTCGACCAGTTCGCCCTTCTTCAGTTGGGTCACGGCTTGCGCGAACGGCTGGACGTAGTTGGTCGGGGGAGCCCAACCCAGGTCGCCACCCTTTTCGGCGCTGCCGGGGTCTTTCGAGTTCTTCTTGGCCAGGTCGTCGAACTTGTTCTTGTTGCTCTTGATCTGGGCCAGCAGGTCATTGGCCGTCTTCTCGTCTTCAACGAGGATGTGGCGGACCTTGTATTCCATCTTGCCGGCTTGTTCCTGCTTGATCTTGTCGTATTCAGCAGTGACCTTGGCGTCCGACACCGGGTGCTTGGCCAGGTAGTCAGCCATCAGGGCGCGAACCAGGATGCCTTGGCGGGCCAGTTCGATTTCGGTCTGAACGTCGGCTTGCTTGGCAATGCCGCTGGATTCGGCGGCTTGCACGAAGATCTGGCGGTTGATCATTTCTTGCTTGACCTGTTCGCGCAGTTGCGGCGAGTCGGTCGCGCCCTGGCTGACCAGCAGCTTGACGAATTGATCCAAATTCTTTTGCGGAATGGCCTTGCCGTTAACGGTGGCCACGTTCTGCGCGAAAGCAGGCACGGCGATGACGCAGGCCGCAGCCAGCATGACGATGCGTTTCATGAATATCCTTTTACTTTCTATTTGGGAGCCTGGGCATCTAGCGCAAGCGCATGAATCGGATAGGGGATCAAATCTTGCAAATGATGATACACCAGCCTATGTCGCGCTACGGCGGAGAGCCCCGTGAAGCAAGGCGCTACGATGTGCACGCGATAGTGGCCGGCGCCGTTTTTACTGCCTTCGTGGCCGGCATGCAAATGCGAGTCGTCCAGGATGTCCAGTGTTACGGGATCCAGGGCGGCCAGGCGCTCCCGGATCAGGGTGATGCGGTCGGTGGTTTCTGACATGGCGGCAATATGAAAGTTCCGGCGCGCACGCTTGGCGGGCGCGTCCATTATTGGACCCGTTTGGTTGGACCGTTTGAGTGGATCGTCTGCGGTCGTGTGGCGAATCAGGGCTTGCTCGGCGGGGTATCCGAGCCGGCGTTTTCGTCGGTCTGGATGTGCTTGCCCAGCCAGACCGATTGCCCGATCACGAAGACGATCATCAGACCCATCAGGCCAAAGGCCTTGAAGCTGACCCATTGCGACTCGGTGAAATGGCCCGAGAACGCCACATACAGGTTCAGCGCGCCAGCCACCACGAAGAACGCTGCCCAGATCAGGTTGAGCTTGTCCCAGGCTGCATCAGGCAGTTGAATCTGCTTTTCCATCAGGCGGCGAATCAGGTTGCGGCCGAACATCAGGCGAGCGATCACCAGCGCACCGCCGAACAGCCAGTACAGCACCGTGGGCTTCCACTTGATGAACACATCGCTGTGCAGCCAGATGGTGGCGCCGCCGAAGACCAGGATGACGGTCAGGTTCACCCAATGCATGGCTTCGGTGGGGCGGCCGGTTACCTTCAACCAAACAATCTGTAACACGGCCGCAGCCATTGCGACGGCCGTGGCGGTGAAGATATCCGTGTACCGATAGGCGATGAAGAACAGGAACAGCGGGAACAGGTCGAACAGAAACTTCTTCATTCAGTCTTCTATGGGTTCAAACGTCATCGACAGGGAATTGATGCAATAGCGCAGCCCGGTGGGCGGCGGGCCGTCGGGGAAGACGTGGCCCAGATGCGAATCGCAGACGTTGCACAGTACTTCGGTGCGGACCATGCCGTGGGTTGTGTCGCGCTCTTCGCGCACCAGTTCGGGGTCCAGCGCCTGGAAGTAGCTGGGCCAGCCACAGCCGGCGTCGAATTTAGTGTCGGATGCGAAGAGCGCCGTGCCACAGCCGACGCAACGGTAGATGCCCGGGGTGGTCGTATCCCAGTAACGGCCGGTGAATGCGCGCTCGGTACCTTTTTGACGGGTGACCACGTATTCTTCGGGGGAAAGTTGTGCGCGCCATTCGGCGTCGGATTTGCGTACTTTTTCCATATGAGCTCTTGGAGTCCCGATGCCCGAAATGGTTCGGGCATAATCCCGCCCCATGTTAATCGAGTTTGACCAGGCGGTAGTGACGACGCCCCAGGCGGAAGTGTTGCGCGGGGTGAGCGTAACCCTGGCCGAACGCCGCATCGGTATTGTCGGGCCCAACGGCGCGGGCAAGAGCACGCTGGCGCGCCTGGTCAATGGCCTGGTGGTGCCTTCGGCGGGCAGCGTGCGGGTGGACGGCCTGGATACCCGCCACGACTTGAAGGCCGTGCGCCGGCGTGTGGGCTTTGTATTCCAGAACCCTGAAAACCAGATCGTGTTTCCGATCGTGCGCGAAGATCTGGCGTTTGGCCTGAAGCGCCTGGAACCGGACAAGGCGCGGCGCGAATCACGCATCGACAGCCAATTGAACGCGCTGGGCGTGGGCCACCTGGCCGATCGCAGCAGCCACACGCTGTCGGGCGGCGAACGTCAACTGGTGGCGCTGGCGGCGGTGCTGGTCATGGAGCCGGCGCTGGTCGTCTTTGACGAACCGACCACGCAATTGGACCTGCGCAACCGCAACCGGGTCCGCCATGCCATCGCCGCGCTGCCCCACGACGCCATTGTCGTCAGCCACGATCTGGAATTACTGGAAGATTTTGACCGGGTGCTGGTGGTGCGCGACGGCACGATCGCCGCTGACGACACCCCCGCCGCGGCCTTGCGCTGGTACCGGGAACACTGCGCATGATCGAACCGCTTTACGTTGCCGGCCGCTCGGCGCTCCACCGGCTCCCTGCCTGGCTGAAGCTTGCCGCGCTGGTGGCGGCGGGGGCGGGGCTGTTCTTGCTGCGCGACCCCCGTTGGCTGGGCGCGGCGTTCGCGGCGGCGGCCCTGCTGGTGTGGTCGACCGGCGTCTCGGCGGCTGCCGTCTGGCGCCAGGTGCGCGGGCTGTTGTGGGTGTTGCTGGCGGTGGGCGTGTTCACGGGCGTGTTTCAAGGCTGGGTCGAGGCCCTGGCGGTGGTGCTGCGCGTGGGGGCGATGGTGGGGTTGGCGCTGGCGGTGACGCTGGCGACCCGCACGTCGGACCTGATCGCCGTCTGCGAACGCGCCTTGATGCCGCTGGAGCGCATCGGGCTGGTTGACGCCGGCAAGGTGGCCCTGGCTCTGGCGCTGGCCTTGCGTTTCGTACCCGAAATCTGGCGCAACTTTCACGAGATCCGCGAAGCCCAGGCCGCGCGCGGCCTGGGGGCCCATCCAGTGGCGTTGATTGTGCCGCTGATCGTGCTGACCTTGAAGCGCGCCCAGGAAGTGGCGGAAGCCATCGATGCGCGTAGTCTCTGAGCTGCCCACGCGCCGTAGCGATTCCACGCTGTATAGATTCCATAAAGGTGAACCCATGAAATCCCACAACACCGTGCTGATCGCGCTGTTCGCGGCGCTGATCGTCGTCCTGAGCCTGATTCCGCCCATCCCCTTGCCGGGCATTCCGGTGCCGATCACCTTGCAGACGCTGGGAGCCATGCTGGCCGGCGCCATGCTGGGCCCGGTGCGTGGGGCGCTGGCTTGCCTGCTCTATCTGGGTCTGGCGGCAATCGGGCTGCCGGTGCTGCCTGGTGGGCGCGGTGGCCTGGGCGCGTTCCTGGGGCCGACGGGCGGTTTCCTGGTGGGCCTGGTGGTGGGCGCGTTGGTGACTGGCTGGCTGGCGCGCATGCTGGCGGCGCGCGCAACCCAGGACTGGGCAAAGCTGGGCGGCTATGTGGTCGCCTGCGTGGTGGGCGGCATCTTGGTCGTGTATGCCTTCGGAGTGCCGTGGCTGGCGTCCGTCACCAAGATGGGCTTGCCCAAGGCGGCGGTGGCGGTGGCGGTGTTCCTGCCGGGCGATCTCATCAAAGCCGTGATTGCGGCGTGGGTGGCGTCACGGGTGGAACGGGTCTGGCCGATGCTGGGCCGTTAGTCTTCAGCCGTTGGCGGTTAGCGGTTAGGCGTTGGTTCTTGGCCGCCGCTCGGGGGTGACAGCACCGTAACCCGGCGCCCGCGCGCTTTGGGGCATGCTGAGATTTCCAAGGGAATCCCCCAACTGACGCGCCGAAAGTTTTTCTAGTACAAGTTCGCCATTAACGAATGCGTTTGCTGAATCGATGTTTCCGCAGCACATCAGGGATTTACCGTAGTTGCGCGGCATCATCTGATACTGTTTTAACCCTATAATATTTTTTTCTGTATAACTTTAACTAGGCTCGCTTCGCCTCAATCGAGGCACATAAGAGCCACCACAGGAGACAAAAATATGCGCAAGCACTTCGGCTTGTCCGCGGCGGCTGCCGCTTTCGCCTTGGCCGTGCCGCTCCTGGCGAGCGCGCAGATCAAGGTAGGCGTAACGGTGTCCAGCACCGGTCCGGCCGCCTCGCTGGGTATCCCCGAACGCAACACCGTGGCGCTGCTGCCCAAGGAAGTGGCAGGCCAGAAGATCGAATGGATCGTCCTGGACGACGCCACCGATACCACCCAAGCCGTCAAGAACTCGCGCAAGCTGGCCACCGACGACAAGGTCGATGTGCTGATCGGCACGTCCGTGACGCCGGGCTCGCTGGCCATGGTCGACGTGGCCGCCGAAGCCAAGGTGCCGATGATCAGCGTGGCCGCCAGTGCCAAGATCGTCGAACCCGTGGACGACAAGCGCCGCTGGGTCTTCAAGACCCCGCAGAACGACGCGCTGATGGCCGGCGCCCTGGCTGACGCCATGGCCAAGTCCAAGGTCAAGACCCTGGGCTTCATCGGCTTTGCCGACGCCTACGGCGACGGCTGGCTGGACGTGATGCAAAAGGCCGCCAAGGCCAAGGGCATTGAAATCGTCGCCATCGAAAAATACAGCCGCACCGACACCAGCGTGACGGGCCAGGTGCTCAAGCTGGTCGGCGCAAAGCCGGACGCCATCCTGATCGCCGGCGCCGGCACCCCGTCGGCGCTGCCGCAAAAGGAATTGAAGGCCCGCAACTACGGCGGCACCATCTACCAAACGCACGGCGCCGCCAACAACGACGTGCTGCGCGTCTGCGGCAAGGACTGCAACGGCATGTACCTGCCGGCTGGTCCGCTGCTGGTCGCCGCCCAATTGCCTGATTCGAACCCGGTCAAGAAGTCGGCCCTGGCTTACGTCGAGACCTACGAAAAGGCCAACGGCGCCAACTCCACCAACACGTTCGGCGGCCACATGTGGGATGCCGGCCAATTGGTCGTGGCCGCGGTGCCGGTCGCGCTGAAGACGGGCGCCAAGCCCGGCACGCCGGAATTCCGCGCCGCCATGCGCGACGCGCTGGAAGGCGTGAAGAATCTGGCTGCGTCGCAGGGCGTGTTCAATATGTCGCCCACCGACCACGCCGGCTTCGACGAACGTTCGCGCGTCATCGTCAAGGTCGAAAACGGCAAGTGGGTCTATCAGCCCGACCTGTAATTTCCCCAGGATTGCCCGATCCACGGATGTGCAACGCGAAGGGGGCGCCAGTGGCTGGCGCTTGCCTTGCGGCGCCTGAGCAATGCTTCGCACCGGCCTTTCCGGCCGGTGTGTCGTATCAGTGTTCCGGGCGGGGCCGGAACACCAAGAATCAATAAGGTTGTTAGATGGATTCCTCAATTGCGCTGATCCTGCTGCAAGACGGTGTCGTCAACGGCGCTATCTATGCCCTCCTGGGCATGGCTCTGGTGCTGGTTTTCGCCGTCACGCGCGTCATTTTCATTCCCCAGGGTGAGTTCGTGGCGTTCGGCGCCCTGACCCTGGCCATGCTGGTCGACGGCAAAATGCCGGGCACGGCCTACCTGCTGCCACTGCTGGGCGCCTTGTGCCTGGCGATGGAGCTGGTGCGCGCGCTGCGTACCCGCAACTTCGCCGGCCTGCCCAAGACCTTCGTCATCAGCGTCGTCCTGCCCTTGGCGCTGTTCTGGCTGACCAAGACCTACACCGCGCCCGACAACTCGTTGTGGCTGAACATGCTGTTGACGCTGTTGCTGGTGATCCCGATGGGGCCGATGGTCTATCGCATCGTCTATCAACCCCTGGCCGAAGCCACGGTGCTGGTGCTGCTGATCGTCTCGGTCGCGGTGCACTTTGCGCTGACCGGCCTGGCGCTGGTGTTCTTCGGCGCGGAAGGCTGGCGCACGCCGCCGTTCGTCAGCGGGCAAGTCGACCTGGGCTTCATGACCTGGTCCGCGCAAAGCCTGTTCGTGGTGGCTACCTGCGGGCTGCTCATCACCGCGCTGTGGCTGTTCTTCGGCAAGACCTTGTATGGCCGCGCGCTGCGCGCCACCGCCGTCAACCGTCGCGGCGCGCGCCTGGTGGGCATCAGCACCACCATGTCCGGCAGCCTGACGTTCACGCTGGCGACCGCCATTGGCGCCATGTCCGGCATGTTGATCGCGCCCATCACGACCGTGTATTACGACACCGGTTTCCTGATTGGCCTGAAGGGCTTCGTGGGCGCCATCATCGGCGGCCTGGCGAGCTACCCCGTGGCCGCCGCCGGCTCGCTGTTGGTGGGTGTGCTGGAATCCTTCTCGTCCTTCTGGGCCAGCGCCTATAAGGAAGTGATCGTCTTTACCTTGATTATCCCGGTTCTGGTCTGGCGTTCGTTCAGCACCCATCACGTGGACGAAGAGGAATAAACGCCATGAATCGCATTCTGCTTGCTGTATTCATCGTCGTCCTGGCGGGCCTGCCGTTGCTGCCGGTCACGCCCGAATTCTGGGTGACGCAACTCAACTACATCGGTCTGGCCAGCCTGATCGTGCTGGGCCTGGTGCTGCTGACCGGCGTGGGCGGCCTGACGTCGTTTGGCCAGGCCGCGTTCGTGGGTCTGGGCGCTTACACCACGGCGTTCCTGACCACGCAGTACGACGTGTCGCCCTGGCTGGCGCTGCCGGTCGGTCTGGTCTTGACTGCCGTCGTTGCCTACCTGCTGGGCGCGATCACCCTGCGCCTGTCCGGCCACTACCTGCCATTGGGCACCATTGCGTGGGGCCTGTCGCTGTACTTCCTGTTCGGCAATATCGATTGGCTGGGCAAGCACGACGGCATTGCCGGCATTGAACCCATCAGCATCTTCGGCCTGTCCCTGGCCAGCGGCCGCAACATTTATTACCTGATCTGGGTATTCGTGTTGTTGGCGTTGTGGGCCACCCGCAACCTGCTCAATTCGCGTCCGGGCCGCGCCATCCGTGCCTTGAAGAGCGGCGCGGGCATGGCGGAATCCATGGGCGTGAACACCGCTGCCTACAAGGTCGTGATCTTCGTCTGGGCGGCCTTGCTGGCTTGCATTTCGGGCTGGCTCTACGCGCACATGCAGCGCGCCGTCAGCCCCAGCCCGTTTGGCGTCAACTACGGCATCGAGTACTTGTTCATGGCGGTAGTGGGTGGTGCGGGCTACGTCTGGGGCGCCTTGCTGGGCTCCGGCGTCATCCTGGTGCTGAAAGACCAGTTGCAGAATTGGCTGCCCAAGCTGCTGGACACCAACGCCAACTTCGAGATGATCGTCTTCGGCGTGCTGCTCATCCTGATGCTGCAATACGCACGCAATGGCCTGTGGCCCATCCTGGCGGGCTGGTGGGGAAGCATTACCGGCGCCGACGGTTCACGCCGCAACCTTGCGCCGCCCGCTGCCGCGCCCGCTTTGCCGACGCGCGCGCGTCCCCAAGCGGGCCAGGTGGTGTTGGAAGTGGACGCCATCCGCAAGGAATTCGGCGGACTGGTCGCCGTCAACGACATCACGTTCAAGGTCAGCTCGGGCGAAATCATGGGCCTGATCGGTCCCAACGGCGCGGGCAAGAGCACGACGTTCAACCTGATCAGCGGCGTGTTGCCGGTGACGCGCGGCAAGGTCACGTTCATGGGCCAGCGCATCGACAACCGCTCGGCGCGCGAGATCGCCAAGCTGGGTGTCGGCCGCACGTTCCAACACGTGCAGTTGCTGCCGGGCATGAGCGTGCTGGAAAACGTGGCGTTGGGCGCGCACTTGCGTTCCGACGTGGGCGTGCTGGCGGGGGCCTTGCATTCGGATCGCGCCCGTGAAGCGCAACTGCTGCATGAGGCCGCCGAGCAGATCAAGCGCGTGGGCCTGGGCGAATACCTGTACGAACAGGCGGGCAACCTGGCGCTGGGCCAGCAACGCATCCTGGAAATCGCGCGCGCCCTGGCGTCCGATCCGGTGCTGCTGCTGCTGGACGAGCCGGCCGCCGGCCTGCGCTACAAAGAAAAGCAAGACCTGGCACGCGTGCTGGAGCAACTGCGCTCGGAAGGCATGAGCATTTTGCTGGTCGAACACGATATGGATTTTGTCATGCGCCTGACCAACCACCTGGTGGTGATGGACTTCGGCACCAAGCTGGCCGAAGGCGTGCCGGCCGACGTGCAAAAGAACCCGGCGGTGCTGGAAGCCTATTTGGGCGGCATCGACGACGACCTGCCCGAAGCGGATCAGGCCAAGCCCGTGTCCGCAGGAGGTGTGCAATGAGCGCAACGCAATCGCCCGTGCTGGAAGTCAGCAACCTGTCGGCGCGTTACGGCAAGGTTGGCGCGCTGGTCGGCGCGTCGTTGACCGTGCCGGCCGGCAGCATCGTTACCGTGATCGGCGCCAACGGCGCCGGCAAATCCACCATGCTGAACGCAATGATGGGTTCCCTGCCGCAAACCGGCCATGCAGCCGGCAGCGTGCAATACGCGGGCACCGACGTGTCCGGCTGGCAGGTCGAGCGCCGCGTGGCGGCCGGCATGTCGCTGGTGCCCGAGCGCCGCGAATTGTTCGGCACCATGTCCGTCGAAGACAACCTGCTGTTGGGCGGCTTTCGCCGCTACCGCGCCCGCGAGGCCGGCTGGCGCGACACGCTCAATGAAGTGTTCGATCTGTTTCCGCGCCTGCGCGAGCGCCGTGGGCAACAAGCCGGCACCTTGTCGGGCGGCGAACGCCAGATGCTGGCCGTGGGCCGTGCGCTGATGGCCAAGCCCACCTTGCTGATGCTGGACGAACCCAGTCTTGGCCTGGCGCCGCGCATCGTGCGCGAGATCTTCCACATCATTGCGCGCCTGCGCGAAACCGGCGTGGCAATCTTGCTGGTCGAGCAAAACGCCCGCGCTGCGCTGCAAGTGGCGGACTACGGCTATGTGCTGGAAACCGGTGAAGTCATCCTGCATGGCCCGGCACGCGAACTGGCCGGCGACCCGAAGGTGATCGAAAGCTATCTGGGCTTGGGCAAGGGCGCCGACAAGGACTGAACCAAACCCTGAGCCACCTTGCTGGCTCGTTCGATGGCCAACAAAAATGCCGCGACCCTGATTCGGATCGCGGCATTTTTTTCACCCCGCGAGTATTGCGGGGCTGGGGCCTATGCTTGCTTGCGGCCGGTGCTTTCCGCGTAGTCCATGTACAGCTTGTGCGCGCGGCGTGCGACAGGGCCGTACTCCAGCGCGCGATCTTCCACGCGGTTCACGTGGACCACCTTGCCGTAGTTGCCGGACGAGAACACTTCGTCTGCGTCTTCGATGTCGGCGCGGGTCAGGCTGCGTTCCTGCACCTCGACGCCATCGGCTTGCAGCAGGGCCAGCACACGGCGGCGCGTGATGCCGTTCAGGAAAGTGCCGTTGTCCACGGGCGTGGAAACCACGCCGTTCTTGGCGATCCACAGGTTGCTGGTGGCGAACTCGGCAATATTGCCCGCGCCGTCCAGCATGATGGCGTTGTCGAAACCCTTCTCGGCGGCTTCGCGGATGGCGCGTTGGCCGTTGGGATACAGGCACGAGGCCTTGGCGTCGGTGGGCGCCATGTTCGGCCACGAACGGGCATAGCTGGAAAAGCAGGCCGAAAAGCCAAGCTCGCCCGGCATCGGCACCTTGAACACGTGCAATACGAACTGGGTCTTGTCGGCATCCGGCAGCAGGAAGCCGTCGGCGCAATAGAACATCGGCTTGATGTAGAGCTCGGTGCCGGCGGGGAATTTGGATACGGCTTCCAGGCACAGCTTCTGGATGGCTTCCCAACCGATCTGCGGCTTCATCAGCATTTTTTCGGCCGAACGCACGACACGCTGGCAGTGCAGGTCCAGGTCGGGCGTGAGGCCGCGAAAGGCACGCGCACCGTCAAAAACCATGCTGGCCATCCAGAAGGCGTGGTCGGCCGGGCCGAGCAATTTGGGGTTTTCAGTGGTCCAGTGACCGTCGTGCCAAAACAGGGCGTCCATGTTGGAATCTTCCTTCGCTTGAATCGGGGGGGCGCCGCCTTGGCGCCGAAACGTCAGGATACAGGAGGCGGCCCGCACCAGCGGCCTGCCGCCCCTGGAGAATCTACTCCTTTTGCAGCGCCGCCTGCACGCGGTCGGCAACATCCGCGGGCATCCATTGCCGCCAGACAGGGCCGTACTGCTTCAGGAAATAGCGCGCGGCGTCCTCGGGTTCCTTGCCTTCGTTTTCCAGCCAGCCCAGCGTGGCGTCGATAGCATCGTCGGGCACCGTCAGCTTGGTAAGAAATTCGGTGATCTTTGGCGCTTGCTTGGCAAACGCCGCATTGACGCCGGTGACCACGGGGTTGGGCTTGAATTCCGTGGCGACGGGGTTGGCGCACTTGGGGTCGGTCATGCAGCTGTAGGCGGCCTGGTCGAAGGCGGGCAGTTCCAGCTTTACCAGGTCCAGCGCGCCGACCAGCGAGGTGGGCGTCCAGTAGTAGAAGACGATGTCGCGCTTGCGCTTGTAGGCCGACACGATGGCGGCCTTCTGCGCGGCGCCCGAGCCGGGCGCGAACAGCGAATAGTCCTTGTCCAGCTTCAGCGCGCGCAGCAGGTTGTCGTTCAGCGTGCCGCAGGCCCAGCCGGCGGGGCAGCCGTAGATGCGTCCGCGCCCCGGGTCTTCGGGGTCGATGAATACCTCTTTGAAGCGTGTCAGGTCAGAGGCGGACTTCAAGTCGGGATGGCGTTCGGCCGTGTAGCGCGGGATATACCAGCCTTCGCCGGCGTCGTACACGTGGCCCACGCCCAGCACTTTGCCGCTGGCCAGCGCCTTCTTCCAGGCGCCCTCGATCTGGCCGGGCCAGACTTCCGGCGTCACGTCCACGTCGCCGCGTTGCAACGCAGCCAGCATCGGCAGCGTTTCACCGATTTCAACGCTGGTCTTGCAGCCGTAGCCGTGTTCCAGCACGTAGCGTTCAATGCCGGCCAGCACCAGGTTGGACTCCCAGTTCAGGCCGCTGAAGCGGACTGGGCGGTCGACTTCGCAAGTGGGGGCAGAGGAGGGGGCGGCGGCGGCGGTGGGGGCGATGAACGCCAAGGCCAGCACGAATGCGCCAAGAACGGGGGCGAGCGGATGCGGGTTGCGCATGGTCAGGCACCTGTGGAGTTGGGTGCGTTTTATTGTACGGGCGGATGCCGGCGTCCAATGCAAACGGGGCCGCGTGATGCGGCCCCGTCGGCATAGCGCGTCGCGCCTCAGGCGCGGGCGGCGCGGCGCCTGTCGATGAACGCGCCAAGCTCGCCCACGATGCCGCGCCGGAACGCCAGCACGCAGATCACGAAGATCAGGCCGATCACGATGGTGACGGATTCGCCCAGCCGCAGGAACCATTCCACGCCGGTCAGGTTGGCCATCATCTGGCCGAAGTCGCCCACCTTGTTTTCCAGCAGCACCACGATGAAGGCGCCCAGGATGGGGCCGGTCAAGGTGCCCAGCCCGCCGATCAGCGTCATCAGGATGACCAGCCCCGACATCTGCCAGGTGGCGTCCGACAGGGTGGCCGACACGAACACCAGCGTCTTGGTGGCGCCCGCCAGCCCGGCCAGCGCGGCCGACAGCACGAAGGCCAGCAGCTTGAAGCGATCGACGTCATAGCCCAGCGACACGGCACGCGGTTCGTTCTCGCGCAGCGCTTGCAGCACTTGCCCAAAAGGCGAATGCACGGTGCGCCAGATGATGAAATAGCCGATGACGAAGATGGCCATCACCAGGTAGTACAGGTTGATGTCCTTGGACAGGTCGATCAGCCCGAACAGGGTGCCGCGTGGCACGCTTTGCAGGCCGTCTTCGCCGCCCGTGAACTTGGCCTGCAGGAAGAAGAAGAACACCATTTGCGCCAGCGCCAGCGTGATCATGGCGAAGTAGATGCCGCTGCGCCGGATGGCGATCGCACCCATCGCCAGCCCCAGCAGCGCCGCCACGCCCACGCCGAACAGCAGGCCGATTTCGGTGGGAAAGCCCCAGACCTTCATCGCATGCCCGGCCGCGTAGGCCGCGCTGCCCAGGAAGGCCGCGTGCCCAAACGACAGCAGGCCGGTAAACCCCAGCAGCAGGTTGAATGCGCACGCGAACAGCGCGTAGCACATGATCTTCATCACGAAGATCGGGTACACCCCAAGAAAGGGAAGAGCGGCCACCACGACGGCCAGTACCGCATAGCCCAGGAATTGACGATTCATTTTTCTTTTCCGAACAGCCCGGCCGGGCGGATCAACAGAACAATGGCCATGATGATGAACACGACGGTGCTGGAGGCTTCGGGCCAGAACACCTTCGTCAGTCCTTCAATCACACCCAGGCCCAGACCGGTGACGATGGCGCCCATGATGGACCCCATGCCGCCAATCACGACCACGGCGAACACGACGATGATGAGGTTGGACCCCATCAGCGGGGAAATCTGTAGCACAGGCGCCGCCAGCACGCCGGCAAAGCCCGCCAGCGCCACGCCGAAGCCATAGGTCAGCGTGATCATGCGGGGCACGTTCACGCCGAAGGCCTCGACCAGACGCGGGTTTTCAGTACCGGCGCGCAGCAGGGCGCCCAAGCGGGTGCGTTCGATCACGTACCAGGTCGCCATGCAGACCACCACCGATGCCACCACAACCCAGCCACGGTAGTTCGGCAAGATCATGAAGCCCAGGTTGGTCGCGCCGCGCAGCGCGTCGGGCGTGGGGTAGGGTTGGCCCGACACGCCGTAGAAGCTGCGGAACAGCCCCTCGATCAGCAAGGTCAGCCCGAAGGTCATCAGCAGCCCGTAAAGATGGTCCAGCTTGTACAGGTGCTTGAGCAATAGTTTTTCAATGAGTATGCCGAACAGCCCGACGACCAGCGGGGCCAGAATCAGCATCACCCAGTAGTTCAACCCCAGGTACGACAGCCCCATCCAGGCGACGAACGCGCCCAGCATGTAGAGCGCGCCGTGCGCGAAGTTGATGACGTTCAGCAGCCCGAAGATCACGGCAAGCCCGAGCGACAGCATGGCATAGAAGGAACCGTTGACCAGGCCCAGTAATAGCTGGCCAAGCAAGGCCTGTATAGGGATGCCAAAAAGGTCAGTCATCTTTTGAAAATCCTGCGCGTACGGATGGAAGTGAGCAAATTCAAGGTGCGGTCGCGGCCTGGGCCGGGCCGCACCTTGGGGTCACATGAGCCGGGAATTACTTCTTGACCAGCTTGCAGGTGGATTCGGACAACTTGGTGTAGACCTCGTCGCCGGGCAGCGTCGCCACGACCTTGTAGTAGTCCCACGGCGCCTTGGATTCAGCCGGCGTCTTGACCTGCATCAGGTACATGTCGTGGATCATGCGGCCGTCTTCGCGCACAAAGCCGCCTTGTGCGAAGAAGTCGTTGACCTTGTTCGACTTCATCCATTTCATGATGGTGTCGCCGTCGTCCGAGCCCGAGGCCTTCACGCCGTTCAGGTAGAACATGGCTGCGGAGTAGTCACCGGCCTGCAGCATCGACGGCTTGCGGCCGACCTTGCTTTCGAACTTCTTGCTCCAGGCGCGCGAAGCGTCGTTCAGGTCCCAGTACCAGCCCGTGGTCAGGTACATGTTCTGGGTGGTCTTCAAGCCCAGCGCGTGGATGTCGTTGATGAACACGAGCAAGACGGCCATTTTCATGGTCTGCGTGACGCCGAATTCATTCGCGGCCTTGACGGAATTGCTGAAGTCGCCGCCCGCGTTGGCCAAGCCAAGGATCTGTGCCTTGGATGCCTGGGCCTGCAGCAGGAACGAGGAGAAGTCAGCGGTGCCCAGCGGCGCGCGCACCTGGCCCTTGATGTCGCCACCGGCGTCTTTGACGACCTTCATGGTGTCGCGCTCAAGCGCGTGGCCGAAAGCATAGTCGGCGGTCAGGAAGAACCAGCTCTTGCCGCCGTCTTTCACAACGGCGGAACCCGTGCCCCGAGCCAGTGCCACGGTGTCGTAGGCATAGTGCACGGTGTAGGGCGAACATTGGGCGTTGGTCAGGTCGGAAGCGCCGGCGCCGATGGCGATGAACGGCTTTTTCTTCTCGGCGGCCACGGCCGCCATGGCCAGGCTGGTGGCCGAGTTCGTGCCGGCGATGATGACATCGACCTTCTGCTGGTCGAACCATTCGCGAGCGCGCGAGGACGCGATGTCCGCCTTGTTCTGGTGGTCGGCGGAGACGACTTCGATCTTCTTGCCGTTGATTGACCCGCCCATCTCGTCGATCGCCATGCGGATCGCGTCCAGACCGGCCTTGCCGTCGATGTCGGAATAGACACCAGACATGTCGGTGATGAAGCCGATGCGGATGACATCGTCGGAGATACCTTGCGCGTGGGCGGTTGCCCCTGCAAATCCCAGGCCCGCCATGGCCAGTGCAGCAGTGATGGTGTGCAGCTTCATGGGATGACTCCTCTTCCCTACGGTGTAGTGTTGCCGGGGTTCCGGCGGATGACAGGTTGTTTTAGACGCCCAGCAATTCGTTGAGCGTGTCCTGTTTTTCTGAAAGTTCTGCGGCTTCGAAATGTTCGACGATCTGCCCGTGCTCCATGACATAGAAGCGATCGGCCAGCGGCGCCGCGAAGCGGAAATTCTGCTCAACCATGACGATGGTGTAGCCACGCTGCTTCAGAGTCGTGATCATGCGGGCCAGCGCCTGCACGATGACGGGCGCGAGGC
Source organism: Achromobacter spanius (assembly GCF_002812705.1). NCBI lineage: Bacteria > Pseudomonadati > Pseudomonadota > Betaproteobacteria > Burkholderiales > Alcaligenaceae > Achromobacter > Achromobacter spanius. The sequence goes on along the minus strand of NZ_CP025030.1, from coordinate 6,270,114 downwards.
CTTCGGAGATTTCGTCCAGCAGCAGCAGGTTGGCGCCGGTGCGCAAGATGCGCGCCACCGCCAGCATTTGTTGTTCGCCGCCTGACAAGCGCGTGCCCGGAGAATTCCGGCGCTCTTGCAGGTTGGGGAACATGTCATAGATTTCGGCCAGCGACATGCCGCCGCCCAGCGAACCGACCACAGGCGGCAGCAGCAGGTTTTCTTCGCAAGACAGGCTGGCGAAGATGCCGCGTTCTTCGGGGCAATAGCCCACGCCCAGGTGAGCAATCTTGTAGGTGGGCAGGTCGATGGCTTCGGTGCCATGGATGCGTACCGAACCCTTGCGGGACCCGGTCAGCCCCAGGATGGCGCGCAGCGTCGTGGTGCGGCCGGCGCCATTGCGCCCCAGCAGCGTGACGACTTCGCCTTGCCCCACGCGCATATCCACGCCGTGCAGGATATGGGATTCCCCGTACCAGGCTTGCAAGCCCGAAATTTCCAGTGCCGGGGTGCTCATGCGTGCGCTCCTTGAAGTTCGCCGTCGGTGGTGCCCATGTAGGCCTGCATCACGGCGGGGTGGCGCGAGACTTCTGCGTACGAACCTTCGGCCAGCACCGAGCCGCGCGCCAGCACGGTGATGGTGTTGGCGATGGAGGACACGACGCTCATGTTGTGCTCCACCATCAGGATCGTGCGCCCGGCGCTGACGCGCTTGATCAGTTGCGTGACGCGGTGCACGTCTTCGTGCCCCATGCCCTGCGTGGGCTCGTCAAGCAGCATCAGTTCCGGTTCCATCGCCAGCGTCGTGGCGATTTCCAGCGCGCGCTTGCGGCCGTACGGCAGGTTCACCGTGGTTTCGTCCGCGAAGGCGCCCAGGTCCACCTGCTCAAGCAGCGCGCGGGCGGGCTCGTTCAACGAGGCCAGGCGCTTGTCGCTTTGCCAGAAATGGAACGACAGCCCCGTCTTGCGCTGCAGGCCGATGCGCACGTTCTCAAGCACGGTCAGGTGAGGGAACACCGCCGATATCTGGAACGAACGGATAATGCCGCGCCGCGCGATCTGCGCGGGACGTTCGCCTGTAATGTCGACGCCGTTGAACTTGATGGTTCCCGACGTAGGCGATAAAAACTTGGTAAGCAGGTTGAAGCATGTCGTCTTGCCCGCGCCGTTCGGCCCGATCAAGGCATGAATCTCGCCCCGCTTGATACGCAAATCGACCCCATTGACCGCGACGAATCCGCGGAATTCCTTGGTGAGGCCTTTTGTCTCCAGGATTGTGTCATCCATGTCCGCTGCACCAGCGTTGTATTTATATGGTCTCTGCCTGCCGTCATTGCGACAAGCCCCCGAAGGGCGGAAATCCTAATAATCTCTAGTAGTTTTCCGATGAGTTGCCGGCGAGTATGCGGACGTCCTTATCAAAATTCCATGAGGGTTTTACATAGGTTTTGCAGTGCGGAAAGGGCAATTGTCGGCAGGCCGACAATACGTGCGCCGCAAGGCGGGGAAAACCCTTTTTGACAAGCAATGCGTTGCAGCAAAAGCGCTGTGAGCGCGATCAATGCGCCGTGCATGTAGGATGGGTGAAGCGCGCAGAGCCCTACACAAAAACCCTGATATATGCCGCGCGAAACCCATCAAGCAGCGGTGGAGTCCTAAACAAATTCAGCCACGGCACAACGTCCGTGTGATGGGTTTCGCGCGAACGGCGTCACTGTTCTTGGTGCAGGTCGTGGCGCGCTACACCCATCCTACGATTCACCACGGACCCATCACGAGCCCGCCACGATACGAGCACGATTCACCACGGACCCATCACGAATCCGCCACGATTCACCAAAAACCCAACCCACCCCCAGATCACGCCGCCGTCTTCTGCTTGAATTCGCATAAATCAGAAATCCCGCATTGGGGGCACTTGGGCGTGCGTGCCACACAGATGTAGCGGCCGTGCAAAATCAGCCAGTGATGCGCATCCTGGATGTATTCGCGGGGTACGAACTTGACGAGCTTGTCTTCAACTTCCAGCACGTTCTTGCCCGGTGCGATACCGGTGCGGTTAGACACGCGGAAAATGTGCGTGTCCACCGCCATCGTGGGTTGGCCGAACGCGGTGTTGAGCACGACGTTGGCCGTCTTGCGGCCCACGCCGGGCAGCGATTCCAGCGCCTCGCGGGTTTGCGGGACTTCGCCGCCATGATGCTCAAGCAAGATCCGACAGGTGGCGATCGTGTTCTTGGCCTTGGTGCGGTACAGCCCGATGGTCTTGATGAAATCGGACAGGCCTTCTTCGCCCAGCGCCAGCAAGGCTTCAGGCGTGCCGTATTGCGGGAAGAACTTGCGCGTGGCGATGTTGACGGATTTGTCGGTGGCTTGCGCCGACAGCAGCACCGCGATCAGCAACTGGAACGGCGTGTCGTATTCCAGTTCGGTGGTTGGGTGCGGATTGGCCGCTTGCAGGCGGGCGAAGATTTCACGGCGTTTGGCTGCGTTCATGACTGCGTGGGATTGCGGCGGGCCCGGGCGCGAGCCAGCGCGGATTCAATGGCGGAGCGCTTGCGGTCTTCGCTTTGCGCGTCGTCGGTTGCCGGGGCGCTGGGGGCGGCGGGCGCTTCTGGTGCCATCAGGCGCGCATTATCTGACGCCAGGCGTTCAACGCGAGCCAGGTGGTTGCGATGGCGCTGGCGGCTGATGGTGGCATCCTGCGCGCTCCAGGCGCGTCCGGCGGGCACCATCTGAATACAGTCCACGGGACAGGGCGCCACGCACAGGTCGCAGCCGGTGCACCAGTCGGCAAGCACGGTGTGCATGTGCTTGTTGGCGCCCACGATGGCATCGACGGGGCAGGCCTGGATACACAGCGTACAGCCGATGCAGTGCGATTCATCGATGCGGGCGACCAGCAGCGGACCCGGTTCGCCACGCTCAAGATCCAGCGGCAGGGCAGGGGTTTGCAACAGCGCGGACAGCGCGGCAATGCCCTCATCCCCGCCGGGCGGGCAGCGGTTGATGGGCGCCGAGCCTTCCGCGATGGCCTCGGCATAAGGCCGACAACCGTCATAGCCGCACTTGGTACATTGCGTCTGAGGCAGCAAAGCGTCAACACGGTCCGCTAGCAAACGAGATTTCATTAATCTGCAATAAAAAACGTACGATGGCTGAAACGCGGCACCGTATAGGTGAAGCGCGGCACCGTATAGGTGAAGCGCGGCACCCGTGGGATAGGTGAAGCGTGGCACCCGTAGGATGGGTGGAGCGCGGCACCACCAAGGCAAGAACCCAATCCCCCAACGCGCGCAACCCATCAAGCAGCGCCCGCACCAAGGCAACACTAGCCCCAGCACCAACACACCCAACAAACAGCCCAACGCGCGCAACCCGTCAAACCGCGCGGGCGCCGTGGCGACTTCCGCCACAGCACCCACCCCTCTGATGAATTACGCGCGCTTGAGGCCCAAGACCAGGATCAGGGGCAGGCTTCGAGCTTGGCTAAGCCTACGCCGATTGCCGGATGAATTCGGCAATTTTAGGACAGATCATTTCGCGCCAGCGGCGGCCCGAGAAAATCCCGTAATGGCCGCAGTTCGGCGCGGTGTAGTGCGACTTGCGCTCGGCCGGAATGTTCTTGCACAGCTTGATGGCCGCGCGCGTCTGGCCCTGGCCCGAAATATCGTCCAGCTCGCCTTCAATGGTGAAGAGAGCCACCTGCTTGATATCGGCGGGACGCACGGTCTGACCGTCGACTTCCCACGTGCCGCTGGGCAGCGCGAAGTCCTGGAACACCATGCGGATCGTGTCCAGATAGAACTCGGCCGGCATGTCCAGCACGGCGTTGTATTCGTCGTAGAAGCGGCGATGCGCTTCGGCGTCGCTGTCGTCGCCACGCAGCAGATCCAGGTAGAACTCGTAATGCGACTTCATGTGGCGGTCCGGGTTCATGGCCATGAACCCGGCGTGCTGCAGAAAGCCCGGATACACCTTGCGGCCGGCGCCCGGATAGCGCGGCGGCACGGGGTGGATCACCTGGCTTTCAAACCAGGAATACGGCTTGGTCGTGGCCAGGCGATTCACCTGCGTGGGCGACTGGCGCGGGTCGATGGGGCCACCCATCATCACCATGCTGCGCGGCTGGCAGGGGTCGTTGGCGGTCGCCATCAGCGACACGGCGGCCAGCACCGGCACGGTGGGCTGGCAAACCGAAATGACGTGCACGTCCGGACCCAGGTGGCGGATGAAATCCTGCACGTAACGGACATAGTCGTTCAGGTGGAACGGTCCGGCGGACAGGGGCACCATGCGGGCGTCGACCCAATCCGTCACGTAGACGTCATGGGCGGGCAGCAGGGCGCGCACGGTGTCGCGCAGCAAGGTGGCGTGGTGGCCGGAAAGCGGCGCAACCAGCAGTACCTTCGGGTCATCCTTGTTGGCGCCGCGTACGTCGCGGTGGAAGTGCACCAGGCGGCAGAAGGGCTTGTCCAGCGCAACGGCTTCGGTCACACGGACCGATTTGCCATTGATGTCGGTGGCGGGCAGATTCCAGGCGGGCTTCTGGTATTCCTTGCCGATACGCGTCATCAACTCATACCCGGCGGCCATTTGGCGGGAAATCGGGGTGTAAGCGAGGGGGCTGTAGGGGCTGGAGAACAGCTGAGAACCGGCATCCGTGAATGCAGCGAACGGAGTCAGGAAGGCGCGCTGCATTTCGTGCAATTGGTACAGCATTTGGGAGATGTCCTTCAGGGTCGTGCGTGTGACCCGATTATTGCGCCGCAGACTAAAGATATATCCAATCAGCCTAAAGAAACTGCCACAACAACCGGGAATATGTTGCTAAAAAGAGACCCGTCATCTCGTTACGCACCAGTTTAGGGCGTTTTCAGGCCCTGCATAGAGACTAAACGGAGGATTTATGCACTACGCCGGGCAGGCTGGGATCACCAGTAATTTTCCACCGCCAGGTTGCCGGGAATGCCCCGGCGGCCGGGCTTGAAACCGCGTTCGCCCAGCAGCTTGCGAGCATCCGCCAGCATGTCGGGGTTGCCGCACAGCATGACCTTCGCCTGCGCGGGATCCAGCGGCAGCCCGGCCAATTGCTCAAGGCGGCCATCGGCGATCAGGGTGGTCAGGCGTTCCTGTGGCATGCCGGGCAGCGCTTCGCGGGTGGCGATGGGCAGGTAGACCAGCTTGTGCGGATCAGCCGCGAACAGCGGTGCCAGGTCCGGCTGCCTGCCCCAGGATTCGATTTCTTCGCGGTAGGCCAATTCCGCTTTGGTGCGCACGCCGTGCACCAGGATGATGCGGCGATAGGCGCGCCAGGTTGCGGGGTCGCGCAGGATGGAAAGATAGGCCGACAGCCCCGTGCCGGAGGCCAGCAGCCACAGGTCGCCGCCCGGCGCGAAGCGCTCAAGGGTCAGGAATCCGTAGGGGGCTTTTTCGACGTACAGCGCGTCGCCCGGTTGCAACCGCGCCATGCGCGGGCTGAACAGGCCGTCGGGGACCACGATGGAATAGAACTCCAGCCCGGACTCGTGCGGGGCGGAAACCATCGAATACGCGCGCCAGAGCGTGGGCGGACCGTCGGGATCATCGGCACTTGGCAAACCGACCCGGGCGAACTGGCCCGGCAGGAACGTATACCCGTCGTCGCGCGTCACGCGCAAAGAGAACAGCTTGTCGGGCACCCAGGTATGAACGTGGGTTACGGTCTGGCGCGTGTATTTGGAGTCGTCGGTCATCGGGGCATCGCGCGAGGCCGGCCGCCAAAGGGATGCCGGCTCTCGTGGATTATTTTTCCAGGTATTGCAGCTTGTCCTGCTTGCCGTTCCATTCGTCGGCGTCCGGCAGGGGCTTCTTGGCGCGGCTGATGCTGGCGAACTCGGGCGAGAGCTCAGCGTTCAGGGCGATGAAATTCATCTGGTCCTGCGGCACATCTTCTTCGGCGTAGATGGCATTGGCCGGGCATTCCGGGATGCAGACCGCGCAGTCGATGCATTCGTCAGGGTCGATCACGAGGAAATTCGGACCCTCACGAAAACAGTCCACCGGGCACACATCAACGCAATCGGTGTACTTGCACTTAATACAGTTTTCGGTGACAACGTGGGTCATTCAGGAACTCCGGGATCGGCGGCTTTTGTGTCTTGTTGGGCGGATTTTACCCAATGCGCGGCCGATGTGCCGGTAATACCCGTATTGACATCGTGGCCCATGGCCCTGAACCCCGCGCGCTCTATGCTATGGTGTCGCGAAACGATACGCGCAACCATGATAATCACCTCGCTGCTCGACACCGATCTGTATAAATTCAGCATGATGCAGGTGGTACTGCATCAGTTCCCCGCTGCACAGGTCGAGTACCGTTACAAGTGCCGCACCGCTGGGGCCGACCTGCGCCCCTATCTGGACGAAATCCGCGAAGAGGTGCACCAGCTTTGCCAGTTGCGCTTCACCCAGGACGAACTGGATTACCTGGGCGGCTTGCGCTTCATCAAAAGCGACTTCGTCGACTTCCTCGGCTTGTTCCACCTGCCCGAGCGCTGCATCCACATCAGCGAAGGCGATGCGCCCGGTGAGATCTCGATTGAAGTGAAAGGCCCCTGGCTGCACACGATTCTGTTCGAGATCCCGGTGCTGGCCATCGTCAACGAGGTCTACTTCCGCAACACCCGCAAGAACCCCGATTGGGAAGAAGGCCGCCAACGCCTGCAGTCCAAGATGCACCTGGTGCTGGACGACCCCGCGCTGGCCGATTTCCGCGTGGCCGAATACGGCACGCGCCGTCGTTTCTCGAAGGTCTGGCACCAGGAAGTGGTGTCCACCATGAAGGCGCAGATGGGCGAGCACTTCGCCGGTACCAGCAACGTGCTGCTGGCCAAGCAGCACGAAGTGCTGCCGCTGGGCACGATGGGCCACGAATACCTGCAAGCCTGCCAGGCGCTGGGCCCGCGCCTGCGCGATTCGCAGGTGTTCGCGCTGGAAGTCTGGGCCAAGGAATACCGTGGCGACCTGGGCATTGCCCTGTCGGACGTGTATGGCATGGATGCCTTCCTGCGCGACTTCGACATGTATTTCTGCAAGCTGTTCGACGGCGCCCGCCACGATTCCGGCGACCCCTTCGTCTGGGGCGAACGCCTGCTTGAGCACTACCGCAAGAACCGCGTGGACCCGCGCGCCAAGACGCTGGTGTTCTCGGATTCGTTGACGTTCCCGCGCGCCATCGAGCTGGCGCGCCAGTTCGCCGGGCGCTGCAAGGTGTCGTTCGGCATCGGAACCAACCTGACCAACGACCTGGGCCACGAGCCGCTGCAGATCGTCATGAAGATGGTCCGCTGCAATGGCCAGCCGGTGGCCAAGGTGTCGGACGCGCCTGAAAAGACCATGTGCGACGATCCCGCCTACCTGGCGTACTTGCGCCAGGTGTTCCAGCTCCCCCCCGCCTGAGGGCGGCTCGGGGTACATTGCTGGCTTCCTTGTTTTGATCCAACCCACCAACTTGACTCTAGGGGAATATTCATGAGCAGCATCAAGCGCTTCCACGTCGCCAAGCGCCTGTCGGACATGGCCGTGTACAACGGTGTCGCGTACCTGGCAGGCCAGGTGCCGGACGACGCCAAGCTGGACATCACCGGCCAGACCGAGCAAGTGCTCGCCACGATCGACCGCCTGCTGGCTGAAGCCGGCACCGACAAGACCAAGATCCTGATGGCCCAGATCTACGTGGCCAACATCAAGGAATTCGACGGCATGAACAAGGCCTGGGACGCTTGGGTTGCTGACGGCAATTCGCCCCCGCGCGCCACCGTCGAAGCCCGTTTGGCCAATCCCGACTTCAAGGTCGAGATCATCGTGACGGCCGCGATCTAAGCGGACCTCCGCTCGCTTGCGAAAAGCCCTTCGGCATGCCGAAGGGCTTTTTCTTGCGCGGTCACTATTGTCGATCCGGGTTTGGCGCGCCGTCAGCCTCCCGGTGTCAGCCCCCCATCAACACCGTCGCCGCCAACAGCCCGCCCAGTTCCTCGCATCGAGCCAGATCCGCCTGCGGCACCACCTTTTCGGCCCAGATCTGCTCGCCCGTCTGCGCGCCCAGGTTGACGATCAAGGCGGGCGCTACCGCCTTCAGCCGCCAGCCGGTGCAGATCCGCTCAAGCTGCCGCGCCGCGCCCGTGCCGTCGCTGCCGGCGCTGATGGCGCAGGCGTAAGGCAGCCCCTGGATGCGATCCAGCACGGCGTAGTAATTACGGTCGAAAAACTCTTTCATCTCCCCGCTCAGGCTGGCCAGGTTTTCTGGTGCGCAGAACAGATAGCCCTGGCTGGCCAGCAGGGCGTCGGCCTCGACGTCGGCCGCGCGGTGCAGCACGACGCGCAATTCGTCGGCCAGTTCCAGTTGCGCCGCGGCCGCTGACGCTCCCCGGGCGGCGGCTTCGGCCATCTGCCGCGCGGCGCCCGTACGCGAATGCCAGACGATCAGCAGTTGCTTCATGCGTAGCGTTCCAAGGTGTCTTGCCGGTAGTACGCCCGCAGCAGTGCGTGCCATTCGGGCAAGGCTTGCTGCATGGGGGCCGGGTCCACAAAAAAGTGCTCGGAGCTGACGGCGAAGAATTCCGCTTCGTCTGTGGCGGCATACGGGTCCAGCGGCAGTTGGCCGTACCAGGCGTCCGCGTCTTCGCTTTCGGGGTCCACGTCGTGCGGGATGGCGGCTTCGACGGCATCCAGGGCGGCAATGAAGCGGTCCAGGCTGTCGTCCAATACGCGACGCCACACCTGCGGCTTCAGGTCGGGGTGGGCGGCCAGCGACGGCATGCCGTCCGCCATGCCCGAACGCAGGTCCAGCTTGTGGGCGAATTCATGGATGATCACGTTGAAGCCGCCTTCGGACAACTGCGTGTCTTCCCAGGACAGCACCAGAGGGCCACCTTCCCAGGCTTCACCCGCCGCGTCCTCGATGAATTCGTGGACCACGCCGTCGTCGTCCTGGCGTGTGCGCGGAATGCGGAAGCTGGCGGGGTAAACGATGATCTCGTCCCAGCCTTCGTACAGCTCGGGTGACAGGTTCAGGATGGGCAGGCTGGCCTGGGCCGCGATCGACAGACGCATGAAGTCCGAGACCTCAAGGCCGTGCGCGCCATTGATGGTTTTGCTGGCCAGCAGCCAGGCCGACCGCGCCAGCAATTGCGCGGTTTCGTCGGCGTTCAGCGCCGCCAGGAAAGGATGGGCATCCAGCACCTGCCGCCAGAGTTGCGGCGAGATGCGGGCTTGCATCTCGGCCACTGCCGACGGGCGGGCGCCCCGGCCCTTGAGCCAGCGCAACATAAGCTTTGGTTCCTTCTATATACCGGATTTGGCGGGGGATTCAGCGTAACCAAACGCTAGTGTAGAGTGTCGGGATATCAACCTACCCACGCACGACGCCTGTGATGTCCGTCCCGCCTGTTATCGACGCGCCTTCGCCTTTCGACGCTTCCTGGCGGCAGGAGGTTGGCGCGGGTCTGGACGCTGCCGGCATTGCCTTGATCGACCAGGCCGTTACCTGGGCCATCCCGCGTTTTGAAGGGCAGCACGCCCTGACCGGCGAGCCGCTGGCAAGCCACGGCGCCGGCGTCGTCCGCATCTTGGCGGCCTTGCATACCGACGCCGCCACACGCGCCGCTGCGTTGCTGGCGGCCTTGCCTACCGACCTGATGGCGCCCGCGCCGGCTCTGCGCAACGACCCGATCGCGGCGGCGTTCGGCGCCGAAGTCGCGCGGCTGGTGCAAGGCACCCGCGCCTTGCTGCGCTTGGGCGTGGTCGCCCGGCAAGCCAGCGACGCCGAAGCCGAAACCGGTTCGCAAAAGGAAATGCAGCGCAAGATGCTGCTTGCCATGGCGGCCGACCTGCGCATCGTGTTGATGCGGCTGGCGTCCCGCCTGCGCACCTTGCGCTGGCACGCGGAAAGCAAGGCCCCGTGCTCGACCGACTTCGCCCGCGAAACGCTGGACCTGTATGCTCCGCTGGCAAACCGCCTGGGCATCTGGCAAATCAAATGGGAAATGGAAGATCTGTCTTTCCGCTTCCTGGAGCCTGACCGCTACAAGCAGATCGCCCGCTTGCTGGAAGAAAAGCGAGTCGAGCGCGAGGCCTTCATCGCCGGCGCCATCGACCGCCTGCAAACGGCGCTGACCAAGGCCGGCATCGATGCCGAAGTCAGCGGCCGGCCCAAGCACATCTACAGCATCTGGAACAAGATGCGCGTCAAGCGCCTGGATTTTTCCCAGATGTATGACCTGCGCGCCCTGCGCGTCATCGTCGACGATGTGCGCGCCTGCTACACGGCGCTGGGGCTGGTGCACGAAATGTGGACGCCCCTGTCCGACGAGTTCGACGATTACATTTCCCGGCCCAAGCCGAACGGCTATCGCTCGCTGCATACGGTGGTGACGGACGATGACGGCCGCCCCTTTGAAGTGCAGATCCGCACGCGCGAGATGCACCAGTTTGCCGAGTACGGCATGGCGGCGCATTGGCGCTACAAGGAAGCGGGCGCCAAGGGCGGCCAGGTTGCCGCGTCCAGCGAATATGACCGCCAGTTGGCGTGGATGCGGCAGTTGCTGGCCTGGAACAGCGATGTCGAAGGCGGCGGCGAGCCGGGGCAAGAACCCGGCAAACTCGACGCTGGCAAATCCGAATCCGGCAAATCCGACGCCGGCAAGACTGGTTCAGGCAAGCCTGCGTCCAGCAAGAACCGCAATGCGGTCAAGCCGCCGCCGCACACGGATGAACGCATCTACGTGCTGACGCCGCAGGCGCGCGTGATCGAGCTTCCCGCCGGCGCCACGCCGGTGGACTTCGCCTATCACCTGCATACCGACCTGGGGCACCGCTGCCGGGGCGCGCGTGTCGATGGGCAGATGGTGCCGCTGCAGACCCATCTGTCCACGGGGCAGACCGTGGAAATCATCTCGGCCAAGTCGGGCGGGCCGTCGCGTGATTGGCTGAATCCCCAACTGGGGTTTCTGGCCAGCCCGCGCGCGCGCGCCAAGGTGCGGATGTGGTTCAACGCCATTGAATTGCAGCAACGCATCACGCAAGGCCAGGCGCTGGTGGAAAAAGAACTGCAACGCCTGGGCAAGACCGCGATCAACCTTGAGCAGTTGGCGCAGAACCTGGGCTTTGCGCGCGCCGATGACTTATACGTGGCGGCGGCCAAGGAAGAATTCAGCCTGCGCCAGATCGACAGCGTATTTCAGCAGCCGGCGCCGGCCACTGAACCGCAACCCGCGGCGCTGCGCCATGCCAGTGCCGGCAGCGCCGAGAAAAGCGGCAAGAGCGGTGTGCTGGTGGTGGGTGTGGGGTCTTTGCTGACGCAGTTGGCGCGTTGCTGCCGCCCCGCGCCGCCCGATGCCATCGCCGGCTTTGTCACCCGTGGCCGTGGCGTGTCCATCCACCGTAGCGACTGCCATAGCTATCTGGCGCTGGCCGCGCGCGAGCCCGAACGGGTCATCGACGTGGCGTGGGGCGAAACGTCAGACACCTTCTATCCGGTGGATATCAGCGTGCGCGCGCACGACCGCCCCGGCCTGTTGCGCGACCTGTCCGAAGTGTTCGCGCGCTTGCGCCTGAACGTGGTGGGCGTGAACACGCAAAGCAAGCAGTCGCTGGCTCATATGGTGTTCACGGTGGAAGTGCGCGGGGGCGAATCGCTGACCCGGGCGCTGGATGCGCTGGCCGAAGTGGCGGGCGTGTCGTCGGCGTCGCGCCGATAGGGCTTGCTGATTAACCTTACCCCTGGGCCGGGCGGCCGCAGGGGGGCAAGGTTTAGTGCGCTGGCTTTAGTGGTCCAGATTGTCGTGCGCGCGGTCGCGCATGAAGAACGACGCAATCAGGCCCAGCGCCACACCGAACATCACGTAGTAGGCGGGCGCCATGGGCGAGCCGGTGGTCTTGATCAGCCACGTCACGATGAACTGCGCGAAGCCGCCGAAGATCATCACGGCTACGTTATAGGCCAGGGACAGGCCGACGGACCGCACGCGCGCCGGGAACAATTCCGCCATCACCGTGCTGAACACGCCGAAGAAGGCCGACACGAAGAAGCAGACCACGATCTGCACCGTCAGCAGGCGGCCGATCGACGGCGCGTCCGACAGCCAGTAGTACAGCGGGTACAGCACGATCAGATAGCCGATCAGCGAACTGATCACCAATGGACGGCGGCCGATACGGTCGGACCACGCGCCCATGAACGGCGTCATCAGCACCATCAGCGCCGCGCCCGCCATCTGCACCATGAAGGTTTCCTTCATCGGCAGCTTCAGGATCTGCGTGGAATACGTCACCAGGTACGTGAAGGTGATGTAGATGGACACCGTGGCGGTCACGACCAGGCCCACGCCAATCATCGTTTCGCGGGTGTGGGTCTTGATCATCTGAACGAGGCTCAGGCGCTTCACTTCACCGCGCGCGGCCGCCTGGCGGTCTTCTTCCTGCATCTGCTTGAAGACTTCGGTTTCGTCGATGTTCCGGCGGATATAGATCGCGATGGGAACAATCACCAGGCCAAACGCGAACGGCAGGCGCCAGGCCCAGTCCGCAATCTGTTGCTGCGTGAAGAACTCGGTGATCAGCGTGCCGCAGGCCGCGCCGATCAGCAGGGCCAGCATCTGGCCGGCCATCTGCCACGACCCGTAGAAGCCGCGCTTGCCGTTGGGCGCCATTTCAATCAGCAGCGCCGTGGACGTGCCGAATTCCCCGCCCGCCGAAAAGCCCTGCAACAGGCGCGCGATCAGGATGAAGATGGGGGCCAGGATGCCGGCCGCGTGGTAGGTGGGGGCCACCGTGATCAGCGCAATGGACACGGCCATCAGCGACGTCACCATCACCATGGCGGCTTTACGGCCCTTCTTGTCGCCGTACAGGCCCAGGATGATGCCGCCCACCGGGCGCATGAAAAAGCCGACGCCGAAGATGGCCGTCGTCATCAGGATGGCATTGAGCTCGCTGCCGGGCAGGTTGGGGTCGGTGGGGAAAAAGAGCTTCGCGATGATCGGCGTCATGAACGCGAACACCAGGAAGTCATACCATTCGAGGGCGTTGCCTATGACTGCGGCCACGATGTTGCGTGTGGGGACTGCTTTGTGCTGCACGGTTTCTCCTTGGGGGGCTGACTTCAATCCGGGCGACATTCTAGGCGCTTAACCCGTGAACAGTGTCGGGCGCCGTCCGAGACATGGGCGCTTCCCGGCTTTACACTTCTGTTTTTCCCAAAAAGAGAAGTGACATGAATGCGCGCACCTGGCTGGAAACGCTGGTCGGTTTCGATACCACCAGCCGCAATTCCAATCTTGCCCTGATCGAAACCGTTCGCGATTGGCTCAAGGGCCAGGGCGTAGACGCATGGCTGTCGCACAACCCCGAGCGCACCAAGGCCAACCTGTTTGCCACGCTGCCGGGGCAAGACGGCGGCCAGCAGGGCGGCATCGTCCTGTCGGGCCACACCGACGTGGTGCCCGTGGATGGCCAGGACTGGAGCACGGATCCGTTCAAGCTCGTTGAAAAAGACGGGCTGCTCTATGGGCGCGGCGCCTGCGACATGAAGGGCTTCATCGCCGGTTCGCTGGCGCTGGTGCCGGAATTCCTGGCCATGCCGCGCAAGAAACCGATCCACCTGGCGTTCTCGTACGACGAAGAAGTGGGCTGCGCCGGGGCGCCGTACATGCTGGCCGACCTGCTGGAACGCGGCATCCGGCCCGAAGGCTGCGTGGTGGGTGAACCCACCGGCATGCAGGTGGTGGTGGCGCACAAGGGCATCAACCTGTTCCGCTGCAAGGTGCACGGCAAGGCGGCGCACTCGTCGCTGACCCCGCGCGGCTGCAACGCCATTGAATACGCCGCCCGCCTGATCTGCCGCATTCGCGACCTGGCCGACAGCTTCAAGGCCAATGGTCCGTACGACCAGTTCTACGACGTGCCGTTCTCCACGATGACCACCAACCAGATCCGTGGCGGCATTGCGGTCAACACCATCCCCGAACTCTGTGAATTCACCTATGAATTCCGCAATCTGCCGGGCATGCAACCCGACCAGATCCAGGCAGAAGTCGAAAAATACGTGCGCGATGAGCTGTTGCCGCGCATGAAGGCCGAATTCGACGGGGCCACCATCGAAATTGAAACGGGCGCTGCCGCGCCAGCGCTGGAAGCCTCGGAAGAAGCCGCCATTACCCAGTTGGTGCGCGCGCTGACTGAAGACCGCAGCACCCGCAAGGTGGCCTACGGCACCGAAGCCGGTTTGTTCCAGGGCATCGGCATTCCCACCGTGGTCTGCGGCCCCGGCCATATCGAACAGGCCCACAAGCCCGATGAATTTGTGGCGGTGGATCAAATGGCGTCGTGCGAGACCTTCCTGCGCCGCCTGGGCCAGTCGCTCTAAGTGTTTGTCGAGCCAAGTCGGGGACGGGTTCTCCGGCCCCGGCTTGGCTCGGGTCAGGTAAAATGACGGGTTGCAAACCGGATTTGCGGCCGGCAGTGGCTTGCCGTGATACCGGGGGAGATGCTTGGTGAAACCTTACGACTTTCCGGATGCCAAGGGCCATTTCGGTCCCTATGGCGGTGTTTTCGTGGCGGAAACGCTGATGCACGCGCTCGACGAGCTGCGGGCTGCCTATGACCATTACCGTGTCGATCCCGCCTTCCTGGAAGAGTTCAACTACGAACTCAAGCACTTTGTCGGCCGGCCCAGCCCGGTCTACCACGCCCGCCGCTGGTCGGAAATGCTGGGCGGCGCACAGATCTGGTTCAAGCGCGAAGACCTGAACCACACCGGCGCGCACAAGGTCAACAACTGCATCGGCCAGGCGCTGCTGGCCAAGCGCATGGGCAAGCCCCGCGTCATCGCCGAAACCGGCGCCGGCCAGCACGGCGTGGCCACGGCAACGGTGGCGGCCCGCTACGGCATGGAATGCGTGGTCTACATGGGTAGCGAAGACATCCGCCGCCAGGCGTCCAACGTCTATCGCATGAAGCTGCTGGGCGCCACGGTCGTACCCGTCACGTCCGGTTCGCGCACCCTGAAAGACGCGCTGAACGAAGCCATGCGCGACTGGGTCACCAACATCGAAAACACGTTCTACATCATCGGCACGGTAGCGGGTCCTGACCCCTATCCCCGCATGGTGCGCGACTTCCAAACCGTCATCGGCAACGAATGCCTGACGCAAATGCCCGAAGTCATTGGCCGCCAGCCCGACTATGTCGTGGCCGCAGTGGGTGGCGGTTCCAACGCCATGGGCATCTTCCATCCCTATATTCCCTACGAAAACGTACGCCTGATCGGCGTCGAAGCCGCGGGCGAGGGCATGGAAAGCGGCAAGCACGCCGCATCGCTGGCGGCGGGCCAAGTGGGCGTGCTGCACGGCAACCGCACCTACGTCATGCAGAACGCCGACGGCCAGGTGCAAGAAACCCATTCCGTCTCGGCAGGCCTGGACTATCCCGGCGTTGGTCCCGAGCACGCCTGGCTGAAGGACTCCGGCCGCGCGGAATACGCGGGGATCACCGACGATGAAGCCTTGAAGGCCTTCCACGACTGCTGCCGCATCGAAGGCATCATGCCGGCGCTGGAGTCGTCGCACGCCATCGCTCAAGCCGTGAAGATGGCCACCACGCTGCCGCGTGACGCTGTCATCCTGGTCAATTTGTCGGGCCGCGGCGACAAAGACATGCATACCGTCGCCGAACGTGCCGGTATCGAGCTCTAACAACATGACAACTCGCATTGATCGTATCGCTGCGGCCTTCGCTCGCACCGCCGAATCCGGCCGTGCAGCGGCGCTGATTCCCTACATCGCGGCCGGCGATCCTTCGCCCGCCGCCACGGTGGCCCTGATGCACGCGCTGGTCGAAGCCGGCGCCGACGTCCTCGAACTGGGGGTGCCGTTCTCTGACCCCATGGCCGATGGCCCCGTGATCCAACGCGCGGCCGATCGCGCCATTGCCCAAGGCGTGGGTCTTGCCCGCGTGTTGGAACTGGTGGCCGAATTCCGTCAGCGTGATACCGAAACCCCGGTGGTGTTGATGGGCTACGCCAATCCCATCGAACGCATGGGCCAGTCCGAATTCGCCGCCAACGCCGAACGCGCGGGCGTGGATGGCGTGCTGGTCGTGGACTATCCGCCGGAAGAAGTCATCGAATTCGCGGCTACGCTGGGCGCGCACGGCATTGCCCCGATTTTTCTCTTGGCCCCCACCTCAACCGAGGATCGGATCAAGGCGGTGGCGCAAGTGGCGCGCGGCTATGTGTATTACGTGTCGCTCAAGGGCGTCACGGGCGCGGGCTCCTTGAATACCGACGACGTCGCCGAGCGCGTGGCCGTCATTCGCCGCCACATGGGCAGCATTCCCGTCGGCGTGGGCTTCGGCATCCGCGACGCTGAAAGCGCCCAGCGCGTGGCGCGCGTGGCCGACGCGGTGGTCATTGGCAGCAAACTGATTGAAACGATGGAGCAGGCGGTGGCGGACGCCCCGGCTGCCCAGCAAACCAACGCCGCAGTCACCGCCGCCAGCGGCTGGCTGCGCACCATCCGGCAAGCGCTGGATCAAGTAAAACGAGACGGCGCGTCGGCCTGAGCGGCCGTGCGCGACCTCTAACGGGATGAAAAATCAATGAGCTGGATCGAAAAACTCCTGCCTCCTCGCATCAATAAAAACAGCGACAGCGGCGCCCGCCGCGTCCCGGAAGGCCTGTGGGTGAAATGCCCGTCGTGCGAATCGGTGCTGTACAGCGAAGACCTGGCCGCCAACCTGCACGTGTGCCCCAAGTGCGATCACCACATGCGTATTGGCGCCCGCGCCCGCATCGATTCACTGCTGGATATGGAAGGCCGGGTTGAAATTGGCCAGAACACGCGGTCCGTGGATACGCTGAAGTTCAAGGACACCCGCAAGTATCCCGAGCGCCTGCAAGAGGCCGTCAAGCAAACCGGTGAGTCCGACGCGCTGGTGGTCATGAGCGGTTCCATTCGCGGCGTGCCGGCCACCCTGGCCTGCTTCGAATTCGAGTTCATGGGCGGGTCGATGGGTTCGGTCGTGGGCGAACGCTTCGCGCGTGGCGCCCAGGCTGCCCTGGACAACAAAACGTCGTTCATCTGCGTGGCCGCTTCCGGTGGCGCGCGCATGCAGGAGAGCCTGCTGTCGCTGATGCAGATGGCCAAGACGAATGCCATGCTGACCCGCCTGTCGGCGGCCGGCTTGCCGTTCATCAGCGTGCTGACTGACCCCACCATGGGCGGCGTATCGGCCAGCTTCGCCTTCATGGGCGATGTCGTTATTGCCGAGCCCAAGGCGCTGATCGGCTTTGCCGGCCCGCGCGTGATCGAGCAGACGGTGCGCGAGAAACTGCCCGAAGGCTTCCAGCGTTCGGAGTTCCTGCTGCAAAAGGGTGCGATTGATATGGTGGTTGATCGCCGCCAACTGCGCGAGGAAATCGCGCGCTTGCTCGCCTTGCTGACGAATCAGCCGGCAGATGTCGTGACGGCCTGATCCGCCGCGCACGTGTCGTTTGCAAGCGTGCCAGCCCCAGTGCAATAAAAAATGCCGTCGTCAGCGTAGCTTGCGACGGCATTTTCATTCAGCGGGGCGTGGGGTTTGTGACGCGGCTTACCGGATCTCGTTTCGATTGTGACTGCGCTTTTCGGAACAGTGTTTTCCACCACGATTATGTTGCCTTATTGCGACAGAGCTAAAGCCATCTGGCCCGTATTTTGCTATGTTGCCGGTTAGTCCAAGATATCCACGGAGTTAGCTTCATGCTGTCGACCAAAAAGAAATTGCTCACACGCCTTGTCGGTTTGGCATTGGCTGGCGCGGCCACGTTGGCCAGCGCCCAATCCTCGGAAGGCACGCAGGGTGGCGTGAGCCTGCATTACGGCATCGGTGACCATTACAAGCGCCTGACCTTGAACTACGAAACCCCGTCGGTCTGGACGTACCATTTCGGCGGCAATTGGGGGCGCCTGGATCTCACGCCCGAGATCGGCGCGTCGTACTGGCAGGCTGATGGCTCGCGTTCGCCGGGGCACGTCTGGCAACTGAACGCGATCCCCATGTTCCGTTGGTGGACGGGCGAGCGCTTCTACCTTGAAGCCGGTATCGGCGCCACCTTGTTCTCCAGCACGCGCTTTGCCGACGAGAACATCAGCACCGCCTTCCAATTTGGCGACCACGTCGGCTTGGGCTTTTTGGTGACCCCGAACAACCGGATCGGCCTGCGTTACTCGCACTTCTCCAACGCCAGCATCAAGCGGCCCAACCCCGGCCTGGACGTGGTGCAGTTGACCTACACGTATCAGTTCTGACCGTTTTGCTTCTGCGCTGCGCAGCACGTGAAAAACCCTCGTCGCCGAGGGTTTTTTTTCGTCCTGCGTTTGCATAAAGGCATCGATAGGCCTGCGACAGGCAAAAAAAGACCGCCCGTTTTAACGGGC
The DNA here is from genome assembly GCF_002812705.1 of Achromobacter spanius. NCBI lineage: Bacteria > Pseudomonadati > Pseudomonadota > Betaproteobacteria > Burkholderiales > Alcaligenaceae > Achromobacter > Achromobacter spanius. Next base: position 6,251,680 of record NZ_CP025030.1, on the reverse strand, counting down.
GGCCTCTTGTCGCTTAGCGCTTAGCGGCGCACGGCTTAGTGGCGCGTTTCGACTTGAACCAGGGGTTCGTTCGACACGGCTGCAACCGGCTTGCGCTCACGGCCCAGACGGGTCGGCGTGTGCGCTGCGGCGATGCGCAGCTGGGTTTGGGCGTGGCGGTCCGGATCGGTTTCCACCCACTTCAAACCAGCGGCGTTGACCACTTCGTGCAGAGCTTGCGCCTTGGCCGACGGAGTCGTTGCCGGCATCACGATGGCTTGGGCATCGGACGGTGCTGCGGGGGCAACCGGAGTTGCCGCCGTCACAACGGGTTCTACTGCTGCGGCGGCTTGCACGGGCTGCTCGGCGGGAGCTTGGACCGGCGCGGCAGCTTCCACGGCGACCGGCTGGGTCACTTGAGGAGCCGCTTGCACAGGCTGTGTTACCGGTTCGACGGCGGTTTGCACCGGCTCGGCCTTGGCGGCTTCGACGGGCGTTTCTGCCGGGCTGATAACTACCGCAGCCGAGGTTTCGACCTGGGTTTGTGCGGGGGCTTCAACCTGGGCTAGAGCCGGGGCTTGAGTCGGGACCTGCGCCGGGGCTTCAACCTTCACGGTTTCAACCGGCTTGGACTCGACGACCTGGGCTTCCGTCACCTTGGTTTCGACAACCTGCGTCGGTGCCAACGGGGCGGCGGGGACGGGCTCCACGGCAGCGGCCGGGGCGGATTCTACCGATGCTGCCGACGCTGCGGGAACCGCGGCGTTGTCGGCTTGATCGGCGGACTCATCATCCGAACCATCATCCAGTTGCTCGTCGCTACCGGCCAGGCCCGCTTCGTCCTGACTGCGGCGGCCACGACGGCTGCGGCGGCGGCGGCGCTTGCGTTCCGGATCGGCTGCGCCTTCGGCGCCTTCACCCATGGGCATGCCGTCGGCGGTTTGCTCGGCGGCGTCAGCGGCTTCGGTCGAGGCGTCGGAGGCGGGCTTGGTGTCGGGCAGGGCGGTCGCTACGGACTGCGCCAGCGCGGCCACCATGCTTTCCTGTTCGCTCATCGGCGCGTCGGACTGGCCTTCTTCGCGGCGGTTGCGGCCACGGCCACGGCGGTTGTTGCGGTTGCGGTCCGAACCATGGCGTTCGCCACGGCGTTCCTGGCCGTCATGGCCAGTGCGACCCTTGCCACGGCCGGAGGCGTTGCGCTTGGCGGTGTCTTCGGTTGTGGTGGGGGCCGGCTTGGCGGCTTCGGAGCCACCGGTCAGCCAGCCAACCAGGCGCTTGAACAAGCCACCCAGGCCACCGGCGGCGGCAGGAGCGGCAGGGGCAGCGACAGGAGCGGCGGGCGTGGAAACCGGAGCGGGCTGCGAGGGCGTAATGCCCTTGACCAGTGCTTCCGGGCGAGCCTTGATTTCGCTTTCGCGCGGCTGCCAGGGAGCATCCGTGGCGGGCGCTTCAACCAGTTCGAAGCTGGTCTTCAGCTCTTCCAGGCGCGGATCATCGTGGCGCAGGCGCTCAATGTGGTGATGCGGCGTTTCCAGATGCTTGTTCGGGATCAGCATCAGGTTGACCTTCAGGCGGGCTTCCATCTTGGTGATGTCGGCGCGCTTTTCGTTCAGAAGGTAGGTGGCGACATCCACCGGCACCTGGGCATGAACTGCCGCGGTGTTTTCCTTCATGGCCTCTTCTTGCAGCAGGCGCAACACGTGCAGAGCGCTGGATTCGGCATCGCGGATCACGCCGGTGCCGTTGCAACGCGGGCAGGTGATGTGCGAGCCTTCGTTCAGGGCCGGACGCAGGCGCTGACGCGACAGTTCCATCAGGCCAAAGCGCGAAATCTTGCCCATTTGCACGCGGGCACGGTCGAAATGGAGGGCGTCACGCAGGCGCTGTTCAACGGCGCGCTGGTTCTTGCTGTCTTCCATGTCGATGAAGTCGATGACGATCAGGCCGCCCAAGTCGCGCAAGCGCAACTGGCGGGCCACTTCGTCGGCCGCTTCGGAGTTGGTGCGCAGCGCGGTTTCCTCGATGTCCGCGCCGCGCGTGGAGCGGGCGGAGTTCACGTCGACGGAAACCAGGGCTTCGGTGTGGTCGATCACGATGGCGCCGCCCGAGGGCAGTTGCACCGTGCGCGAATACGCCGTTTCAATCTGGTGTTCGATCTGGAAACGCGAGAACAGCGGGATGTCGTCACGATAGCGTTTGACGCGCTGGACGTTGTCCGGCATCACCACGCTCATGAAGGCGGTGGCCTGGTCGGCGATCTCGTCGGTATCGATCAGGATCTCGCCGATTTCGGGCGAGAAATAATCGCGGATGGCCCGGATGACCAGGCTGGATTCCAGATAGATGAGGATCGGCGCGGAGTTGTCGCGGGCGGCGCCGTCGATGGCGGTCCACAGCTGCATCAGGTAGGACAAGTCCCACTGGAGCTCTTCGACGTTGCGGCCGATGCCGGCGGTGCGAGCAATGATGCTCATACCCTGGGGCAGATCAAGCTGCTCCATGGTGTCGCGCAGTTCCTGGCGGTCTTCACCCTCGACGCGGCGCGAAACACCGCCGCCACGGGGGTTGTTGGGCATCAGGACCAGATAGCGGCCAGCCAGCGAGATGAACGTGGTCAGGGCTGCGCCCTTGTTGCCGCGCTCTTCCTTTTCGACCTGAACGATCAGTTCCTGGCCTTCGCGCAGTGCATCCTGGATGCGGGCGCTACGGACATCGACGCCTTCCTTGAAGAAGCTGCGAGCAACTTCCTTGAAGGGCAGAAAGCCGTGACGGTCTTCACCGTAGTTGACGAAGCAAGCTTCCAGGCCGGGTTCGATCCGGGTAATGACACCTTTGTAGATGTTGCCTTTGCGTTGTTCGCGGCCGGCAGTCTCGATGTCGAGGTCGATGAGTTTTTGCCCATCAACGATAGCGACGCGTAATTCTTCCTGATGCGTCGCATTGAACAGCATGCGCTTCATGAGAGGGTTTCTCCGTTGTCATGACGCGCCGATATCGGCGCGTGACCTCGGGTCACTCGGGCTGCGGCTGAAGCGGGCAAGAAATGCGGACCGTACCTGGGCGGCGCCCAGGCGTATCCGCCGCGGGTCAGGCGGGCACGTCGTGCCGTGGGGCACGGGGTTCTGTCAGCAGGAGGGTCAGCTTCACTGAATGTGGTTTGACGGAAAAATTGCTGTGAACGGCAGTTGCGGTCGGATTGGTTGCCTACACGCAGCTGGTGCTTTAAATATGCGACGATTCTTGCAGTGCTTCAGAGCCGCTTGCGGCATGCAACGGACCTGCTGGGACAGCGGGCAAAGTGAATGCCACACCACTATCCGGCAGGGCGCGGTTGCGCCGGCGACCAAGAGACCCAGGGGTTGAATCAGCAGGCAGTACAATGGCGGCCCGCGCGCTCGACGGAGTTGCGTACTTGTTTGCATCTCTACGCCAGGCGGCTAGTTCAGCCCCTTAAGGCTGTCCCGATTATATGTCGCTTTCCGCAATGCGCAAAGAAACTTCCTCCCCCATATTCCCCTCTAAAGCCGCCCCCGCCGTCCGTATGGTGGAGGTCGATGGCGAACACGCCGGCCAGCGTCTGGACAACTTCCTGATGCGCTTGTGCAAGGGCGTTCCCAAAACGCATATCTACAAAGCCATTCGTGGCGGCGAAGTGCGCGTAAACAAGGGACGCATCTCGGTCGACTATCGCATCGTCGAAGGCGACATCGTCCGCATTCCGCCCTTGCGTTTGCCTGATCCGGGCAAGCCTCGCCCCGTGCCCGGCGCGGAATTTCCCATCGTGTTCGAAGACGATGCGCTACTGGTCGTGGACAAGCCGGCCGGAGTCGCGGTGCACGGCGGCAGCGGCGTGTCCTTCGGGGTGATCGAACAATTGCGCGCGGCGCGGCCGGACGCCAAGTTTCTTGAGCTCGTGCATCGCCTGGACCGGGAAACGTCCGGGCTGCTCATGGTGGCCAAGAAACGTAGCGCCTTGCTGGCCCTGCACGCCATGCTGCGTGAAGGCAAGGGCGACAAGCATTACCTGGCGTTGGTGGAAGGCGACTGGGTGAACGACCGTCAGCACATCAAGCTGGGCTTGTCCAAATGGACCACCCAGTCTGGTGAGCGCCGCGTGAAGGTGGATCCCGACGGCCAGACCGCGCACACCATCATCACGCTCAAGCAGCGTTTCGGGGGGTACAGTCTGGTCGACGCGGAACTGCGCACGGGTCGCACCCATCAAATCCGGGTGCACTTGGCGGCCAGCGGCTTTCCCATCGTGGGCGACGACAAATACGGACATGATGATGTGCGCGCCGAATTCTCGCGCATGGGTTTTGGCCGGATGTTCCTGCACGCCCACCAACTGACCTTGGCCCATCCGGTCACGGGCGAGCCCATGACGCTTACCGCCGAGCTGCCCCCTGCCTGCCAAAAACTACTGAAACAACTGGAGTCGGTCTGATTATGTCGTCGTATTCGCTGGTCGTTTTTGACTGGGATGGCACCCTCATGGACTCCACGCACAGCATCGTGGCCGCCATTCAGGGCGCGTGCCGCGACCTGGAACTGGCGGTGCCCTCGACGTCCGAGGCAAGCTGGGTGATTGGTCTGTCCCTGGAAAGCGCATTGCGTCGCGCCGTGCCGGAACTGACGCAGGCCATGATGCCGCGCTTCCTGGAACGCTATCGCACGCACTATCTGCTGCGCGATCCCGAGCTGCGCCTGTTTGACGGCATCCCTGAGTTGCTGACCGAACTGGCCGGCCAGAACGTGCGCTTGGCCGTGGCTACCGGCAAAAGCCGGGTGGGCTTGACCCGCGCCCTGGCCGCGACCGGTCTGGGGCCCTTGTTTGACGCCACCCGCACGGCTGATGAAACCTTCAGCAAGCCGCATCCCGCCATGTTGCATGAGCTGATGCAGGAATTGGACGTGGAACCTGACCGCGTCGTAATGGTGGGCGACACCTCGCACGACCTGCAGATGGCGGTCAACGCGGGCGTGCACGGCTTGGGGGTGACGTATGGCGCCCATACCGTGAAGGAACTTGAGGGTTGCGCACCCCAGGCCGTGCTGGATAGCGTGCCGCTCGTGCGCGACTGGCTGTTGCCTCGCGTGTCGGCAAGCGCCTGATTGGTGAATGGTCGTGTATCTGGCCGGGAACGTCTTGCATCGCGGCGAGTCAATCTGAACATGCCCACCCGCTGGCGTGCCGCCGCGGAATATCATGGGGCGGCGCAACGTCTATGCGTTGCGCAGGGTGCTGCCATGGCTGGCCGGCGCCGAACCGGAGACCACGATGTTGATACGCAAGCCCGACGATATTCTTCCGTCCGAAATCACCGACGAGGCGGTCTGGCGCTCGCGCCGCGAATTGATGCTGCGTGCCGGGGTGACGGCAGCAGCCCTGGGCCTGTCCGGATGGGCCTCCCGTAGCGCCTTCGCGCAGGACGCCGGGGCCTTGCCCGGCAAGTCGAACGCCGCGTTCAGTGTGATGGACAAGCAAACCTCGCTGGCCGACATCACCTCCTATAACAACTACTACGAATTTGGGCTCGACAAGGGCGATCCCGCTGCCCGGGCCGGCAAATTGCAGACCCGCCCCTGGAGCGTCAGCGTCGAGGGCGAAGTCGGCAAGCCGCGCACATTCAGCATGGAAGAGCTGCTCAAGTTGGCGCCGATGGAAGATCGCGTCTATCGCCTGCGCTGTGTCGAGGGCTGGTCCATGGTGATCCCGTGGGTGGGTTATTCGGTGTCGGAACTGCTCAAGCAGGTCGAACCCACTGGCAATGCCAAGTACGTGGAGTTCGTGACCGCGGTGCAGCGCGAGAACATGCCTGGTGTGCGCGCCGGCGTCCTGGACTGGCCGTACGTGGAAGCGTTGCGCATCGATGAGGCCATGAATCCGCTGGCCATGCTGGTATTCGGCCTGTACGGCAAGGTCTTGCCCAACCAGAACGGCGCGCCCCTGCGGCTGGCCGTGCCATGGAAGTATGGCTTCAAGTCGGCCAAGTCCCTGGTGAAGATTCGTTTGGTGGAGAAAATGCCGGAGTCGTCCTGGGTCAAGGCGGCGCCGCAGGAATACGGCTTTTACGCCAACGTGAACCCCAATGTGCCCCATCCCCGCTGGAGCCAGGCCACCGAGCGCCGCATTGGTGAAGACGGGCTCTTCACGCCCAAGCGCAAAACCCTGATGTTCAACGGCTACGGCGAGCAGGTGGCCTCGCTCTACCAGGGCATGGACCTGAAAGCGAATTACTGACATCGATATGTCCGAGGCCTCTACCCAGCCTGCGGGCGCGCCGCCTCGCAAGGCGCAGCTTTCCGCCAAGACCGTGGGCCGCTTCAAGCCCTTATTGTTCCTGCTGGGCCTGGCGCCGTTCGCGCGCTGGGTCTGGCTGGGTTTGGACAATGGCTTGACGGCGAACCCGGTTGAGTTCCTGACCCGCTCGTCCGGCACGTGGACCCTTATATGCCTGCTGGTCACCCTGGCTATCACGCCCTTGCGCCGCTTGACGGGGCAGCCCGCGCTGGTGCGCGTGCGGCGCATGTGCGGCCTGTTTGCCTTCTTCTACGGCGCCATGCATTTCATGGCCTGGGTGTGGTGGGACCGGGGCCTGGATCCCCAAGCCATGTTGCAGGATATAGCCGAACGTCCTTTCATTACGGTCGGGTTCGCCGCCTTCGTGCTGATGACGGCGCTGGCCGCCACGTCCACCCAATGGGCCATGCGCCGGCTCGGCAAGCGCTGGCAGCAGTTGCATCGAGCCATCTATGCCATCGGCCTGCTTGCGGTGCTGCACTTCTGGTGGCACAAGGCCGGCAAGAACGACTTCACCGAGCCTGTCTTGTATGCGGCCGTGCTGGCCTTGCTGCTGGGCTGGCGCATCGTGGCGTGGTGGCGCCGCAAGGGCTAGCCGTAGCCAGCGCCAGCGGTGGTTCCGGCTACCTGTTACCGCTACAGCATGGCCAGCATGATGGCGGCGGTTTCCGCATCCGGCTGGCCGTCGTGCAGGGCGGGCCGGTAGTGCATCTGGAACGCCGCCAGCGTGTTGATGGTGGCCCGATCCAGCACGCCGTCCTGCGGGCAGGCATAGCCCAGGCGCTGCAATTGCTTCTGAAACCAGGCCACATCGGGCATGCCTTGCGTTTGCAGGCGCGCCAGGTGCTCGGCTGCTCCGGTCTCGTCGTACCAGCGCCCGATGCCCGCAGTGGCCAGTGCCTTCCAGGGAAACAGCGGCCCAGGATCCACCTTGCGCTGCGGCGCGATGTCGCTATGCCCCACCACGTTTTCGGGGGCGATGCCGTGGCGTTGAATGAGATCGTGCAACAGGATGGTCAACGCGCGCACCTGGCGGTCGTTATAGGCATGCCAGACGGGCTTTCCGTCAGCCCCTTCGGTCCAGCCCGGGTTGACGATTTCGATGCCGATCGACGTGCTGTTCATGGCGATGTTGCCGTACCAGGAACTGGCGCCGGCATGCCATGCGGCACGATTTTCATCCACCAGGCGGTAGGCGCGGCCAGAGTCTGCAATCAGGTAGTGCGAGCTGACCTTGCCGCGCGATAGCAGCTTGATCGACGTGGGGTCGTCGACGCTGGTGTAGTGCAGGACGATGCTGCGCACACGGCTTGCCTGGCTGACGGCGGTGATTGAGGTGTCCAGGTCCAGCCCGGCCGGTCCGCGCGTGGCGCAGCCGGCCAGCACTGCCGTGGCCAGCAGGGTGGTGATAAGGCGTAGCATCGATCAGCGGGCCAGGTAGAGGAACAGCGTGGGTAGCTTGTCCAGTTGGGGCGCGGGCAGTTTTTTCCAGTCGGCGATGGTGTGCGTGACCACCCATTCGTCCGCGGTAGTGACCGAGCGCGCCACGCACAGCTTGGTGTCGCCTTTCAGGCTGGCCAGCAGCGTGGCGAACATGGCGGCGTTGCGATAGGGAGTTTCGATCAGCAACTGGGTCTGGTTGTGCTTGGCGGAAATCTGCTCCCAGGCCTTCAGTTGCTTGGCGCGCTCGGCGGCATCCACCGGCGCGTAGCCATGGAAGGCGAAGCGCTGCCCGTCCAGCCCGCTGGCCATGAGGCCCAGCAAGATGGACGAGGGGCCGACCCAAGGCCGGACCGGTATTCCCAGGCGATGGGCGGCGTCGACGACCTTGGCGCCCGGGTCAGCGACGGCCGGGCAACCGGCCTCGGAAACCAGGCCGATCTCGGCCCCTTGCTTCACCGGCGCCAACCAGGCATTGATCTGGCCGGCGTCGATCTTGTCGGTCAGGGTGTGTATGGTGATTTCCTGCAGTGGGCGCGTGGTGCCGATCAGCTTGAGAAAAGCGCGCGCGGTCTTGGCGTTTTCGGCGATGTAGGTGTCCAGTCGACCGGCCAATGCGCGCACGTCGGCCGGCAGCCAGCGCTCGGGCGGGGCGTCGCCCAGGCCGACGGGGATCAGGTGCAGGGCGCCGTTCATGCCGATGCGCCCGGGGCGTCCAGCGGGTCTAGTCCGAACTGCGTCAGCATGCGCGTCAGTGCAATCAGCGGCAGCCCGATAATGGCGGTCGGATCATCGCTCTGGATGCTTTCCATCAGGGCGATGCCCAGGCTTTCCGCCTTGGCACTGCCTGCGGTATCGTAAGGTTCTTCGGCGCGCAGGTAGGCGTCGATGGCGGAGTCCGACAGTTGGCGGAAGCGGCAGAGCGTAACGATGTCGGCTTTTTCCACCCGCTGGCCGTCCGTGACCGCCAGCGCGCTGTGAAATGCCACCGTTTGCCCTGACAGTGCGCGTAATTGCGCTTGGGCACCGGCGAAATTCCCTGGTTTGCCGATAGGCTGGCCATCAATGGTGGCCACCTGATCCGACCCGATCACAATGCTGTCCGGGTGCTTGGCCGCCACGGCCATGGCCTTGGCAACCGATAGCCTCAGGGCCAGCGCTTCAGGCGTTTCCCCTGGGTGTGGCGTTTCGTCTACATCGGGGGAAATGGCGGTAAAGGGCAGGCGCAGGCGCAACAGCAATTCCTTGCGGTAACGCGAGCTGGACGCGAGGATCAGGCTAGGCTTTGAAGGCATTCGGTATTTGACGTGTAAGCGTAAGTCGCAGTATTATCTAACGTTTTGCGGGATTTTTGCAGCCAGAAGTGGAAGGTGAGGCGGAAGGCAAAGCAAAACGCTAAGGCGGAAAGCTAAAGCGAAAAGCTAAAGCAAAAAGCTAAAGCAAAAAGCTAAAGCAAAGTCCCGTGAATGCAAAGGATTGATCATCAAGCGCATCGATGCATTCGCATTTGCCCATAGTGGCAGGGAAGCGCAAGGCACCATACCTCTTGTGCGGTTTACGCGCGCGGTTGAAGGGTTACCTGAACAACCGCTGGGCGAGGCCGGGCTTGTGACGTGGTCCGTGCGCGGCGAGATTGGTAAGTCGGGGCTGTTGCTTGGCCGGCCGCTTCTGCATGTTCATGTGCAAGCGAATCCGGTGCTGGTGTGCCAGCGGTGCAATGTGCCGTTTGTCTATCCGGTCGATAGCGAAGTCCTCTTGCAGCTGGTTAAGTCTGAATCCGATCTTGATGATGGTTTTACCAACGGTGATGTCACCGACGGTTCTGCCAGCAGCGACGACGAAGACGAAGAAGGAAATGGTTTTGTGTCCAACCAACCTGAAAAGGTGGTGGGTTCGCATCACTTTGATCTGCTGGCCCAGATCGAAGATGAGCTCATTCTGAGCGTTCCGTATGTGCCCAAGCATGATGTATGCCCGGGCGCGCAGGCCAACGTCAGCGAAGTTCCTGAAGAACCCGCTGTCAAGCGTCCGTCGCCGTTTGCGGTGCTGGAACAACTGAAGCACAAAGATTGAGATCAACATCGGGCCGCATCGCGTACAATGCGCCCCGTTTCTAGGAGTCATCATGGCCGTTCAACAAAACAAGAAGTCCCCCTCCAAGCGCGGTATGCACCGTTCGCACGATTTTCTGGTTGCCCCGTCGACCGCCATCGAGCCGAACACCGGTGAAACCCACCTGCGTCACCACATCAGCCCCAACGGCTTCTACCGTGGCCGCAAGGTCCTGAAGACCAAGGCCGACGAATAAGGCCCCCGGGCCGAACTCGTACTCGGACCAATTCGGCTGAGCGCTGATACCTGGCACCCGTGATACGCATCGCCATAGACTGTATGGGCGGAGACTTCGGTCTGCCCGTCACGATTCCGGCTGCGATCGAGTTCGCCCGGCAATTTCCGGATACCCGGCTATTGCTGGTCGGGCTTCCCGACGCGATCGAAGCGGCGCTCTCCGAGCACCGCGACGTTGCGCGCGATCGTATGGAAATCGTGGCGGCTTCTGAAGTCGTCACCATGGACGACCCTGTCGAGGTCGCCCTGCGCCGCAAAAAAGACTCCTCCATGCGCCTGGCCGCCCAGTCCGTCAAGGATGGGCGCGCCGACGCCTGCGTTTCCGCGGGCAATACCGGCGCGTGGATGGCCATTTCACGCTACGTGCTCAAGACGCTGGACGGCATTGACCGCCCTGCGATCGCCACGTCCATTCCGAACCAGACGGGCCGCGCCACCACGGTGCTGGACCTGGGCGCGAATGTGGACTGCACGGCCGAGCACCTTCTGCAATTCGCCATCATGGGCGCCGCGCTGTCGCAGGCGGTGGACCATCGTGAGAACCCCACCGTGGGCTTGCTCAACATCGGCGAAGAAGTCATCAAGGGCAACGAAGTCGTCAAGGAAGCCGCCGAGCTTCTGCGCGGCAGCCCCTTGAATTTCTACGGCAACGTGGAAGGCAATGACATCTTCAAGGGCACGGTTGACGTCGTCGTCTGCGACGGCTTCGTCGGCAACGTCGTGCTCAAGTCCGTAGAAGGGCTTGCGAAGATGCTGTCCAGCATCATCCACGAAGAGTTCAAACGCAATATTTTCACGTTGCTGGCCGGGGCTATCGCCAAGCCCGTGCTGAACCGCCTGCGCAACCGCGTCGATAACCGCCGCTACAACGGCGCCGCGTTGTTGGGCCTGCGCGGCGTGGTCATCAAGAGCCACGGTTCCGCGGATGTCTACGCCTACGGTTTTGCATTGCAGCGCGCCCGTGAAGCCGTAGTGAGTAAACTGCTGGAGCGCACCGCTCAGACGGTCGCTCAGATTACCAAGCGCGTTCAGTCGGAAGAGGGCGCCGCAACGCCTCCCGCGAACGTGGCTGGGGACACCGCTTGATGGATACCGCAATGAAATATTCCGCAATCGCGGGCACCGGCAGCTTCTTGCCGGAACGCGTGGTTTCGAATGACGAACTGGCTGCGGAACTGGCGACGCGCGATATCGCCACGTCCGATGAATGGATCGTCGAGCGCACGGGCATCCGTCAGCGCCACCTTGCCGAGCGTGGCGTCACGACCAGCCAGCTTGCCACCGAGGCTTCGCGCCGTGCGCTGGCCGACGCGGGCGTTGAAGCGTCCGACGTGGACCTGATCATCGTCGCGACCTCCACCCCCGATTTCGTATTCCCCAGCACCGCCTGCCTGGTGCAGGCCAATCTGGGCGCCAAGGGCTCGGCCGCGTTCGATGTGCAGGCCGTGTGTAGCGGCTTCGTCTATGCGCTCACCACCGCCGACAGCTTCATTCGCGCGGGCCGCGCCCGTTGCGCGCTGGTGATCGGCGCGGAAGTGTTCTCCCGCATCCTGGACTGGAACGACCGCAGCACCTGCGTGCTGTTCGGCGACGGCGCGGGCGCCGTGGTGCTGAAAGCATCCGACGAGCCGGGCATCATGGCCGCGCAGTTGCATGCCGACGGCAGCCAGATGAAGATCCTGAGCGCCGCGGGCAACGTGGCCTATGGTGACGTTACGGGCGACCCGTTCCTGCGCATGGACGGCCAGGCCGTCTTCAAGCAGGCCGTCACCGTGCTGGACCGTTCGGCGCGCGACACGTGCGCGGAAGCCGGGGTTGAACTCGCGGATGTCGACTGGCTGATTCCTCACCAGGCCAATGTGCGTATCTTGAATTTCCTGGCACGCAAACTGGCGGTGCCGGTCGAGAAAGTCGTCATCACTGTTGATAGTCACGCCAACACCTCGGCTGCCAGCGTGCCGCTGGCGCTGGATGCCGCGCGCCGGGATGGCCGCGTCAAGCCTGGCCAGCTCATCCTGATGCAGGGCGTGGGTGGCGGATTCACCTGGGGCTCGGTACTGGCCCGCATGTAAGCGCGCGTCCAGGCGGGTGGTGCGACATGCGCCGCCGCCGAACGCGCGCCCGACATTCCACACAGACACTGAATCAATTCAACCGGTTAATCATGAAAATTGCTTTTGTCTTTCCCGGCCAAGGGTCGCAGGCTGTCGGCATGCTGGATGCCTGGTCGGGCGTTGCTGCCGTCACGGATACCGTGGCGCGTGCCTCCGAGGCGCTGGGACAGGATCTGGGTGCGCTGATCGCGCAAGGTCCGGCGGAACAACTGAACCTGACCACGAACACGCAACCTGCCATGTTGACGGCCGGCGTGGCGTTCTATGCTGCATGGACGGCCGCTGGCGGCCGCAAGCCCGACGTCGTCGCGGGCCACAGCCTGGGTGAATACGCGGCGCTGACCGCGGCAGGTTCGCTGACGCTGGAAGACGCTGTGCGCCTGGTCCGCGTGCGCGCTGACGCCATGCAGGCCGCCGTGCCCGTGGGTACGGGCGCCATGGCTGCCATCCTGGGTCTGGACGACGATGCCGTGCGCGCCGCGTGTGCCGCCGCCGCCCAGGGTGAAGTCGTCGAGGCCGTGAACTTCAATGCGCCCGCGCAGGTTGTGATCGCCGGCCACAAGGCCGCTGTCGAACGTGCGTGCGAACTGGCCAAGGCCGCTGGCGCCAAGCGCGCGCTGTTGCTGCCCGTGTCCGCACCGTTCCACTCCAGCCTGCTCAAGCCCGCCGCCGACGTGCTGGCTGGCGCGCTGGCGAACGCCACCGTGTCCGCGCCGCAAATCCAGGTCATCAATAACGTCGACGTGGCCTCGCCCACGGAACCCGGTGCAATCCGGGATGCGCTGGTGCGTCAGGCATGGCATCCTGTGCGCTGGGTTGAAACCCTGCGCGCCATGAAGGCGCAAGGCGTCACGCACGTTATCGAATGCGGTCCCGGCAAAGTGCTGGCCGGTTTGACCAAGCGCATTGATCCCGAACTTACTGGCCTGGCCATTACCGATCCCGCTTCGCTTGAAGCCGCGTTGGCCGTCGTTAACGGAAATTAAAGACATGGACAACTCGATCGAACTGCAAGGCAAGATCGCGCTGGTGACCGGCGCCACGCGCGGCATTGGCCGTGCCATTGCCCAGGAACTGGCTGCGCGCGGCGCGACCGTGGTCGGCACCGCCACCACCGAGTCCGGCGCGGCCGCCATCACCGAAGCTCTGGCGCCCCTGGGTGGCCGTGGCGTGGTGCTGAACGTGACGGACGCTGAAGCCTGCGACGCCTTGATCGACGCGCTGGCCAAGGACGGCGGCGGCCCCCACATCCTGGTCAACAATGCGGGCATCACGCGCGATACGCTCGCGATGCGCATGAAAGACGACGATTGGTCCGCGGTGCTGGATACCAACCTGACGTCCGTGTTTCGCCTGTCGCGCGCGGTGATGCGCAGCATGATGAAGGCCCGTTGGGGCCGCATCATCAATGTGACCTCGGTGGTCGGCTCCAGCGGCAACGCGGGCCAGGCCAACTACGCCGCCGCGAAGGCGGGCGTGTCGGGCATGTCACGTGCTCTGGCCCGTGAGTTGGGTAGCCGCAACATCACCGTGAACTGCGTCGCGCCCGGCTTCATTGACACCGACATGACGCGCGCGCTGGCTGAAAGCCAGACCACGGCGCTGCTGCAACAGATTCCGCTGGGCCGTTTGGGCTCGCCTGAAGACATCGCCCATGCGGTGGCCTTTTTGTCCGGGCCGCAAGCGGGTTACATTACCGGCACCACCCTGCACGTAAACGGCGGGATGTACATGCAATAAATCACGAATTGCGCGTCAGGCGGCTCAGGTCGCCGCGCCTTGCCGGGCAGCCGGCCTGGGCGGCACGCAGTTCAACCGGAAACGCCGCATACTGGTATTCCTGTGCCATCAACGGGCGACAGAACAAGTGCGCGGTGTTATTTTTGTCACGGCCAGGCGTTGCTTTCCTCTACGCTTGGCTATAATTCGCGGGATTTTTCCCAATTGGAGATCTGCATGGAAAGCATCGAACAGCGCGTCAAGAAGATCGTCGCTGAACAACTTGGCGTCAACGAAGCCGAGATCAAGAACGAATCCTCCTTCCTTGACGACCTCGGTGCCGATTCGCTCGACATGGTCGAACTGGTCATGGCGCTCGAAGACGAATTCGAGACCGAGATCCCCGACGAAGAGGCCGAAAAGATCACGACCGTGCAACAAGCGATTGACTACATCAATTCGCACGGTAAGCAGTAAGCTCGACTTATATCCTTCCGGTTGCCCGACTTTCGGGGCCAATCGGGAAACGGGGCGGTTTCAGGAATTTGCCGTGTGGTCCGCGTGCGGGAAGGGCGTTGTAAAGCCCGACCCGCTTTCGCGTGGGCCACACGTGCAGCGCATCCCGAAAACCGCCTTTCTTTTGTCTGTTTGAGGAGTCATCCGTGAAGCGACGTGTCGTCATCACCGGCCTGGGTATCGTTTCTCCCGTTGGAAACGACCTGACCACCGCTTGGGACAATATCGTCAACGGACGTTCTGGCATCAGCCGCATCACCCGTTTCGATCCCTCGGCCATCACCACGCACATTGCTGGCGAAGTCAAAGACTTCGACATCAGCACCTATATCTCGAGCAAAGAAGCCCGCCAGATGGATACCTTCATCCATTACGGCCTGGCCGCCGGGATGCAGGCATGGCGTGATTGCGGCCTGGAAGTCACCGAAGCCAATGCCGAGCGCATTGGCGTGATCGTGGGCTCCGGCATCGGCGGTTTGCCGCGTATCGAAGAAACCCAGGTCGAATACATGGCCAAGGGTCCGCGACGGATTTCTCCGTTCTTCGTGCCGGGTTCGCTGATCAACCTGATCTCCGGTCATTTGTCCATTGCCTATGGCATGAAGGGCCCCAGCTACGCCGTTGTCTCGGCCTGCACGACTGGCCTGCATTGCATCGGCGACGCCGCGCGCCTGATCGAATACGGTGACGCAGACGTCATGGTGGCGGGCGGTGCTGAATCGACCGTGTCGCCGCTGGGTATCGGCGGTTTTGCCGCCATGCGCGCCTTGTCGACCCGCAATGATGATCCTCAGACGGCTTCGCGCCCCTGGGATCGTGACCGCGACGGCTTCGTCCTGGGCGAAGGCGCCGGCGTCCTGGTGCTCGAAGAGTACGAGCACGCCAAGAAGCGCGGCGCGCGCATCTATGGCGAACTGGCCGGTTACGGCATGAGCTCGGACGCGCATCACATCACGGCTCCGGACAAGGACGGCCCGCGCCGAGGCGTCATCAATGCGCTGCGCAATGGCGGCCTGAACGTGGACGACATCCAGTATGTCAACGCGCATGGCACGTCCACCCCCCTGGGCGACAAGAACGAAACCGATGCGCTGAAGCTGGCGTTCGGCGATCACGCCAAGAAGCTGGTGGTCAATTCGACCAAGTCCATGACCGGGCACTTGCTTGGCGCGGCCGGCGGCATCGAGGCAGTGTTCACAACCTTGGCCGTGTACAACCAGGTTTCGCCCCCCACCATCAACATCTTCAATCAAGATCCTGAATGCGATCTCGACTACTGCGCGAACGAAGCGCGGCAGATGAAGATTGAAGTCGGGCTGTCCAACTCGTTCGGCTTCGGCGGCACCAACGGCTCGATGGCCGTGCGCCGGGTCTGATTTGGAAGGCTCCCACGCAGGACGCTGGTCGTTGCATGTGCCCATCGGGCGGCCGGCCAGCGTCCATGCGCTGTGCGGCCTTGCCGTCATTGTCGCGGCGGGCTGCGCCTTGATGGCGCTGTCCTGGCACGGCATGGCGGCAGAGGCCGCGGTAGTGGCGATTGCGCTGCTGCTTGTGCCAGCCTGGCTGTTACACTCTGCACGGAGCAGACCGTCCCCAGTATCGGCGTTGCGCACGGCTGGGGCGGGATGCTGGCAGGTTCACCAGCCGCAAGGGTGGCAAGACGCGCGCTTGTTGGATCACCAGCGCGGCCCTCGCTGGCTCACGCTCATTTTGCAGCCCTTGCCCACCGGGAGTACCGTCTTTACAAATAGCACAATCACCCTCACCGTCTGGCAGCGGACGTTGCACCCCCAGTCCTGGCGGCGTCTTTGCCTGCTGACGGGCACAACGCAGCACGCTCGCTCGGCGGCACGTAGGCGGGAGACGTCATGAGCGAGCGCGAAGTCGACGCGGAGTTGGTCGCGCGCGTTCAACGGGGCGACAAAAAGGCCTTTGATCTGCTGGTGCTCAAATACCAGCGCAAGATCCTGCGCCTGTTGGCCCGGATGATCCGCGACCCCTCGGAAATCGAGGATGTCGCCCAGGAGGCGTTCATCAAGGCTTATCGGGCCTTGCCCCAATTCCGGGGTGACAGCGCTTTCTACACCTGGTTGTATCGTATCGCCATCAATACGGCGCGCAATTGGCTGGCCTCGCAAGGCCGGCGTCCCAGCGCGCCCAATGCGATAGAAACGGAAGACGGTGAAACTTTTAACGAAACCGACAACCTAACGGACATAAGCACGCCGGAATCCATGGTTGCCAGCCGCGAAATCGCCGAGACGGTGAACGCGGCCATCGAGGAATTGCCCGAAGAGTTGCGCACCGCAATTGTCCTGCGTGAAATCGAAGGTATGAGTTACGAAGACATCGCCCAAAGCATGGATTGCCCCATTGGTACGGTGCGCTCCCGCATTTTTCGTGCGCGTGAGGCCATTGCGACCAAATTGCGTCCATTGCTAGGCACCGATGCCGAGCGTCGCTGGTAAGGAGTGGCAGTCATGCAAACAGCAGCCAAGTCCGTTGAAATCGCCGAGGCCTCCTGGGAGGAATCGGTTTCCGCCTGGATGGACGGAGAAGATTCCGACGATATTCTTTCCAGTCTGTTGTCCAAGGATGGACGTCAGACCTGGGACACCTATCATTTGATCGGTGATTCTCTACGCAATGCCGATCTGGCATTGACGCCCAGCGCCGCGTTCCAGTCGCGGCTGGCGCGCGCGCTTGACGCGGAACTGCCCATCGTGGCCGCGCCGCGACGACGTTCGCCGTTGCGGGTCGGCCTGTCCGGCCTGGCCGTGGCGGCCGCGGTGGCAACGGTTGCCTGGGTGGCGCAACCCTATCTGACCGGCACGCCGGCCACGGAAGTGCGCGTGCTGGCTGATGCCAGCGGCACGCCCACGGCGGTCTCCGCCGCTGACGACGCCGGCCTGCGCGACTACCTCGAAGCCCATCGCCAGATGGCGGGTCCCAGCGCGGTGCGACAAGTTTCGTTCGACGCCGGAGCCGGACGTTGATGGCGCTGGCGTTACCGACACGTTGGCCGCGCGCAGCCTCCTGGAACGCACATCGCGCCGGATGGTTTGCCGCTACGCTTCTGACCGCTTTTCTGTCTACCCATGAGCCGGCGCGCGCCGCCGATGCGGCCCCGGCCACGGATGACGTCGTCCAATTGCTGACGCGCATCCAGCAAGCCGCGCGCAAGCAGGACTATGCCGGCGTCTTCATGTATCAGCAGGGCGAGATGATCCAGTCCTCGCGCCTGGTGCACGTGTTGGACGGCACCGGCGAGCGCGAGCGGCTGGAGATCCTGGACGGCCAGCCGCGTGAGTACCTGCGTCACAACGATGACGTGCAATGCCTGATTCCCGAGCGCAAGACCGTTCTGATCGAGCGCCGGCGCGGCGACCGCTTTCCTGGCTTGTTGCTGGGTGATCCGGCCAATCTTGCCGAGCACTACAAAATCCGCACCGAGCCCAAGCTGCATCGGGTTGCGGGCCGCGAATGCCGCCTGATCACGATCGAACCGCTGGACAAGCTGCGCTACGGCTATCGCCTTTGCGCCGACGTTGAAACCAATCTGCTGCTCAAGGCGCAAACGCTGAATGCGGCCCGAGGCGTGGTCGAGCAAGTGTCGTTCACCTCGCTGCGCCTGGGGTCGGAAGTGGACCCGCAACAGCTGAGTTCGCGCTGGAGCACGCGTGACTGGAAGGTGCTGGAATCGACCATGACGCCGGTGGACCTGATGGCCCAGGGCTGGCGCATTCCTGCCCCCAAGGGCTTCAAGGTGATCATGCAGGTGTCGCGCTCCATGGGGCGCGGCGCAGCGGTCAGCCAGATGGTGTTGTCCGACGGCTTGGCGGCCATCTCGGTTTTCATCGAGCCCTATGACAGCGAGCGCGGACATCATCCTCCGCCCGGGGCCGCGCAGCGCGGAGCCATCACGGTGTATGGCACGCGCATTGCTGATTACTGGTTGACGGCCGTGGGCGAAGTGCCCGTGGCGACGCTGGAACAACTTGCGCAAGCGACAGAATACGTGCCGGCCGCTGGGTCCAAGTGATTCAGGCCCAGGCCACAGGCAGCAAGCAGCAACTTCGGAGTAACTTATGAAAGCAATGACGGTGTCGAACGCTTTTTTCCGGCGCTTTCTGGTGGCCGTGGCAGCAGGGGTTTTCATGTCTGCCGCCTATGTGCCCGCTGCTGTCGCGCAAACGCCCACGGTGGCGTTGCCCGACTTCACGGGGATTGTCGAAAAAGCCGATCCGGCGGTGGTCAACATCCGTACTACGGCCACCGTGCCGGTCCGTGGGCCTGGCCCCGGCGGCGGTAGCGACCCCTACGAACTCTTCCGCTGGTTCTTCGGCCCCGACATTCAACCCCCTGGCGGCGGGCAAGTGCCTGCGCCGCGCCAGCGTCCCCAGCCTGAAGAGCGCACCGTGCCGCGCGGCGTGGGATCGGGCTTTTTCGTGTCTGACGACGGCTTCATCCTGACCAACAACCACGTGGTGGTTGATGCCACGGATATCTACGTCACCTTGACCGACGGCCGTGAGTTCAAAGCCAAGGTCATCGGCACCGATGAACGTACCGACGTGGCGCTGATCAAGATCGAAGCCAAGGACATGGTTCCGCTGGTCATTGGCGACCCCAAGAAGCTGAAGAAGGGCCAATGGGTGCTGGCGATCGGTTCGCCGTTTGGCCTGGATTCCACCGTGACCTCGGGCATTGTCAGCGCGATTGGTCGTGACACCGGCGAATACCTGCCGTTCATTCAGACGGATGTCGCCGTCAACCCGGGTAATTCGGGTGGGCCCTTGATCAACCTGGATGGCGAGGTGGTGGGTATCAATTCCCAGATCATTTCGCGCAGCGGCGGTTTCATGGGTATTTCCCTGGCCATCCCCATCGACGAAGCGATGCGCGTTGTGGATCAATTGCGCACCACCGGCAAGGTGACTCGCGGACGGGTCGGCGTGCAGATCGGTGAAGTGGGCAAGGACGTGGCTGAAGCCATCGGGCTGCCCAAGGCGGAAGGCGCGCTGGTCAGCAGCGTTGAAGTCGATGGCCCCGCCGAACAAGCTGGCGTGCAGCCGGGCGACGTGATCTTGAAGTTCAACAACGAACCGATCAAGCGCTGGTCCGACCTGCCGCGCATCGTGGGCGAAACCAAGCCTGGCACGCGCGCAGACATGCAAGTGTGGCGCAAGGGCAAGAGCCTGACGTTGGCGGTCAAGGTGGGCGAGATCCCCACCGAAAAGGCGGCCGCGGCCGATAAGAAAGCCGCGCCGGTGCCGGAAGTTACCAATGCGCTGGGCCTGGGCGTGGTCGATGTGCCGGCCGACGTGCAGAAAAAGCTGCGCATCAAGGGCGGCGTCCAGGTGAAGGCTGCCGAGGGCGCGGCCGGCAAGGCCGGCCTGCAGGAAGGCGACATCGTGTTGGCTTTGAACGACACCGACGTGACGGGCGCCAAGCAATTCGGCGAACTCGTGGCCAAGCTCGACAAGAGCCGCACCGTGGGCCTGCTGGTGCGCCGTGGGGACCAGACCCAATGGGTTGCGGTGCCTGCATCGAAGTAGGGCAGGTTTGCCCCGGTGGGGCGCCTTTTTGCCAGGCTGCGGGCAGCCGGCAGAAAAAATTGCCCAAGACCGGCTAAAATGGCTGGTTGCCGCAAGAGGGGGCGCTTGGCGCCCCCTCGTTTTGCCCGGGTTTTGCCCCGTCAGCGCCCCTCTCGTCAGCCGTGTGTTCTCCGGCCGCGGCGTCTTCCGGCCTAGT
This sequence comes from Achromobacter spanius, assembly GCF_002812705.1. Lineage (NCBI taxonomy): Bacteria > Pseudomonadati > Pseudomonadota > Betaproteobacteria > Burkholderiales > Alcaligenaceae > Achromobacter > Achromobacter spanius. Next base: position 6,231,505 of record NZ_CP025030.1, on the reverse strand, counting down.
GCCGAGTGTTCCGTCCCTTATAATTTCAAGCATGCAGCATATTCGCAACTTCTCCATCATTGCCCACATCGATCATGGCAAATCGACCTTGGCCGATCGCTTGATCCAGCGCTGCGGCGGATTGGCGGATCGCGAAATGTCGGCGCAGGTGCTCGATTCCATGGAAATCGAGCGCGAACGCGGCATCACCATCAAGGCCCAGACCGCTTCCCTGCAATACAAGGCGAATGACGGCAAGGTCTACAACCTGAACCTGATCGACACCCCGGGGCACGTGGACTTCTCGTACGAAGTCAGCCGCTCGCTGTCGGCCTGCGAAGGCGCGTTGCTGGTGGTGGATGCGTCGCAGGGCGTGGAAGCGCAGACGGTTGCCAACTGCTACACCGCCATCGAGCTGGGCGTGGAAGTGGTGCCCGTGCTGAACAAGATGGACCTGCCGCAGGCGGATCCCGAAGGCGCGCGCCAGGAAGTCGAAGACGTCATCGGCATCGATGCCTCCGAAGCCGTGCTGGCCAGCGCCAAGACGGGCATGGGCATCGACGAAATCCTGGAAACCATCGTGGCGCGCGTGCCTGCGCCCAAGGGCGACCCCGAGGCGCCGCTGCAAGCCCTGATCATCGACTCGTGGTTCGATAACTACGTGGGCGTGGTCATGCTGGTGCGCATCATCAACGGCGTGCTCAAGCCCAAGGACAAGATCCTGCTGATGGCCTCCGGCGCCACCCACCTGTGCGAGCAGACCGGTGTGTTCACGCCGAAGTCGCAGCAGCGTCCGCATCTGTCGGCGGGCGAGGTGGGCTTCATCATCGCCGGCATCAAGCAGTTGGAAGACGCCAAGGTTGGCGATACGGTCACGCTGGCCAACAAGCCCGCGCCGTCCGCGCTGCCCGGCTTCAAGGAAGTGAAGCCGCAGGTGTTCGCCGGCCTGTATCCGGTGGAAAGCTCTGAATACGACCAACTGCGCGATTCGCTCGACAAGCTCAAGCTGAACGACGCCGCGCTGATGTTCGAACCCGAAGTGTCGCAAGCGTTGGGTTTTGGTTTCCGCTGCGGCTTCCTGGGCTTGTTGCACATGGAAATCGTGCAAGAACGCCTGGAGCGCGAATTCGACATGGACATCATCACCACCGCGCCGTCGGTGGTGTATGAAGTCGAGCAGCGTGATGGTTCCGTGATTACCGTGGAAAGCCCGTCGCGCATGCCCGAAGTGGGCAAGATCCAGGACATTCGCGAGCCCATCGTGAAGGTCACGCTGTTCATGCCGCAGGACTACGTCGGCCCGGTCATGACCCTGTGCAACAACAAGCGGGGTTCGCAGATCAACATGAGCTATCACGGCCGCCAGGTGCACCTGGTGTACGAGATTCCGCTGGCCGAGATCGTGCTCGACTTCTTCGACAAGCTGAAGTCCGTGTCGCGCGGCTACGCGTCGATGGACTACGAATTCCTGGAATACCGCTCGGCCGACGTGGTGCGCGTGGACTTGCTCATCAACAACGACCGCGTCGACGCGCTGGCCGTGATCGTTCACCGCAGCAATGCGCGCCATCGCGCCCGTGACGTCGTCACCCGCATGCGTGGTCTGATTCCCCGCCAGATGTTCGACGTGGTCATCCAGGCCGCCATCGGCGCGGAAATCATCGCGCGCGAAAACGTGAAGGCGCTGCGCAAGAACGTGCTGGCCAAGTGCTACGGCGGCGATATCTCGCGCAAGAAGAAGCTGCTTGAAAAGCAGAAGGCCGGCAAGAAGCGCATGAAGCAGGTGGGTAGCGTTGAAATTCCGCAGGAGGCGTTCTTGGCCATCCTGCAAGTGGAAGACAAGTAGAACCAAAAGAAGGCGGTTAGCTGATGAGTTGGAACTTTGCCCTGATCCTGTTTGTTCTGCTGGTCTTGACCGGCATTATCTGGGTGCTTGATCTGGCGGTGCTGCGGCGTGGCCGCGAAGCGCGGGCGCAAGCGGCAATGGCGCAGTACGACGCGGCCCTGGTCGGAGACGCCCAGGAGGCCGAACGCCTGCGCCGCGAAGCCGGCGACATCGCGCGGCGCGTGCCCTGGTGGATCGAATACGCCGTCAGCTTCTTTCCCGTCATTCTGTTTGTGTTCATGCTGCGCTCGTTCGTGGTGGAGCCGTTCCGGATTCCGTCGGGTTCCATGCTGCCGACGCTGCAGTCGGGTGACTTGATCCTGGTGAACAAGTTCAGCTATGGCTTGCGCCTGCCCGTGATCGACAAGAAAGTTATCGACATCGGCGAACCCAAGCGCGGCGACGTGTTCGTGTTCCGCTATCCCGTTGATCCGGATGTGGACTACATCAAGCGTGTGGTGGGCCTGCCCGGCGATGAAATCGCCTACCTGGACAAAAAACTGTACGTCAACGGCGAACTCGTGCCGCATGTGCGCGACGGCGACTATTTTGAACCGGACCGCGTTTCTTATATTGCGCAATATAAAGAGAAGTTGGGCGACGTTGAGCGCAAAATACTGCTAGATGAGAACAAGCCGCAGGATTATTCTCCGATGTGGCAATTTCCTCACCGCCAGAACTGCCAATACAGCCGCAATGGGGTACGCTGCAAAGTACCTGAAGGCAGTTATTTCGCCATGGGTGATAATCGGGACAACAGCGCGGACAGCCGGTACTGGGGCTTCGTTCCAGAATCCAATATCGTCGGACGCGCGTTCTTCATCTGGATGAATTTCAGCGATCTCAGCCGCATCGGCCGGTTCAACTGATTATGTCGCTAGCCACGCTAGAAAACCGCCTGGATCACCACTTCGGTGATCCGGCTTTGCTTGAACAGGCACTGACGCATCGCAGTCATGGTGCGCGCCACAACGAGCGCTTGGAATTCCTTGGGGATTCCGTGCTGAACTTCGTCGTTGCGGCCATGCTGTTCGAGCGCTACTCGAAAATTGACGAAGGCGATCTGTCGCGGCTGCGGGCCAATCTGGTCAAGCAGGCCTCGCTGGCGGATATCGCCCAGCGCCTGGAGCTCTCGCAGTATCTGCGCCTGGGCGAAGGCGAATTGAAAAGCGGCGGGTTCCGCCGGCCATCGATTCTTGCGGACACGGTCGAGGCGCTGTTTGGCGCCGTCTTTCTGGACGCGGGCTTTGAGGCCGCGCGCCGCGTGATCGTGCGCCAGTACCTGCCGGTGCTGGCCTCGGTTGACCCCAAAACGCTGGGCAAGGACGCCAAGACCTTGCTGCAGGAATTCCTGCAAGGCCGCAAGTTGGCGCTGCCGCTGTATACGGTGGTGGCCACGCATGGCGCGGCCCACAGCCAGCAGTTCGAAGTCGAGTGCGCCATCCCGGCGCTCGAGATCAAGGTTACGGCGCCCGGCGCCAGCCGCCGCGCCGCCGAGCAATCGGCGGCCAAGCTGGCTTTGGAGGCTGCGCTGGCCATCAGCCCGGCCACCAAGGCTGCCCGCAAGTCGGGCAAGGCGCGCAAAACCGCGCAATTGTCGCTGCCCGTGGCAGTGGCTCAAGAGACTAAATGAGCGATACCCCTTTTCGTACCGGCTTTGTTGCCATCGTTGGCCGCCCCAATGTGGGCAAGTCCACGCTGACCAACGCCCTGATCGGTTCCAAGATCTCCATCGTGTCGCGCAAGGCGCAGACCACGCGCCACCGCATCCATGGCGTGTTGACGCGCGAACACGAGCAGTTCGTCTTCGTTGATACCCCCGGTTTCCAGACGCGCCATGGCGGCGCCATGAACCGCATGATGAACCGCGTCGTGACGCAGGCCCTGGCCGACGTCGACGTGGTGGTGCATGTGGTCGAGGCCGGCAAGTGGTCGGAAGGCGACGCCAAGTTGCTGCCGCTGTTGCCCAACCCGGAGCGCACGATTCTGGTCGTCTCGAAGATCGACCAAATGAAGAATCGTGATGATCTCTTCGCCTTCGTTTCCAAGATCATGGCGCTGCATCCGTTCGGCGCCGTGGTGCCGGTCAGCGCCAGCAAGAACCAGCAACTGGATCAGTTGCTGGAAGAAATTGCCACGCGCCTGCCCGAAGGCGAGGCGATGTTCGAAGAAGACACGTTGACTGACCGCCCCATGCGCTTCATTGCCGCCGAACTGGTGCGCGAGAAGATCTTCCGCCTGGTCGGCGACGAGCTGCCCTACGGCTGTACCGTCGTCATCGAGCAATGGGAAGAGACCGCCAAGGGCGCCAGCATCAACGCCTGCGTGGTGGTCGAGCGCGACAGCCACAAGCCCATTCTCCTGGGCACGGGCGGCATGCACATGAAGCGTATCGCCACGGAGGCGCGGCAGGACATCGCCAAGCTGCTGGACAAGCCCGTGCACCTTGAGGTCTACATCAAGGTGCGCAAGGGGTGGTCCGACCGCGAGGGTGCGCTCCGCGATTTGGGCTATGAGTAGACGGGCGCCTCGCGTCCAGGATCGCCCGGGCTTTATGCTGCACGCCACCGCGTGGCGTGAAACCTCCCTTATTGTTCAGACGTTTTCCCGCGATCATGGCTGTGTGGCCATGGTCGCCAAGGGCGCCAAGCGCCCTTACTCGGTGCTGCGGCCCGTGTTGTCGGCCTTTCAGCCCCTGCTGCTGTCCTGGACCGGCAACGGCGACGTCAAGACACTGACGCGCGCTGAAATCGCGGGCATCCGCCCGTTGACCGGCACCGCACTGATGTCCGCCTGGTACATGAACGAGCTTTTGCTGCGCCTGCTGCCACGTGAGGACGCCCACCCCTTGCTATTCGATGCCTACGACATGGCGTTGCAGCAGTTGTCCAACGGCACGCGCGCCGCGGGCGCGTTGCGCCGCTTTGAATGGACCTTGCTGCGCGAGACCGGCTATGGCGTGGATGAAGACGCGCCCGATTTCGAAGACACCGCCATCGAACCCGCGCTGCGCCGGGACTTGCGCGAACGCCTGGCCGAGATCCTTGCCGGCCGCCCCTTGTCCACCCGCCGCGTCCTGATGGACTTGCAGCGCGTCTGAGCGTGCCGCAAGCAGCCTATGACCTTCACGCTGAAACAGGTCGAGACGTTCCGCACCGTTTACGAAACGGAAAGCGTGACCGCTGCTGCCCGGCGCCTGGATGTGTCGCCCGCGACAGTCAGCGCGACCTTGGCCGCGCTGGAAGCCAGTATTGAGTTGCGCCTGTTCGAGCGTGTGCGCCAGCGGATGCAGCGCACGCCCGAGGCCACCTTGCTGTACGAGGAAATCCGCCGCTTGAACGTGGGGCTGGAAAGCCTTGGGCGCAAGATCCGTGCGATCCGTGGCGCCGCGCAGCCGCGCCTGCGCATTGGTTGCATCCATGCGTATGGCGGCACCATCGTCAGCGACGCGATCTCGCGGTTTCGCACGCGCTATCCCGACACGCCGCTGTATCTGCAAATTCGAGACTCCAACACCTTGCGCGACATGGTGGTGTCGGGTGAGCTCGACCTGGCGGTGGTGGCCGACGAATCTGAACTGGAAGGGCTGCTCGGCCACCGGCTGGCGCGTTTGCGTGCCGTGGCGGTGTTTCCCGCCGGCCATGCGCTGGCGCGCGTGGAGCGCGTGGAATTCACCCATCTTGCGGATGCCGAGGTCATCGCCCTGAACGCGGAGGATGGCTCGCGCAAGCGCCTGGATTCGCTATTGCTGCAGGCGGGGCTAAGCCTGAAGGTGGCCATCGAAACCCCGTATTCCAGCACCGTGTGCCAACTGGCGCTGGCGGGGCATGGGGTAGGCATCGCCAACCCGGCGACTGCCGTGGGGATGGAGGCCGCGGGCCTTTGCTACCGCCCGCTGACCGCACCGGTGCATTTTGAATGCCACATGATCCTGCACGGCAGCCGGCCCCTGTCCGAGGCCGGCAAATTCTGGGCCACCTGCCTGCGCGGTGCGCTGGCCCCGCTGGTGGAGCGCTTCGGCGTCTAGGGCTGCAAGACCCGTTCAGCCGCGGCGCCCGTCCGAGGTCAGCATCAGCACTACCGATGATTCGGCATCCAATATGTCCGACCGCCGCAGGCGGGCCACTGCCACCAGCGCGGCGGCCGAAGACAGCTCGGTGCTGATCCCCCTGCGTTCCAGCCGTTGCTGCGCCTGCGCGGCGGCCGAATCGGATACTTCCACCGGCGTGCCACCTGAGCGCGACAAAGCCTCCAGCGACTGTAGCGTGCAGGTGCCGCCCGCAATGGAGTATTGGTTCGTTGGCGCGTCCCACAAGCCGCGCGCGTCCCCAGTGGCTTGAGCTTGCGACAGGCGCGCATAGGGCTCGACGGCGTGCAGGCGGGGCAGGCGCTGGATACGGCCGATTTGCATCAGATACTGCCACCCCAGCAAGATTCCCCAAAGCAGATCGCCGCGCGCGGTGGGCACGATGATGTCGGTCGGCGCGCCGCAACGGTCCAGGATCTCGGCGGCAATGGGCTTGTAGCCCTCGACGCCGTAAGGGTGTGTGCCGACGGGTGGATTCAAATAGTTGGTGCCCGCGAAAGCGCCGTGGTTGCGGCACAGGTCTTCCACGTAAGGCCAACGGGCCAGGCTGTCTTCGAAGGCGCTGAGCTTGGCGCCGAAGCGTTCCATGGCTTCGCGCTGCAAGGGCGGGCAGTTGCGCGTGATGGCGATATCGGCCTGCAAGCCGGCGGCGGCGCAGTAGGCGGCGATCGAGACGCCGGCATTGCCGCTGGAGGCCGCCGCCACGCGGATTGCGCCGGCCAGCCTTGCCCGCGATACCAATTGGGCCGCCATGCGGTCCTTGTGGCTACCGGTGGGGTTGGCGCCTTCACATTTCAGCCAAAGCTGGCCGATGCCTTCGGCCTGGGCCAGGTCCGACGCTTCCAGGCAAGGCGTGTCGCCTTCACCCAGCGTGATCGGGGCCAGGATCGGCAAGGGTATGGCGGGGGTGTCGCCGGGCGAGTCGTAGCAGCATTCCAGCGTGGCGGGGTGGCCGGCCGCCAGACAATGGGGGCAGCCTTCGGGATAGTCGCCGGGCGGCCACAGGCTTGCACAGCGGATACAACGCAGGCCGGACAATCTTGGGTTCATCTGCATGGTCAGTATTTCGACACGAGGGATTCAAGGGGAAGGGCGGGCGCAACTTGCAGCAGGCAGTCGCCGTCGTCGCTGCGGGCAATGGCGCGCAGGCACACGACCGTGCCTGCTTGGGAGCTGTGCAAGGGGCGCATGGGAATGTCCGGACGGGCGGGTTCGATCAAGCGGCCAATCTGCTGGCCCGCCGTGACTGACTGCCCCAGTTCGATGCCGGGCACGAACACGCCGGATTCGCTTGCGCGCAACGTCGCAGCGGGGGCGTCCAGGTCATAAAGCTTGACGTCCGGGTTGCGGGGGCTTGGGTGGCCGGGCAGCAGGCCCAATTCGCCCAGGCAACCGAGCAGCCCGTCACGGCAGCGCTGGACCAGGGCAGCGTGGGTTTCCCTGCCGCCGCCGATCTCGGCGCTAAGGCGCAATACGCCGTGGCGGCTGGCCACGGCCGGCATGGAGCCCGCTTCATTGCCGCGAAAGAACACGCAATGCGGCAGACCGAACGCGCGCGCCAGGGCGGGCAGGCGCTCGTCGTAGGCGTCGTTGCCGTAGCGCGTGATCACGGATGACGGCAGATAGCGCAGGGACGCGCCACCGCTGTGCACGTCGACCATGGCCTGCACGCGCGGCAGCAAACGCGCTTCGAGCGCGGCCGCGACGCTTTCGGTATAGCCGCGCGCCGGGGTGCCCAGGAAGGCGCGGTTCAGGTTGCCGCCATCGGCGGGAGACAACCGTGTACCGGCCAGCGAGGCCTCCGCGTTGACGGCGGGCAGCAGATAGACCGTGCCGCGTTGCAGGACGTTGGGCAGGTGATGCCACAGATCCAGGATGGCCGCCTGGCCTTCCCATTCGTCGCCATGCACGCCGGCAATCAAGGCAACGGCGGGGCCGGGTCCGGCGTCGATTCGCAACATGGGGATGGTGATGCGGCGATAGGCCGATTCGTTGGTCGCGGCGGCGACAGAGAAGTCTTCGCGGCTTACCTGAACCATGTGGCGCCTCCCGCCGAGGTATCTGCGGAAGGTCCGCCTGCCGCGGGTCCGCCCGCCGCAGGTCCGCCTGCCGCAGGTCCGCCTGCCGCAGGATCGCCTGCCGCAGGACTACCCATGGGCATTAATCCAGCGTGGCGGCCTTGATGATGTTTTCCCATTTGGGCAGTTCCTTGCGAATTTGGGTTTGTACGTCTTGCGGGGTGCCGCCCAGCGGCGCCTGGGAACGGCTGCGCAGTTCTTTTGCGACATTTTCCGATCGCAGCGCCTGGTTCATCGCGGCATTCAGGCGGTCGATGACGGCAGGCGGCGTACCGGCCGGGGCGATCAGTGCACTCCAGGCGGACTGCTCATAGTTGGGGTAGCCCTGTTCGGCCACCGTCGGCACATCGGGATTGGACGCGGCACGGGACCGCGTCGTGACGGCCAGCGCGCGCAGGCGGCCGTCCTTCAAATTGCCGATCAACGGGGGCAGGTTTTCCATCATGGCGTCCACGTGGCCGCCAAGCAGGTCGGAGAGCTGCGCGGCCGTTGCCTTGTAGGGAATCTGGCGCACGGCCGCGCCGGTCTGGGCAATGAAGAGCTTCACCCCCACCTCGCTGGTCGTGCCCGGGTCCGCCGACGTCATCGTCAGGCGGTCGGGCTGGGCGCGGCTGGCCTCGATGAAGTTCTTCAGGTCGCGATAGGGCGAGGCCGCGTTCACCACGATGACGTTCGGGGTTTCGGCCACCAGGCCGATCGGCGTCACGTCACGGTCCAGATCGTAGAGTTGTTGTTTGAACAGAAACCGGTGCAGCACCAGCGTGCCAACGTGGGCATAGCCGATGGTGTAGCCGTCGGCCGGGGCACGCACCACTGCCTGGGTGCCGATGCGGCCACCGGCCCCCACGCGGTTTTCCACCACGACGGGCTGACCAAGCTGACGGCTCATCTCCTGGCCGATCAGGCGCGCGGTGATGTCCGCGTTGCCGCCCGCGGCCGCAGGCACGATCAAGGTGATGGCCCTTTCGGGATAGGCGGCGTGCGCGGACGTGGCGCTAAGGCAAAGCAGCACGGCGGCAAGGCAGGCAGAGCGTTTCATGACGATTCCCCAGGCGTTGAGAGCTGCGCCATTGTGCGGCGGCCGCCCGCGAGATCCGTTTGGTTTACTAAGATGCTTGTTTGGAAAAAGCTAATGGTTGTCGGGCTTTCTGGCGTCGGCCTGTCTCCCTAATGCGTAGCCCACGGCGGCGGCGCCCAGCGCCACGGCCGCGCCCAATAGCGCGATCAGCGCCACGCCATGGCCCAGCATGTCCACCCCCGCCTTGACCCAGCCGCTAGCGGCGTCTCCGCCACGGTAGACCACGGTGTCGATGACGCTCTTGGTCTTGTACTTGTCTTCCGGCGGGACCGCTGTAAACAGCATTTCGCGGCCCGGCCTGATCAGGGCGTATTCGCCGGCCCGGCGCAAGATCATCGCGGCCGCCAACACGCCAAAGACCGGAAACGCGGCCAACGCCAGGAACGACACCCCCACGGCCAACGGCACCGCGGTCAACAGGAAGCGCAGCCCCAGGCGCGCTGCCACGCGGCCCGTAATGAACACTTGCGACAACAGCGCCAGTGTCTGCACGGTGAAGTCCAGCGCGCTGAAGACGCGGATGCGCTGCGCCGTGTCGGGAAACGTATCGGCGACGAGTCGCGCCTGTTCCATGTACAGAAAGGTGTTGAGCGTGGCCAGCAGTACCACCAGCAGCGAAATGCCCAGCAGGTAGCGTGATCGGAAAATTCGCGAAATGCCGGCCAGGACGCTGCCTTCAATGGGGTGCTTGATGTCTTCCAGACTGACGTCCGTGCGCGTGGCCGCGCGCCATCGCAACAGCCATTGCTTGAGCGGCAAGGTTGCCGTGAGCAGCAGCGCGGACAATAGCAACAGGCCCGCCGGGCCAAGCGCGCCGGCCAGCAACGCGCCCAACAGCGGACCGCACAGCCCGCCCGCGCTGGCGCCGGCGGCAATCAAGGCGAACAGGCGCTTGGCCGACTCCATGCGGAACACGTCGGCCATCAGGCTCCAGGCGATGGAAACCACGAACAAATTGAACACCGACAGCCACACATAGAACGCGCGCGCGGCCCAGATGCTGCCCGGTTGCAGGTACAGCAGGACAGCGAAGCCCGCCATGGTCAGCGCAAATAGACCGTAGACCCAGGTCAGCAGCGTTGAACGCGGCACGCGCGAGGACAATACGCCAAACAGGGGCACCACGGCCAAGGTGGCGACGAAGGTGGCGGTGAACAGCCATTGCAGTTGGTTCACGCCCGCCTGGATGCCCATGGTTTCGCGGATGGGGCGCAGCATGAAATAGCCGCAGAACAGGAAGAAAAAAAACGCGAAGCCGCAGGCGGCAGGCGCTATTTCTTCTTCGTGTATGCCCAATGCCCGCGCCGCGCGGCCACGCAGGGAGCCAAGGCCGACTGAGGCCATGGCTTATGCCAGCAGGGCGGCGATGCGGTCGCGCAGTGCCGCGTCGGGTTGTGGCCCGAATCCGGCCAGTGCGTTGTCCGCCATGTTCGCGGGTTTGGAGGTGGCGGGAATGACGGCCGTCACGGCCGGGTGTCCGATGATGAATTTCAGGAAAATCTGCGCCCAGGAGGTGCAGTCGATGTCGGCAGCCAGACCGGGCAGGGCGCGGCCCTTGACCTGGCGGAACAGCGCGCCGTCCTGGAAGGGGCGGTTGATCAGCACCGCGACGCCGTTGGCCTGGCAAGCCGGCAGCAGGCGCTTTTCGGCGTTGCGCGCGCCCACTGACAGATTGATCTGAAGAAAATCGGGCTTTTCGCGTTCGACCAGTTCAGTCAGTTCGTCGTGGGCATGGTCCAGGTAATGCGTGATGCCGACGTAGCGGATCACGCCTTGCTGCTTCAGGTCGCGCAACAAGCTCAGCTGATTGCGGGTGTCGATCAGGTTGTGGATCTGGATCAGGTCCAGTTTGTCACGGCCCAGGTACTTCTGTGATTCGCGGATCTGTTCCATGGCGGCATCGTGGCCGCGCGCGCCGATCTTGGTCGCCAGGAAATACGGATTGCTCTTCCCGCCCTGGCGCGCCAGCAGCGCTCCCACAACCGCCTCGGCCTGGCCGTAGCTGGGGGCGGTGTCGATCAGGGTGCCGCCGGCTTTCGTGAAGGCGTCCAGCACCTGCGCCAAGGGTTGCATGGCGGCCGCGTCATTGGGCGAGGCGTTGAAGGTGTCGGCAGTGCCCAGGCCAATGACGGGTATCTGTTCCTTGGTGGACGGAATGGAGCGGTTCAGCATGGCTTGCTTGGCGCTCAGGGCCTGGGCGGCGCCAGCGGGTCCCAGCAGGGCGGCGCAGGCGGCGGTCTGGAGGAAGCGGCGGCGATCGTGCATGGGAACGCTCCAAAGAAAAAGGCCTACATGCGAATGTAGGCCTTCGGTACTGAACTAGCGGCGTGCGATTACTCGCGGTTGCCGCCGAAGATGCCCAGCAGCATCAGCAGGTTCGAGAAGACGTTGTAGACGTCCAGGTAGATGGCCAGGGTGGCGGACACGTAGTTGGTTTCACCACCATTGACCACGCGCTGCAGGTCAACCAGCATGAACGCCGAGAACACCAGGATGGCCATGACCGAGATGGTCAGCATCAGTGCGGGCATTTGCAGGAAGATGTTGGCCAGCGCCGCAACCAGGATCACGACCGCGCCGATGAACAGGAATTTCTGCATCCCGGACAGGTCGCGCTTGATGGTGGTGGCCAGCGTGGCCATCGTGCCGAACACGATCGCCGTGCCGCCGAACGCCGTCATGACAAGCTGCGAACCGTTGCTGAAGCCCATCACGAAGCCCAGCAGGCGCGACAGCATGATGCCCATGAAGAACGTGAAGGCCAGCAGCAGCACCACGCCCATCGAGTTGTTCTTGTTTTTCTCGATGGCGAACATCATGCCGAACGCGCCCACCAGGAACACGATGGCCGACAGGCCCGGGCTGGCGCCCATGACCTGGTTGATGCCGGTGAAAAGGCCAACCGCCGCGCCCAGCACCGTGGGAATCAGCGAGAGGGCCAAGAGCCAGTACGTGTTGCGCAGCACCTGATTGCGCGCGACCTCGCCCGGCGCGCCAGCGACCGAGCCGGAACGGTTAAAAGGGGACGGACGATATTCGTTCATGGAGAACTCCTGTATGCGCCAAAAATAATTGCCTAGAAGGCTTAGAGGGGAAGGATACCTTACAGTTCCCTGAAGAATCCAGTTTTTGGAAGATTTAGACCCACTGCCGGACACCCTTTTTACCCAGGGCGGACCTCGTTCAATACCCGGGAAACGATACCCGGTAATTCAGCGTCCATGCGCATTTGAATCTGCTCGATGGCGTCTGCCAGCGCCCGGCGCATCAGTTGTTCGACCTCGGCTTGCAGCCGGGCGGTCAACACCGACGCGTCGGGCAGTGCGGCGGCGGTTTGCGTGGTGCCCGCGCGCACGGCCGGGGCTTCGTCCACGTCCCAGTCCTGGCCGCGCCCATCGGCGATGTCGGTCAGCAAGGGGAACGCCTCGTCGGCATCCCCGCCTGCGGCGTCATCGGCCAGATCGGTCAGTACGGGGGGGCCGGCATCTTCGGGCTCTTCGGGCGCGCGCGGCGCGTAGAGCGTCGGTTCGGCCCGCTGGGTCAGGGTGGGGATGCCGGTATCGTTGGAGCGAGAGGGCATGGGGGCTCCCAAATATCAAAAGACCGCGGCGGGCACGGTGCCCGCCGGGATGGATGGGGCAGGTCAGCCCCCGGGGGGCTGGCGGCTGAGGTCGTGGCTGAGCGGCGTGTGGCCCGCATTCTGGTAGACGCGCCAGCGCTGGCGAGCGGCTTGCTTGTCATCCGGGTCATCCGACACGATTTCAAGCAGGCGCTCAAAGGTGTCGAAGCCGGGCGGGCAATCGTTGTCCAGATTCAACAGCCACAGCGGGGCGGCATCCGCGCCCGCTGCGGGTTGAGCGGCCTGGGCCGCTTGCTGGGGATCTCCCGCCGTCAGCACCACCGGCGTTTCGGGCGCCAGCGGGTCGTTGGCCAGCACGTGCGGCACGAACGAGGTGTCGTCAAAGGCCCAGAGCATGCGGTCAAACGCGGCCAGCCGTGAACCATCTTTACAGTACACCACCAGCCGCTGCCCTGCCAGAACGCGCTTGCGCACGACCTGGCAGGCCATGCGCAAGCGGTCGGGCGCGCCGAAGGCGAAGTCGATCCGCGTCATGCCCGGTTCCGTTGCAAAGGCTTCAAACCTGGTCCAGCAGATATTGCATCAGCAGGGGCACGGGGCGGCCGGTGGCACCCTTGTCCTTGCCGCCGCGCCAGGCGGTGCCGGCGATGTCCAGGTGAGCCCACGGGTAGGCCTTGGCGAAGCGCGACAGGAAGCACGCCGCCGTCACCGCGCCGGCCGGGGGGCCGCCGATGTTGGCCAGGTCGGCGAAGTTGGACTTCAGTTGTTCCTGGTAGGCGTCGTCCATCGGCATGCGCCACGCGGTGTCCAGCGACTTGCGGCCGGCCGTGGCCAAGGCCTCGGCCAGCGCGTCGTCTTTCGAGAACAAGCCGCTGTTGACATGGCCCAGGGCCACGACGCAGGCGCCGGTCAGTGTGGCGATGTCGATCACGGCCGACGGCTTGAAGCGTTCGGCGTAGGTCAGGGCGTCGCACAGGACCAGGCGGCCCTCGGCGTCGGTGTTCAGGATTTCGATGGTCAGGCCGGCCATGCTGGTGACGACGTCGCCGGGCTTGTTGGCGGTGCCGCTCGGCAGGTTCTCGCACGCGGGGATCAGGCCGACCACGTCCAGCGGCAGCTCAAGTTCGGCCAGGGCGCGGAACGAACCCAGCACGCTGGCGGCGCCGCACATGTCGTACTTCATTTCGTCCATGGTGGCGGCGGGCTTGAGCGAGATGCCGCCGGCGTCGAAGGTGATGCCCTTGCCGACCAGCACGATCGGGCCCTGGGCGCCTTTCGCGCCTTTCTTGGCGGCCTTGGCGCCAGCGTGGCGCAGCACGATGAAGCGCAGCGCTTCGGCGGAACCGCGCGCGACCGACAGGAAGGAACCCATGCCCAGCGCCTCGACCTGCTTGCGGTCCAGCACTTCAACCTTCAGGGATTTGAATTCGCGCGCCAGGCGCTTGGCGGTGTCGCCCAGGTAGGTGGGCGTGCAGATATTGCCGGGCAAATTGCCCAGCGTGCGCGTCAGTTCCATGCCGTTGGCAATGGCGGCGCCTTCGCGCAGGCCTTTCTGGGCCTGGGCCGCGTCGGCGCGCTCGACCACCTGGACGATCTTCTTGAGCTTGGGGCGGGCGTCGCGGTCAGGTTTGCCGAAGCTGGCGTCGTAGTGATAGGTGGCGGCGCCGGCCGCAATGGCGGCGCTGCGGGCGCGGGCAATGATGGCGATGTCGCCGATGGGGTTGGCGGCCAGCGTGGACACGCCTTCCGTCAGTTGGGCGGCCACGCAGACCGAGGCGAAAGCCTGTTCGGCCGAGGCGTGGACGCGGGCCGAATATTCTTCCTGCTTGCCCAGACCCACCAGCACGACGCGCTGGGCGGTTACGCCGGGCAGCGTGCGCAGCGTCAGGGTGGAGCCGGCGCGGCCGCGGAACTCGGTCTTGACCACGGCGCGTACGGCGCCGTTGGAAGCTCGGTCGATGATGTCCGCGGCGGGGCTCAACACGCCATCCGCGTACACCCCGACAGCCAGGGCGGCGGTTAGAACCTGGTGCAGGGAAGCAGTGGTCTGTGTGCTAAATTCCATGAGGGTTTCCCGTGTACGTCTGTGTATGATGCGGTCGATTATCCCGCATATTCTCCCATGTCTCTATTTAAACGCTCTGTCGTCAGCGAGATCACCAGTCACGCTGGCGTTGTCTTTTCCACGTTGCTCGTCGTGTGGCTCAGCGTGCTTCTCGTGCGCCTGCTCGGTGAAGCGGCGGGGGGCAACATCGGAGCCGACGTCGTCGTGGTGCTGGCTGCGCTGTCCACCATCACGGCCTTGCCGACCATTCTGGCCGTGTCCATCTTCATCGCGGTGCTGACGACCGTCACGCGCAATTACCGCGAATCCGAAATGGTGGTGTGGTTTGCCAGTGGCCTGTCGCTGGCCGACTGGCTAAGGCCCGTGCTGCGCGTGGCCGTTCCCGTGGCCCTGGCAGTGGCCGGCTTGACGCTGGTGGCCGCGCCGTGGGCCTACCGGCAGATTGGGGAATACCACGAACGGTTCGAGCAGCGTTCCGACTTGTCCAAAGTGACGGCCGGGCAGTTCGCGGAATCGTCTGGCGGCAGCCGCGTGTTCTTCTCGGAAGACCCGGTCAAGCCCACCGACGAATTGGGCAACGTGTTCGCGCGCGAAACCGGGCCTGAATGGTTGAGCGTGCTGACGGCTAGCAGCGCGCACAGCGAAACTTTGCCCAATGGCGACCGGTTCCTGGTGCTGGGCGAAGGCCATCGCTATGACCTCAAGCCGGGTACGCCCGAGATTCGCCTGGTGCACTTCGAAAAGTATGGTTTGCGCCTGGAAAGCAAGGCGGGCGAAGATCCCATTGGGGAAGCCCGCGCCGCGGCCGAGCGCTCATCCAAGGCGCGCGCCACCATGCAGCTGGTCGCGGATGACACCGACAGCAGTTGGTCGCAGGTCATGTGGCGCATTTCCTTGCCGCTGGCCGCGCTCAACCTGGCGCTGCTGGCGATTCCCCTGGGGGCGGTGAACCCGCGCCTGGGGCGTTCGGGCGATTTGCTGATTGCCGGCCTGGTGGGCTTGCTCTACATGAACATGATCAACCTGTCGCGCGCCTGGATTTCGAACGGCAAGCTCAGCTTCGGCGTGGGGGTATGGGCGATCCATGGCGCGGTTGCCTTGCTGACCGTGTTCTTGCTGATGCGCCGTCTGCGGGTCAAGGCGCCCAAGAGCGCGACCCCGGCTTAAGACCGGGCAAGACGCGAACCAGGCAAGACGCAAAGAGGGGCCGGTTTCCGGCCCCTTTGCTTTACGGCTGGGACTGCATCACGGCAGGTACTTCATCGTGCCGCGCTTGCCCGCCAACAGGTCGGCGTTCTTCAGCACGGACTTGCGGATGAATTCCCACAGCACCGTCACGCGCTTGAGCTTGCGCAGGTCTTCATGGCAGTACATCCAGAACGAGCGCGTGATCTCCACTTCCTTTTCCAGCACCGGCTTCAAGCGCGGGTCCTGCGCGGCGATGAAGCAGGGCAGGATCGCCAACGACTGGCCCTGCAGCGCCGCATGGTATTGCGCGACCACGCTGGTGCTGCGCAAGACCACATTGCTGGCCGGCAGCAGGTCTTCCAGGTAGCGCAGCCGTTCGCTGAACAGCAGTTCATCCACATAGCCGATGAAGGTATGCTGGGCCAGGTCCGCGCGCGTGGCAATCGGCGGGTGGCGCGCCAGATACCCCGGCGTTCCGTACAGCCTCAAGGTGTAATCGCACAGCTTGCTGCACACATAGGGGCCGCGCTGCGGGCGTTCGATGGTGATGGCCAGATCGGCCTCGCGCTTTGACAGGCTGACAAAGCGCGGCACGGGCAGGATGTCCAGGGTGATGTGCGGGTAGCGGCGCTGAAAGTCGGCGGCCAGCGGCGTCAGCACATAGCTGCCGAACCCTTCCGTGGCGCCGATGCGCACGTGCCCCGACAAGGCCTGGCCAATGCCTGACAGGTTTTCGCGGGCGGTATGCACCGTGCTTTCCATCTGCTCGGCATGCACGAACAGGCGCTGGCCGTCGTCCGTCAGCATGAATCCCGCGCTGCGGGATTTTTCAAACAGCAAGGTGTCCAGCTCGGTTTCCAGCGCACGAATGCGGCGTGACACCGTGGTGTGTTCCACCCCCAGCTTGCGCGCGGCGGCGCTGACCCGCTGGGTACGGGCGACTTCCAGGAAGTACCGCAGGCTATCCCAATCCAGCACGATTTCGCTCTCCGCAGGCCCTGCGCCAAGAGGGGCGCGGGGCAATTTTCTGATTGTGCATGAATGCACAAGGAATGTGCATTTCTAGTGTTGCTTGTTGATTTTCACACATCTACACTGGGTCGGCAGGCCTCGGGGAAGCCCCGGGAGCCGCAGGCCGCAAAGACGGCATATCGCTACGACTCAGCGCATAACACTCAGGAGACAAATCCATGAAATTGCACGCACGCGGGCTGGCCGCAGGCTTGTGTCTGGGCGCTTTATTGGTAAGCCAGGCGCAGGCGGCCGACAAGCCGCCAGTGAAGATCGGCATTCTGACGGATATGTCCGGCACCTATGCCGGGATGGGCGGGCCGGGTTCGGTGGCGGCGGCGCAATTGGCCATCGACGACTGCCTGGCCGCGGAATGCAAGGGCATGAAGATCGAACTGGTGTCCGCCGACAACCAGAACAAGGCGGATGTGGGCGCCGCGAAAGCGCGCGAATGGTTTGACCGTGACGGCGTGACGGCCATTGCCGACCTGACCAACTCGGCCGTGGCGCTGGCGGTGCAAGGGATCGCGCGCGAGAAAAACAAGGTGGTGATGTTCTCCGGCCCGGCTACCACCGCGCTGACGAACAAGGAATGCTCGCCCGTCGGGTTCCACTGGATGTTCGACACGTATTCGCAGTCCGCGGGCGGCGCCAAGGCGACCGTGCGGGCGGGCGGCAAGTCCTGGTACTTCATCACCGTGGACTATGCGTTTGGGCATTCGCTGGAAGCAGACACGGCCAAGGCAGTGAAGGCGCTGGGCGGCACGGTTGCCGGCAACGTGCGCCATCCCTTGAACGCACCGGATTTTGCGTCGTACCTGTTGCAGGCGCAAAGCTCCAAGGCGCAGGTCGTGGCGCTGGCCAATGGCGGCCAGGACACCGTCAACGCGGTCAAGCAGGCGCGTGAATTCGGCATCGTGGACGGTGGGCAGCGCCTGGTGTCCCTGTTGATCTTCCTGTCGGATCTGCGTGCGCTGGGCCTGGAAAATGCCCAAGGCCTGTCATACGTGGACGGCTTTTATTGGGACTACGACGATGCATCCCGGCAATGGGCCGCGCGCTTTGAAAAGGCCTTCCGTGGCCTGAAGCCCACGATGACGCAGGCGGGCGTGTATTCCAGCGTGCTGCATTACCTGCGGGCGACCGCCGCTGCCGGCAGTACCGACGGCAAGGTTGTGGCCGACAAGATGCGTGAATTGCCCATCAAGGACCCGATCATGCGCAATGCATCGATCCGCCCCGATGGCCGCGTGATCCACGACATGTACCTGTACGAAGTGAAGAAGCCCGCGGAATCCAAGGGCGGCTGGGACTATTCCAAGCTGGTGGCCACCATTCCGGCGGCCGAAGCCTTCCAGCCCCTGGCCGATTCAAGTTGTCCGCTGGTGAAGAAATAAGCCTGGCGCGCCGGCTTGGGCCCCTGTCCTGCCGGCGCGCTGCAAGATCCAAGAACGCGGATTCCATCCGCATCGACTACGCAGTGTGAGGAGCATGAAATGAGTGAAGTCCCCCGCGTTCCGCTATTGATCGGCGGCAAGCTCGTGCAGTCCAAATCCACCGAATGGCGCGACGTGATCAACCCCGCCACCCAGGAGGTCGTTGCCAAGGTGCCCTTCGCCACGCGCGAAGAGCTGGACCTGGCCGTCTCCAACGCCAAGGAGGCCTTCAAGACCTGGCGCAACAGCGGGCAGGGCACGCGGATGCGCGTCATGCTGAAGTTTCAGGAGCTGCTGCGCGCCAACACCGGCAAGCTGGCCGAGATGATTACGCGCGAACATGGCAAGACGCTGCCCGACGCTGAAGGCGAAATCGGGCGCGGCCTGGAAGTGGTTGAGCACGCCTGCTCGATCGCCAACCTGCAACTGGGCGAGTACGCCGAAAACGCCGCGTCCGGCATCGACGTCTACACCCTGATCCAGCCGCTGGGTGTTTGCGCGGGCATCACCGCGTTCAACTTCCCGGTGATGCTGCCTTGCTTCATGTTCCCGATTGCCGTGGCCTGCGGCAACAGCTTCGTGCTCAAACCGTCCGAACAGGATCCGACCGCGTCGCTGTTCCTGGCCGAGTTGGCGCTGGAAGCTGGCCTGCCCCCGGGCGTGCTGAACGTGGTGCATGGCGGCCCCGACACGGCCAACGGCCTGTGCGAACACCCCGACATCAAGGCGGTGTCGTTCATTGGTTCGACCCGCGTGGGCACCGAGATCTACAACCGCGCATCGGCCGCGGGCAAGCGTTGCCAGTCGATGATGGGCGCTAAAAACCATTGCGTGATCCTGCCGGACGCGGACCCCGAAGTGGCGCTGAACCAACTGGTGGGCGCGGCGTTCGGCGCCGCCGGCCAGCGCTGCATGGCCTCGTCCGTGGCCGTGCTGGTGGGCGATGCCCGCAACTGGCTGCCCGATTTTGTCGAGCGCTCCAAGAAGCTCAAGGTCAATTCCGGCACCGACCGCGAAGCCGACCTGGGCCCGCTGGTGTCGCCCAATGCCAAGAAGCGCGTGGAAAGCCTGATCCAGAAGGGCGTGGACGAAGGCGCCAAGCTTCTGCTGGATGGACGCAATCTGAAGGTGTCGGGCTTTGAGCAAGGCAACTTCGTGGGCCCGACGATTTTTGACGGCGTCAACGAAGACATGACCATCTACACCGAAGAAATTTTCGGACCGGTCCTGTGCTGCGTCGGGGTGGAAACGCTGGAAGACGCGGTGGCCTTCATCAACCGCAATCCCAACGGCAACGGCGTTGCGCTGTTCACGCAGGATGGCGGCGCCGCGCGCTATTTCCAGAACAACATCGATGTGGGCCAGGTCGGCATCAACGTGCCGATTCCCGTGCCGGTGGCGTGGTTCAGCTTCACGGGTTCGCGCGGCTCCAAGCTGGGCGACCTGGGTCCCAATGGCAAGCAGGCCGTGCAGTTCTGGACGCAGACCAAGACGGTAACCGCGCGCTGGTCTGCCCACGCCAAGACGGTGAATACCACCATCTCGATGCGCTGAAAGGAGGGACGCCCTGCTCCTAAGCTTATATAAATAAGTTATATAGTGATGCGTCCTTATTACTTATAATTGGCCGATCTATCAGGGGCCAATTCAATGAACCTCCAGCAATTTCGTTTTGTGCGTGAAACCATCCGGCGCGACTTCAACCTGACCGAAGCCGCCCGGATGCTCTATACCTCGCAGCCTGGAGTCTCCAAGGCCATCATCGAATTCGAAGACGAGCTGGGCATCAAGATCTTCGAACGCCATGGCAAGCGCATCAAAGGCCTGACCAAGCCCGGCTTGGCGGTGTCTCAAGTAATCGACCGCATCATGCGCGAGGTCGACAACCTGAAAAAAGTCAGCGATGAATTCGCCCGGCGTGACGAGGGTGGCCTGGTCATCGCCTGCACCCACACTCAAGCACGCTATCTTTTGCCCCGCGTGATCCCCGCGTTCCGCAAGCAATTTCCCAAAGTGCATTTGTCGCTGGCCGAAGGCAGTCCGGCGCAATTGGCGGAAATGGTCCTGCATGAGCAGGCCGATCTGGCGCTGGCAACCGAGTCCCTGGCGCTGACGCCGGGCCTTGCCACCTTGCCCGTCTATGCCTGGGAGCACACCGTGGTGGTGCGCCCGGACCATCCGCTGGCGGAACTGACGTCCAGTGCCGCCAAGCGCTTGTCGCTGGCGCAACTGGCGGAACATCCCATCGTGACCTACGACCGCGCGTTCACGGGCCGCAGCACGATCGACGAGGT
The DNA here is from genome assembly GCF_002812705.1 of Achromobacter spanius. NCBI lineage: Bacteria > Pseudomonadati > Pseudomonadota > Betaproteobacteria > Burkholderiales > Alcaligenaceae > Achromobacter > Achromobacter spanius. Next base: position 6,210,824 of record NZ_CP025030.1, on the reverse strand, counting down.
ATTCGCCAACCAGGGCATTCACCCCGACATCGTGCTGGAAGCCATTGATGCCGACGTGATCAAGACCTACGTGGACGTGGGGCTGGGCATCGGCATCATTGCCGGCGTGGCCTATGACCCGCGCCGCGACTCGAACCTGGTCGGCCTGCCCGTGGGCCACTTGTTTGGCACGCACACCACGCGCGTGGGCGTGAAATCGGGCGTGTTCCTGCGCGACTACGTCTACACGTTCCTGGAAATGCTGGCGCCCTCGCTAACGCGGGCGGTGGTGTCCGCGGCAGTGCAGGGCACGCCGAAATAATCGGAAGACCTTTTCGCGATCAAACTAGCGCGGCGTCATCGGACGCCGCGTTTTTTTTGGGCTGCCGGGGCGTGCCGGTAGCGCCGCGACCGGCCGGACAGCCGCGAGTTCCCTGGCTGATAGCAAATCTCGCTATCCCTTTTCACTAGCTCATATAAATAATTAAATAAGAACCGATCTCATTTAAGTTGACTAAAAAATAGGAATCATTATCATTACATCCAGGCTCAACGACCAGTGAGGTTCATCATGACGGCAGGACTCAGTGCAGTAGTGGTTGGGGCAGATCGACTGGGTAATATTCCGGATCTGCTCAAAGGACACAACATTTCGATCACGCATCACATCAGCGGCCGTGATCCCTCACATCAGAAGAAGACGCTGCAACTGCCTTCGGGCACCCAACTGGTCATTTTGCTGACCGACTTCCTGGGCCACAACGTCATGAAGACCTTCCGCAACGCTGCGCAGCGTGGCGGCATCCGGGTCGTGGCTTGTCGCCGTTCGGTATGCAGCATGCAGCAAGCCCTGCAGCAATGCGGCCTGTGCCCGCGCGCAGGCACCGTGCACTGAATTCGCTGCTTGTCGCCGGACCATAAAAACTGGGGAGGCCGAAACGGCCTGCGGCCCCCGGGCCGCGAAGAGCAATGAAAAGCGCAAAGCAAAACGCCGTCAGACCTAAGTCTGACGGCGTTTTGCTTTTGGGGTATGGCGTTTCGGCAACCGCTTGTGCGAGCATGCCGGAAGCAGGGAAATCAGTTGGCGGCGCGGGCCGAAGCCATCAGGGTGTTATCCAGCCGACGGGCGCCGTTGTAGCGCTTGGTCCAGTAAGCCATGGTCATGCTTTCCACGCGCACGACGCCACCGGCGCTGGGCGAATGCACGAAGCGGTCGTCGCCCAGGTAGATGCCCACGTGTGAATAGCGGCGTCCCATGGTGTTGAAGAAGACCAGGTCGCCGGCTTTCAATTCGTTTTTGGCGACCGAGACACCTTGCTGGGCCATTTCGGCGGCGTTGCGCGGCAGTTTCAGACCAAGGGAGCGTTCAGCGGAGTACGAGACCAGGCCGCTGCAATCAAAGCCGGTTTCGGGAGTGCTTCCGCCGAAGCGGTAGCGGATGCCCAGGTAGTTCAGGGCTTCGCTGACCATGGCGTTGTCACCGGTATTGGCGCCGGCGTTACCGGCATTGCGGCCCTGGCGATCACGCTTGAATTTTTGCGTCACCAGCATGCCGATAGGGTCATCGGCGGTGGCGACCCATTCCATTTCGTACGGATCAATCTCGGACGTATGGGCGGTTGACTTTTGCCCGGTGCCTGCACAACCTGCCAGACTCGCAACACATGCCATCAGCGCGAGCGTACGCAGACCGCGCTTTGCCTGGCCAGTGGATGAACTGAATTGCGCGAGTATGGAGTGTCGATGCATTCGCCTGGGATGACCTGCCTTTTCACAGCAAAAACCACGGAATTAGCCGTGGAATGGGCCGAAATGTCAGCAGAATCAACAATTATCTACAACTTCGCGGGCATTCTACCAAACTTTTATTACTAATCAGTGCCAGATCAGTAACAAGGTCCGTGCCGCGAGGACGTTTGGAAGAATATTTTTGACTTGTGGCAAGCCTCGTGCAAGGTTTGCCTACCAAAATGACCGAAAGATTCGCAAGAAATCAATCCGCCTTAAGGCGTACGAACAATACCAGGAGACACAAATGCAAAAAACTCGGGATTTCCATTACAGATCATTGCATGACCGGGATGGCTTCTGGCGTGAGGAGGCGGGACGCATCCACTGGGATACGCCATTTCAGTCTGTGCTGGATTTCTCGCGACCGCCATTCGCCAAGTGGTTCGTGGGCGGAACGACCAATCTTTGCTACAACGCGGTCGACCGGTGGTTGCCGACCCAGGGCGATCAGCCCGCGCTGATCTGGGTGTCCACCGAGGTGGAGCAAGAGCGGACGTACACCCGGCAGGACGTTTACGAAGAGGTCAACGCGGCTGCCGCCATGCTCAAGGAGCTGGGCGTGGGGCGGGGTGACCGCGTGTTGTTGTACATGCCGATGGTGCCCGAAGCCGTGTTCACCATGCTGGCCTGCGCCCGGATCGGCGCGGTGCATTCGGTGGTGTTCGGCGGGTTTGCGTCCGTCAACCTGGCCCAGCGCATCGACGACGCCGCGCCCAAGGTTGTGGTGTGCACCGATGGCGGATCGCGCGGCGGCAAGGTGGTGCCGTACAAGCCCTTGTTGGACAAGGCCTTGGGCCTGGCGAAGTCGCCGCCCGCATCGGTCGTGGTGTTTGACCGGGGCCTGGCGCCCTTCGAACCCGTGGCCGGACGCGACCTGGATTACGCCACCTTGCGCGCGCGCCACCGTGGCGCCCGGGTGCCGGTGCAGTGGCTGGAATCGTCCGAGCCCAGCTACATCCTTTACACGTCTGGCACCACCGGCAAGCCCAAGGGCGTGCAGCGCGACACGGGCGGCTATGCGGTAGCGCTGGCATCGTCCATGGAGTACCTGTTCAACGGCCGCGCGGGCGATACGTTTTTTTGCACCAGCGACATCGGCTGGGTGGTCGGCCATTCCTACATCGTCTACGGCCCCTTGATCGGCGGGCAGGCCACGGTGCTGTATGAAGGCACGCCGGTGCGCCCCGATGGCGCCATTCTGTGGAAGCTGGTGGAGCAGTTCGGCGTGAACACCTTGTTTTCCGCGCCCACCGCCGTGCGGGTGCTCAAACGGCAGGACCCCGCGCTGCTCAAGCGCCATGACCTGTCCAGCCTGCGCGCGGTGTATCTGGCCGGCGAGCCGCTGGACGAGCCGACCGCCACCTGGATTTCGCAAGGGCTGGGTAAACCCATCATCGACAACTACTGGCAGACCGAGTCCGGCTGGCCGATCCTGTCCGCGCAGCCTGGTGTTGAAAACGTGCCGACCCGATTCGGCAGCCCATCATTTCCTGTCTACGGTTTTGACGCGCGCATCGTCAGCGAGGCCACGGGCGAAGATCTGGGGCCGGACGAGAAAGGCGTGGTGGCAATCGTGCCGCCGCTGCCTCCCGGCGCCATGTCCACGATCTGGGGCGATGATGCGCGTTTCGTGCAGACGTATTTCACGTCGATTCCCGGGCGGCAGGTGTATTCCACGTTTGATTGGGGGCGGGTGGATGCCGATGGTTACTGGTTCATTCTGGGCCGTACCGACGACGTGATCAACGTGGCGGGTCACCGTCTTGGTACGCGAGAGATCGAGGAATCCGTCAACAGCCATAGCGGAATTGCCGAATGCGCGGTGGTGGGCGTGGCGGATGCGTTGAAGGGCCAGGTCGCCATGGCGTTCGCCGTGTTGAAGAATCCCGCCGGGGCCGAGACGCCCGACGGGGCAAAGCAGCTGGAAGGCGATATCATGCGGCTGGTGGAAGATCAGCTGGGAGCGGTGGCAAGACCCGCCAGGATCCGGTTCGTGGGCGCATTGCCCAAGACCCGTTCCGGCAAGGTGCTGCGCCGTGCGATCGTCGCAGTATGCGAAGGCCGCGATCCCGGAGACCTGACGACCATTGAAGACCCATCCGCCCTGGAACAGATCAAGGAGTCGTTGCAATGAATACCAAACCCGTGCTGAGCGCCGAAGACGTCAAGAAGATCCTCGCCGCGGCCGAAGCACACGCCGTGCAGAACAAGTGGGCCGTGACCATCTCGGTGGTCGATGACGGTGGCCACCTGCTTGGCATGCTGCGTCTGGATGACGCGGCCCCCATCTCGGCGCACATTGCGCCCGCCAAGGCCAAGACCGCCGCGCTGGGCCGCCGCGAATCGCGCATCTACGAAGAGATGATCAACAACGGCCGCGTGTCGTTCCTGTCGGCTCCGCTGATCGAAGGCATGCTGGAAGGCGGCGTGCCGGTCACCGTCAACGGCCATGTGGTGGGCGCCGTCGGCGTGTCGGGCGTGAAGTCGACCGAAGATGTGCTGATCGCGCAAGCAGGCATTGCCGCGCTGGGCCTGTGAGCCAGACGCAATTGCCGGAACCGCCTACGGGCGGTTCCACGCCTGAAGTCGGGGCAGGGGGCGCCAGCCCTCTGAACCCCGGCGTGGCCAAACGCGAAGTCTGGGCCTGGGCCATGTACGACTTCGCGAATTCCGGCTACACCACCGTCATTCTCACGGCGGTGTTCAGCACCTATTTTGTTGGCGTGGTCGGCGGGCGAGCCCCGTGGGCCACGCTGGCCTGGACGGCGGCGCTGTCGCTGTCCTATCTGCTCATCATGTTGACGATGCCCACGCTGGGCGCGCGCGCCGACGCCAGCGGCAGCAAGCGTCGCCTGCTGTATTCCAGCACCATCGGCTGCGTGGCCGCCACGCTGGTCCTGACGCAAGCGGGCCCTGGCGACGTGTGGCTGGCGCTGGCCGCCATCGTGGTGTCCAACTATTGCTACTGCGTGGGGGAGTCCGTGGTGGCGGCGTTCCTGCCCGAGCTTGCCCGCCCGGCCGCGCTGGGCCGCGTATCGGGCTGGGGTTGGAGCTTCGGTTATTGCGGCGGCATGCTGACCCTGGGCTTGTCGCTGGTGGTGGTGACATCGGCCGAAGCCCGTGGCATGACAGCGGAACATTTCGTGCCCTGGGTCATCGTGGTGACGTGCTCGGTATTCGCGTTGGCGGCGCTGCCGTCATTCTTTTTGCTGAAAGAGCGCGCGCGGCCGCAGGCGGTCAAACCGCAAGCGCTGCATATGCTGAAGCGCCTGGCCTATGCCTGGCGCGAAACCGGCCAACACTTTCCCGAGTTTCGCCGCCTGCTGATGTGCATCGCCTGCTATCAGGCGGGCATCTCGGTCGTCATCACGCTGGCCGCCGTTTACGCATCCGAAGTCATGGGGTTCACCACGCCGCAGATCATGCTGCTGGTGTTCACGGTGAATATCGGCGCCGCCGTGGGCGCGTTCTCGTTCGGTTATGTGCAAGACCGCATCGGCCACAAGCCGGCGCTGGCCATCACCTTGTGCGGCTGGATCGTGATGGTGCTGGTGGCATATTCGGCTGTGACGGCGCCGGTGTTCTGGGTGGCCGCCACGTTGGCGGGGCTATGCATGGGCACGACCCAAAGCGCCGGCCGCGCCATGACCGGCGCGCTGGCGCCTGCCGGCCGCCTGGCCGAGTTCTATTCGCTGTGGACCTTTGCCGTGCAGTTGGCCGCGGTGATCGGGCCGTTGACCTACGGCATCGTCACCTGGGCTACCGATGGCAACCATCGCCTGGCCATCCTGGTGACCGGCGTGTTCTTCGTGGGCGGCCTCATCCTGTTGTCGCGCGTGGATATGAAACGCGGCCTGGCGCGGCGTCCCGCCGTCTGAATCTACACCTGCCGCAGCCCGCCGCGGTGTTGATCTGGCTGCTATCCTTATGCACTGCCTTCAAGGCATCACATGTGTTGCGTGATGCCTTGCGTTGATTGCTCGGGCTCCGGCCCGGTTTTTGCGTAAGGTGCCCGTAAGAGCGTGGCGATACGGTGGTGGGTGGATAAGAAATGTCCCTGCGCCGCACGCCCTCACGAAGCTTGCGGTTCGGCGGCCAAGGCAAAACAGCGGCATCAACAACAAAATCACTGTTTGGAGACAAGATCATGTCGAATGCAATTGAGTCCGTCTTGGTAGAAACCCGCGTCTTTCCGCCGCCCGAGCGCGCGGCCGAGGGCGCGGCGATTCCCAGCATGGACGCCTACAACGCGCTGTGTGCCCAAGTGGAAAACGACTTCGACGGCTTCTGGGCCGGCCAGGCCCGCGACAATCTGCAATGGACCAAGCCCTTCACGCAAGTGCTGGATGAGTCCGACGCGCCGTTCTACCGCTGGTTCGGCGATGGTGAACTGAACGTGTCGGCCAACTGCCTGGACGTACACCTGACCAACGGCAACGCCGACAAGACCGCCATCATCTTCGAAGGCGACGATGGCACGGTCAACAAGGTGACCTACCGCGAACTGCTGGCGCGTGTGTGCCGCTTCGCCAATGGCCTGAAAGACCTGGGCTACAAGAAGGGCGACCGCGCCATCATCTACATGCCTATGTCGATCGAAGCCGTGGTGGCCATGCAGGCCTGCGCGCGCCTGGGCGTGACGCACTCGGTGGTGTTCGGCGGCTTTTCGGCCAAGAGCCTGCAAGAGCGCATCGTGGACGTTGGCGCATCGCTGGTCATCACCGCCGACGAACAAGTGCGCGGCGGCAAGACCATTCCGCTCAAGCCCGCCGTGGAAGACGCCATCGCCATGGGCGGCTGCGAAGCCGTCGGAAAGGTGATCGTGTACCGCCGCACCGGCGGCAAGGTGCAGTGGAACGAAGGCCGCGATCTCTGGATGCACGAGGTCGAGGCCGGCCAGCCCGACACCTGCGAACCCGTGCCGGTCAACGCCGAACACCCGCTCTTCATTCTTTACACGTCCGGTTCCACCGGCAAGCCCAAGGGCGTGCAGCACTCGTCGGCGGGCTACCTGCTGTGGGCGCTGCTGACCGTGAAGTGGACCTTCGACGCCCGCAAGGACGACGTCTACTGGTGCACGGCCGATGTGGGCTGGGTCACTGGCCACACCTACATCACCTACGGCCCGCTGGCCGCCGGGTTGACGCAGGTGGTGTTCGAGGGCGTGCCCACGTACCCCAACGCCGGCCGCTTCTGGGACATGATCGCGCGCCACAAGGTCACCACGTTCTACACGGCGCCCACGGCCATCCGTTCGCTGATCAAGGCGTCGGAAACGACGCCGGACGCGCACCCGAAAAATTACGATCTGGACAGCCTGCGCATCATCGGCACGGTGGGTGAGCCCATCAACCCCGAAGCCTGGATGTGGTATCACAAGCATGTCGGCCGCGAACGCTGCCCCATCGTCGACACCTGGTGGCAGACCGAAACCGGCGGCCACATGATTACCCCCTTGCCGGGCGCCACGCCGACCAAGCCGGGTTCGTGCACGCTGCCGCTGCCAGGCATCGCCGCCGCCATTGTTGATGAAACCGGGGGCGACGTCGAAAAAGGCAATGGCGGATTCCTGGTCATCAAGCGCCCGTGGCCCGCGATGATCCGCAACATCTGGGGCGACCCGGAACGCTTCAAGAAAAGCTACTTCCCGTCGGAGCTGCGTGGTTATTACCTGGCTGGTGACGGCGCGCAGCGCGACGCGGACGGCTACTTCTGGATCATGGGTCGCATCGACGACGTGCTGAACGTGTCGGGCCACCGCCTGGGCACGATGGAAGTCGAGTCGGCGCTGGTAGCGCATGAACTGGTGGCGGAAGCCGCCGTGGTCGGCCGTCCGGACGACACCACCGGCGAAGCCGTGGTGGCTTTCGTGGTGCTCAAGCAGGCGCGTCCCGAAGGCGAAGCCGCTCAGGCCATCGCCAAGCAGTTGCGCGACTGGGTCGCCAAGGAAATCGGCCCCATCGCCAAGCCCAAGGACATCCGCTTTGGCGACAACCTGCCCAAGACGCGTTCGGGCAAGATCATGCGCCGTCTGCTGCGTGTGGTGGCCAAGGGCGAGGAAGTGACGCAGGACGTGTCCACGCTGGAAAATCCCGCCATTCTTGAGCAATTGGCCAAGCCGCTGTAAGTGCGATCGGCCATAAACGGCCGATCGACCTCCTGGCGACAGGAGCATAATGTCAGACGCCCGCACCGGTAATTGCCGGTCCGGGCGTCTTTTCATTTTGTGTCCTTGCATTTCTCACCCATACAAGACGGAGCCAACCACGTGAGCCGCAGCAGTTTCGATCGTGCAGGACTTGCCCTGATGTTCAGCACCATCGTGGTCTGGGCGGGTAGCTGGATCGCGATGAAACTGATCGTGCCTTACATCGGTCCCTTCGATTTCGTGGCGCTGCGCTATGTGGTGGGCAGCCTGGTGCTGTTCGCGCTGGCTATCGCGACTCGTCGGCCACTGGGCATGCCCCCGTGGAAACTGACCCTGCTGATCGGGCTGACCCAGACAGCGGGATTCCAGGGCTTCGTGCAGACGGCGCTGGTGTCGGGCGGTGTGGGCAAGGTCTCGCTGATGGCCTACACCATGCCGTTCTGGGTGGTGCTGTTTGCGTGGTGGCTGCTGGGCGAGCGCCCGTCGGCCAAGCATGGCGTGGGCATCGGCCTGGCGGCAATCGGCCTGGTCTGTTTCGTGGAGCCTTGGAACGGCCTGGGCGATATGCGCCCCGTGTTGCTGGGCCTGGGCAGCGGCCTGTGCTGGGGCGTGGGCACGGTGCTGTCCAAGCGCATGTTTGAACGCCACGCGCCCGACGTCATGACGTTTACCGCGTGGCAGATGCTGTTCGGTGGCCTCGTCATGGTGCCGGTTGCGTACCTGGTGCCGCAGATGACGGCGCAATGGGACTGGCCGCTATGGACGGGCATGACCTACATCATCTTGATTGCCACGGCGGCAGGATGGCTGCTGTGGCTGCAGGTGGTGCGCCGCGTGCCCGCATCGATTGCCGGCCTGTCCAGCCTGGGTGTGCCGGTGGTGGCCATGCTGCTGGCCTGGGCGATTCTGTCCGAGCGCCCCTCGCTGGTTGAACTGGGCGGCATGGCCCTGATCCTGGCGGGCATCTTCGTCGTGAGCCGGGCCGCGCCCGCCGCCCCGGCTGCCCGCAGCACCTGACACTCCGCGTTCACCTTCCCGATCTTCTTACTCCCCATCAAGGATTTTCCAATGATCGATCTGCGCAGCGACACCGTCACACGGCCCACGCCCGCCATGTTGCAGGCCATGGTTTCCGCCCCCCTGGGTGACGACGTGATGGGCGACGACCCGACCGTGATTCAGCTTCAGGCGGCCGTGGCCGAACGCGCCGGCAAGGCGGCGGGGCTGTTCTTTCCGTCCGGCACGCAAAGCAATCTGGCCGCATTGATGGCCCATTGCGACCGTGGCGATGAATACCTGGTGGGGCAACTGGCGCACACCTACAAGTACGAAGGTGGTGGAGCGGCCGTGCTGGGCAGCATCCAGCCCCAGCCCATCGAACACGCCGAAGACGGCTCGCTGCCGCTGGAGAAGTTGGCGGCGGCGGTCAAGCCCCAGGGCGATCCCCACTTTGCCCGCACCCGTTTGCTGGCCTTGGAAAACACCTTTCACGGCAAGCTGATTCCGGCCGGCTACATCCAGGCCGCCACGGATTGGGCGCGCAAGCAAGGCTTGGCGACCCACCTGGACGGCGCGCGCGTGTTCAACGCGGCGGCGGCCAGTGGCAAGCCGCTGGTCGACATGTGTCAGCCCTTCGATTCGGTATCCATCTGCTTTTCAAAAGGCTTGGGCGCGCCGGTGGGATCGGTGTTGGTGGGCAGCAAGGAGTTGATCGCCCGCGCGTACCGCTGGCGCAAGGTGCTGGGCGGCGGCTTGCGCCAGTCGGGCGTGCTGGCCGCTGCCTGCCTGTATGCGCTGGAGCATCATGTTGCGCGCCTGGCCGATGACCACGAGAACGCCCGTGCGCTGGCCGAAGGCTTGCGGGGTATTCCGGGTGTGAAGGTGCTGAGCCAGGACACGAACATGTTGTTCGTGGAGTTCGAGCCGGCGCGATGCGAGTCGCTGACCGAAGCGCTGGGCAAGGAAGGCATCCAGATGCGCGCCGTCTACGGCGGCCCCACGCGCCTGGTCACGCACCTGGACGTGTCGGCCGACGACGTCCAGCGGGTGGTTCAGGCGGTGGCGCGCCACCTGGCCTGATCGCGGTCGAGAGGGGCAGCGGGCAGCTTCAGGCGCCCGCGCGCAGCACGTCCGCCAGCACCGAAAACAGCTCGTCGATCTGGGCGCGTTCAATGATAAGCGGGGGCGACAGCAGCATCGTGTCACCCGCCGATCGGATCAGGCATCCGCGTTCCAGGCAGGCGTTGTGCACCGCATAGGCGCGCTGGCCTGGCTGACCCTCCAGCGGCGCCAGTTCAATGGCGGCCAGCAGACCGATGTTGCGGATATCGACCACATGCGGCAGCCCCTTCAGACTGTGCGCGGCGTCTTCCCAGTAATGCGCCAGTTCCTGGCTGCGTTGGAACAAGCCCTCGCGACGGCAGATGTCCAGGGTCGCCAAGCCCGCCGCGCAGGCCACGGGGTGGCCCGAATACGTGTAGCCGTGCGATAGCTCGATGGCGCTTTCCGGGCCTTGCATGAAAGCGTCGTACACGTGTTGCTGCACCAGCGTTGCGCCCATCGGAATCGCGCCGTTGGTCAGCCCCTTGGCGCTGGTGATGATGTCGGGCTTGACGCCGAAATAGGGCGACGCGAATGCGCCGTCGATGCGTCCGAAAGCGCAGATCACCTCATCGAAAATCAACAGGATGCCGTGCGCATCGCAGATCTTGCGCAGCCGCTGCAGATAGCCGCGCGGCGGCACGATCACGCCGGTTGAACCGGCCACCGGTTCGACGATGACGGCCGCGATGGTTGAGGCGTCGTGCAGCGCCACAATGCGCTCCAGCGTGTCGGCCAGGTGCGCGCCCCAATCCGGCTGACCGCGCGTGTACGCCATTTGCTGGCGGTCATAGGTGTGGGGCAGGTGGTCCACATAGGGCAGCAGATTGCCAAAGGGTTTGCGGTGCCCGCCGATGCCCGACACGGACAGCCCGCCGAACCCAACGCCGTGATACGAGCGTTCGCGCCCGATCAGCCGTACGCGCTGCCCTTGGCCGCGCGCCCGGTGATAGCCCAACGCAATCTTCAGCGCGGTGTCCACCGCTTCCGAGCCCGAGTTGGAAAAGAACACATTGGAAACGCCGTCGGGCGCCTCGGCGCATAACGCGTCCGCCAGTTCAAAGGCCAGGGGATGGCTCATCTGGAACGACGGCGCGTAGTCCAGTTCATGGGCGGTGCGCGCGATGGCCTCCACGATTTCCGGGCGGCGATGGCCCGCGTTCACGCACCACAGGCCGGCGATGCCGTCCAGGACGCGGCGGCCATCCGGTCGGATGTAGTGCATGCCTTCGGCGGCGGTGAACAGCACCGGGTTGCGCTTGACCCGCCGGTTGGCGGTAAACGGCATCCAATAGGCGTCGGTTTGGGAAAGGGTGGAGGGAGACGTGGACATGGGACGATCCTGCTTCAAGGAGAGTTCAGGTTCATCTATTTTGTATTAATACTTCTATAAATACAATATGGACCATTGATCAGCCTGCTTGGGCAGCCGTGCGCCGGCCCGCCCCGGGCGGGGCGGGTGCAGGCGGAGGTGTCCGCGTCAGGAGGCTTGGAGCGACGCTTTCAGGTGGCGGCGCATCAATTGCGACGCCCATTCCTGGTCGCCGGATTCCAGTGCGTCGATGATTTGCAGGTGCTCGTTGCTGGAATTGACGAAACGCGCGTCGCGATAGAAAGCGGCGTGTTCTTCGAGCCGGCGCAGATGGTTTTGCTGCTGCACCGCTTGCAGGATGTAGCGGTTGCCGGAAAAGCGGGCCAGGAGCTCGTGGAATGATGCATTCAGGCCAAAAAATTCAGTGGCCGAAATGTCGGCGTCGTTACGTTGGATCAGGGCTTCATGCGCGGCACGCATGCGCGCCAGCGCCGGCTTGTCCACGCGAAAGGTCGGCTCCAGCAGCCCGGCGCATTCCACCGTCATGCGGAAACGATAGCTTTCGTTCAGCGCGTCGGCGCTTTCCAGCGACGGGGCAAACTGCCAGCCATGCCCCTTGCGTTTCTCGATCAGGCCATCGGCCGACAATTGCAGCAAGGTCTTGGCCAGCACACTGCGCGGCGCGTCATAGCGCTGCAACAGATCGCGTTCGGTAAAGGTCTCGGGCAGTTGGCGGGACGCGCGGTCATCGATCAGCTGGCGTGTCAGCTCTTCCTGCGTGGGGCCGGCCCCTTCAATGGCCGGGTGGGGCGCCGCCGCCGCATGGTCGGACACGGTATAGCCGCTGTTTGGCCGATGCGTGATCAAGCCTTGAGCAGCCAGCAGGCGCAGCGCGCCGCGTACCGGGGTGCGCGACACCTCGTAAGCCGCCGCCAGTGTTTCTTCCGACAGGTGTGCGCCGGGCTCGTGCCGCCGCGCCACGATGTCTTCGGCGATGTGTCGCGCCAGGTCGACTTGCAGCGGAGTAGGGCGGGCGGTAGCGGCGGGGGGCATGGCGCGTCAGAGGGAAAAAGGGCGGGCAGGGATCGTAGGGCAATGGTACCGGAGCGACGTCGCTTTTGAATCCGATTCGGGCAAACCCTAATATTGAACTTTTTACTATATTAGTACAAAATTTGATCGTCGATTCTGACCGTATCATCCAGGCCGCCGTTCGGCCCTACCCGGAGTTTTGCTAGCGTGACGATGCCTACCCCGTTTCCCCTGGTCGACGTCCAGGGCAGTCCTTATGAACGCGGCCGCCAGCATGGCTCGGCGGTGCCGGAGCACGTGGCGCGCAGTGTGGCCTTGTATCGGGGGCAGCTGGAACGCCGTGGCGTGGACGCCACCCGCCTGAAGGAACTGGCCGCTGCCATGGTGCCGGTGGTGGGAGACTACGACGCCGCCTACCTGGAAGAACTGCGCGGCATCGCCGACGGCGCCGGACAATCGCTGGAAGACGTGGTGGTAATCAACTGCCGCACTGAAATGATGTTCGGCCATGCCGAACTGGGCCGCGCCCGCAAGGGGCTGGACGACGGCTGCACCGGCCTGGTCGTGCTGCCCGAGGCCAGCGCCGACGGCAAGTTGATGCACGCCCACAACTGGGACTGGCGTGAGGAATGCGTGGACACCGGCATCGTCGTGCGCATGCGCCGCGACGATGGCCCCGACCTGTTGATGTTCACCGAGGCCGGCAGCCTGGCGCGCCATGGTTTCAACAGTGCGGGCGTATCGCTGTCCGGCAATTTCCTGTCGTGCGAGCAAGACTATCAACGGCCCGCGCAGGTGCCGCTGGTGCTGGTGCGCCGCAAGATGCTGGAAGCCGCCAACATCTGCAACGCCATGAAAGTGCTGTGGGCGTCGCGCCGCTTCTGTTCCAACAACCTGATGTTGGCCCAGGCCCAGGGCGAAGCCGTGGACCTGGAATGCGCGCCGGACGAAATCTTCTGGATCACACCGCAGGACGGCCTGTTGGTACATGCCAACCACTGGATCAGCCCGCCCGCGCGCGCCAAGCTGTTCGACAAGGGCCTGGCCGCCAACCCCGATTCCATTTATCGCCAACGACGCGTCGAGGACATGCTTGCGCGCCAGGGCGGCAAGGTGGGCTGGGATGCCGTCAAACGCATCCTGGCCGATGATTTCGCCGCGCCCGACGGCGTACTGCGTTCGCCCAAGCCGGCCAGCTTCGACAGCATTTCGGCCACTGTGGCCACCACGCTGATGGAGCCGGAAAGCGGCGTGATGTGGATCGCGCGCAAGCCCTATGAAGGCCGCAATTTTGTTGAATACCGGCTGTTCTAAGCCGCGCCAGGAGACCATTCCATGACGTCGAAAGTCTTGCGCGGCAAGCGCGCGCTGCTGTTATCCGCCGCTCTGGCCGGCGCCTTGACGGGCCTGCCGGGGCTGACCCAAACCCAAACTCCGGTGCCATCGCCGCTGCCCGAGATCCGCTACGCCGAAGGCTCGGGCACGCCCACGTCCATGCCCGGCGGCCGCTCGCGCAACACGTCTACCGACAACGTGCTGGCTCACGTGGTCGAATCGCTGGTCGCGCTGCGCGCGGACATGAGCGTGGGCCCGATGCTGGCCGACAGCTGGACGCTGTCCGACGACAAGCGCAGCTACACTTTCAAGCTGCGCCAGGGCGTGACTTTCCACGATGGCTCGCCGATGACGTCAAGCGACGTCAAATGGACGTACGGCTACCTGACCGGCGCGCAGTCCGAATACGCCTGCAAGAATCTTTACGACGGCAGCAAGGGCGCCAAGGTGGTCGACGTGCAAACGCCGGACCCTGTCACCGTGGTGTTCACGCTGGATGCGCCCTATGCGTTGTTCCTGGACCAGATGGCCAGCGTGCAATGTCCGATGCCGGTGCTCAGCCCGAAAAGCGTCGACACCGACGGCAAGTGGATCAAGCCCGTCGGCACCGGCCCGTACGTGCTGGCCGAATGGAAGAAGGAACAATACGTGCTGCTGACGCCGTATGCCGGCTATGCGCCGCGTAGCGAAGCGGCCAGCGGCATGGCCGGCAAGAAGGTGGCGTCGGCCAACGTGCGCTTTGTGGTGATTCCGGACGCCGCCGCGCAAAAGGCCGCGCTGATGGCCGGCCAGGTCGATGCCTACAACGCCGACGAAGACAACCTGCCGGCGAAGGATCCGCGCTGGTCCATCATCACCGAGCAAGGGCTGGACACCGTCAACCTGTTGATGCAGACGCGCGCGCCGCTTCTGTCCGACGTGAACATGCGCCGCGCCATCGCGCTGGCGCTGGACTTCTCCGCCATCGCCCGCGCGTTGAACAACGGTCAGGCGGCGTACAACCCGTCGCTGGTGCCGACGGCAAGCGTGTACTACTCCGAGGCCGACAAGGCGGGTTACGAAAAGAACCTGAACGAGGTCAAGCGCCTGTTGCAGGCCGCCAATTACCGTGGCGAAACGCTGAAGTTGCAGGCCAACAAGCGCTATCCCTACCTGTACCGCGTGGCGGTGGTCACCCAGCAGTTGCTGAACAAGGCCGGCATCAAGACCGAGCTGGACATGCTGGAATGGGGCACGCAGGTCACGAACTTTCGCGAAGGCAAGTTTCAGTTGATGGCTTTTGCGTATTCGGCGCGCACCGAGCCCGCGCTGATGTATCGCGACGTGGTCGGCGACAAGTCCAAGACACCTATGGCGCAATGGGAAAGCCCTGAGGCCGCGGCCATTCTTGAAGGCATCGAGGCCCAGTCGGACACGGCTCCGCGCAAGCAGGCGTTCGACAAGCTGCACGCGCTGATGCTGCGCGATACGCCGCTGCTGATGTACTACAACAAGCCCGGCTACGTCGTCGTATCGAGCCGGCTTCATGGCTTTACCGGCTGGCCGCTGCGCAAGCCGCGTTTCTTCAACGTCACCAAGAACTGAGGCGCCGTGCTGGGCTATCTAACCAAGCGCATCGCGGCGGCGGTGCCTACGATCATCGTGGTGACGGTGCTGGTCTTTGGCATGATCCGCGCCATTCCCGGCGACCCCGCATCGCTGATGCTGGGCGACATCGACAACCCCGCGCTGCTGGCCGAAATGCGCCACGCACTGGGCCTGGATCGCCCTGTGGGCGAACAGTTCCTGATCTGGGTCGGCAATGCGCTGCATGGCGACCTGGGCATGTCCATCGCGCGCCGCGAACCCGTCATGCATCTGGTCCTGACGCATTTCGCGGTAACGGCGCAGGTAGTGTTGACGGCAACGTTGCTGGCCTGCCTGGTGGCCATTCCCGCCGGCATGATCGCGGCGTGGCGACAAAACCGGCGCGCGGATACGGCCATCGTGTCCACCTCGATTTTGTTTGTGTCCATGCCCAGCTTCTGGGTCGGCATCCTGCTGATCTGGCTGTTTGGGGTGAAGCTGAACTGGTTGCCCGTGTATGGCTTCGAGTCGATGGCGCAAGGCGGTGTGGGCGCGTTGAAGTATCTGGTGCTGCCGGTATGCGCGATCGTGTTGACCGAGATCGCCGCGATCACGCGGATGATGCGCGCCAGCACCATCGAAACGCTGCGGCTGGAGTACGTGGCGCACGCGCGCGCCAAGGGCCTGCCTGAAAAGCGCGTGATGCTGCGGCACGTGTTGCCCAATTCCTTCGGTCCCACGCTCACGGTCATCGGCCTGATGCTGGGTCATCTGCTGTCGGGCGCTGCGGTGATAGAAACCGTCTTCACCTTGCCGGGCATCGGCCGGCTGCTGGTGGAAAGCATCTATGCGCGGGACTATCCGGTGGTGCAGGGCTGCCTGCTGTTTATTGCGTTGTTGTACGTGGCGGTCAATCTGGTGGTGGATCTGCTGTATCCGCTGTTCGATCCGCGCGTGAAGCTTCAATAGGAACGTCATGACGGGTTTCAAAGCGGGTTTCAAACATACCAATGCCGTCGTGGGCGGCGCCCTGGTGGCGGGCGTGGTGCTGATGGCGCTGGTGGGGTTGGTGTATACGCCGCACGATCCGCTGGAAGGCGATCTGCTGGCGCGCTTTTCGCCGCCGTCGGCCGAATATTGGCTGGGCACCGATGAGTTCGGCCGCGACGTCTTGTCGCGCCTGATGGCGGGCGCGGGCGTCAGCGTGGCGGTCAGCGTGTTCTCGGTGCTGCTGGCGTTGGCGCTGGGCACAACCATCGGCGTGGCGGCGGGTTATGCGGGCGGCTGGGTGGATCGGGGCATCAGCGTGCTGGTCGATTCCATGATGGCGTTTCCCGGGTTATTGCTGGCGCTGGGCATCATGACGGTGCTGGGCCCATCCAAGTGGGGCGTGGTACTTGCGCTGGGCCTGGCGTATTCGCCATCCGTCTCGCGCATTGCGCGCGGCGCGGCGCTGTCGCTGCGGCAGCGGGACTTCGTCATTGCCTCGCGCGCCTCCGGGCATGGCGGTTTGTGGACGGTGTTCCGCCACGTGCTGCCCAACTGCTTGGCGCCGCTGCTGATCTTCGCAACGTCCATCTTCGGGTCGGCGTTGCTGGCTGAAAGCGCCTTGTCCTTCCTGGGGTTGGGCGTGCCGCCACCGTTAGCGACGTGGGGCGGCATGCTGTCCGAAAGCCGCAACGCCATGGACCAGGCGATCTGGCTGGCGTTGTTTCCGGGCACGATGATTTCGCTAAGCCTGCTGGGCATCAATCTGTTGGGCGATGCAGTGCGCGACCGCCTGGATCCGCGCATGCGAGGGGTGATGGCATGAACGCGCCTGATCATTCCCCGGCCGGCGCCGCGCCCCTGTTGTCGGTGCGCGATCTGGAAATCCGCTTTCCCGGCAAGCGCGATAACGCACCGGTGGTGAACCGCGTGTCCTTCGATCTTCAGGCCGGCGAATCGCTGTCCATCGTGGGCGAATCCGGCAGCGGAAAAACGTTGATCGGCAAGGCGTTGTTGGGCCTGTTGCCGGATGCCGCGCGCATCACTAACGGGCGGGCATTGTTCGACGGCCGCGACGTGCTGCCGCAAAGTGCGGGCGATTGGCAGACCACGCGTGGCACCGGTATCGGCATGGTGTTCCAGGAGCCCATGGTGTCCTTGAACCCCGCATTCCGCGTGGGCGAACAGCTGATCGAAGCGCTGGTCCTGCGCCGGAGCATGACGCGCAGCGCGGCGTGGGATGCGGCCGTTCAGATGCTTGAACGCGTACGGGTGCGCGATGCGCGCGATTGCATGAAGCGGTATCCCCACGAGTTCTCGGGCGGCATGCGGCAACGCATCCTGCTGGCGGGCGTCATGCTGCTCAAGCCACGCCTGCTGATCGCCGATGAACCCACCACCGCGCTGGACTGCGTCGTGCAAAAGGAAGTGCTGGACCTGATGGTCGAGCTGAC
Source organism: Achromobacter spanius (assembly GCF_002812705.1). Lineage (NCBI taxonomy): Bacteria > Pseudomonadati > Pseudomonadota > Betaproteobacteria > Burkholderiales > Alcaligenaceae > Achromobacter > Achromobacter spanius. Next base: position 6,193,120 of record NZ_CP025030.1, on the reverse strand, counting down.
GCGCGAGCAAGGCACGGCGCTGATCTTCATCAGCCACAACCTGGCGCTGGTGGCCGCGTACACGCAGCGCGTGCTGGTGATGTGCCGAGGCCGTGCGGTGGAAATGGGCGATGTGTCGCAAGTGCTGTCGCGTCCGGCGGACCCGTACACCTTGAGCCTGCTGGATGCGCTGCCAAAGCGCGGTCCGGCGCGCGCGCCCGTCACGGGTGCGCCGATCTTGCAGGTGGACCAACTGGCCATCGACTACGCCGTGCGCGGTGGCTGGCGCCGCAAGCGTTTCGTGCGCGCGGTGCATCAGGCGAGCTTCCAGGTGGCTCCGGGCGAAACGTTGGCCATTGTTGGCGAATCGGGCAGCGGCAAGACGACCGTCATGATGTCGATACTGGGCCTGGTGCCGCAGGCGCAGGGGCGCATTGCGCTGGATGGGCAAGCGTTGCCGCCGGGTGGCGAGGGCGGCATCTGGCGCACGGCGCGCCGCCGCATTCAGATGGTGTTTCAGGATCCGTATTCGTCGCTCGATCCCCGCATGACCATCGGCGCGCTGGTGGGCGAGGGGCTGAGATTGGAAGCGGGCATCACGCCAGATGCGCGGCAACAGCGCGTGGATCAGGCGTTGCACGATGTGGGGTTGGGCGACGGCTATGCCGAGCGCTATGCGCATGAGTTGTCGGGCGGGCAACGCCAGCGCGTCGCCATTGCGCGGGCGCTGGTGATGCGGCCAGAAGTGATCATCGCGGATGAACCCGTGTCGGCGCTGGACGTGACCGTGCAGAAGCAGGTTCTGGAAACGCTGATGTCCTTGCAGCGTTCCTATGGCTTTGCGTGTCTGCTGATTTCCCATGACCTGGGCGTGGTCGAGCAGATCGCCGACCGCGTGGTCGTGATGCTGCGCGGGCATATCGTCGAAGAAGGATCGCGCGACGAGGTGTTCGATCATCCGACGCATCCGTACACGCGCCGGCTATTGCAGGCCGTGCCCGAATTGCGCGGCAGTGCGGCGGAAGGATTCCGTGTGCAAGTGCGCGACCTGCCTGCCGGCACGCGCCGCCCCGATGCGGACTACTTTGATCCGTCCCTCGGCGCGGACGTGGCCGCACCCGCCATGACGGCAGTGCCGGCATCCGGCGCCACGCATCGCGTTGCGCTGGCAGCCGGCTTGGCGTTGGCCGAAACGGTAGCCGCCTGACGCGTCAGCCGTGCCGGCTGCGGCTGTCGGCGGGCGCTTCGTCGCGCGCGTTCATGCCATAGTCGCGCAGCACGTGCGCTACGCGCAGCCGATAGTTCTGGAATACACCGCCGCGTCCCGCTTCCTGGGCGCGGCGATGCGACTCCAGCGAGCGCCAGCTCTTCACGGCGTCTTCATCGCGCCAGAACGACAGGGACAGCAGTTTGCCCGGCGTGCTCAGGCTTTGAAAGCGCTCCACCGAGATGAAGCCATCTATGGTCTTGAGCTCGTCGATCAAGCCGGCGGCAATGTGCAGATAAGGACCGGGGTTGCCATTGGCGGGTTCGACTTCGAATATCACGGCAATCATGGGTTGGGTTCCTTTGAAAACGCAAACTGCGGCACGCGTGCATTGGGCAGCGGTCGGTACCGGAAACGGGATGCCAGGAACCGCCGCGTGTTGTGCAGGGGCGGATCGTGGCGGATGACGTGGTCGACGATCGCGTCGGCGTCGGCGGCAAGCAGGAAGGATTCCAGGCGGCGTTGCAGCGCGTCGGCAGCGGCATGTCCGGCGGCTCTCTGGTCCACATTGGCGGTGGTGGGCAGGGCGGACAGGAACGCGGCAATCTGCGCAGCGCTATCGGCGTGCAGGGCGCGCGGCACAGGTTCCGATGGCGGACGGACGCGCGCAGCTGGATTGCGCACCACGGCCGTGATCGTGTCAGGGTGGCAGGCGACTCAAAGGCCTGGCGCGTCCTCTCGGTACAGGGGCTTCTCGCGCGCTAGCGCGGCGTAGTAGGGGTAGGGGTCGTCGTGCGTGACGGCAAGCAGGGGATGGGCGGGAAGCATGGCGTGGCCGGTAGGAGATCCGGCTGCCAGTATCTGCCTCCCGGGCATGCAACGATTCGATGCCGGCCGAACTATGCCCGCGACGTGCCGGGCAGGCGGGCGCCAGCGTCCGCCAGCAGCGCCGCGTAACCCTGGCGTGAATCCGGCCATTGCAGCGTGAGGCCGCTGGCGCGCAGCCGCCCGTTACTGAGCTTCTTGCTGCCCACATTCGCCGGGGCAGGGGCGACACGCGGCGCGGGCGCGCCAATCATGGCAGCGAGCTCGGCGTAGAGCGTGCGCAGCGGCAGCGGTGTGTCGTCGCACCCGATATAAACCGGTTCAACCTTGGGCAACAGCGCCAGGTGCACCACGGCGGCTGCCGCGTCGTCGATGTGGATACGGTTGGCCCAATGTTCAGGCTGCGTCGGCGCGCCTGCCGCGCCGCTGCGCAGGCGCTCGATCAATTGCAGTCGGCCGGGTCCGTACAGTCCGGCCAACCGCAGCGCGGTAGACGACAGACCGCGCGCGGCCAGCGCGGCTTCTGCTTCAAGCAGAATCTGGCCGTTGAAGCCTTGTGGCGCGGGCGGCGTATCTTCGGTGACCCAGTCGCCATGGTGTTCGCCATACACGGCGCTGGATGACACTAACACCACGCGCTTCAACTGCAACGTATCCAACACGTTCAGTACGTTCTGCAAGCCATCGATGAAGACGCCGCGATACAAGGCCGGGTCGCGCCCACCGGGGGCGGGCAGATGGATCAGCCGCGTGACGCCTTCGGGCAGCGCGGGCAGGGTGTCCGCGCGAGTGATGTCGCCTTGCAGCCATTGAATGCCGCTGTCGTCGGCGGGCGGGTGGCGGCGCAGCGCGGTCACCTGGTCGCCACGCGCCAGGAAGCGCCGGGCCACGCGCTGGCCAAGGTCGCCACAGCCAATGAGAAGTACGCGTTCAGTCATGATGCCGCCTTGGTTCGTGAAAAAGGCGCCCCGGAAGGCGCCTTGAGGCAGGGTATCCAACAACCCTGGTCGGGATTTACATGCCGCTGTAGACCGGCCCTTCGCCGCCTTGCGGGGCGACCCAGACGATGTTCTGGGTGGGGTCTTTAATGTCGCAAGTCTTGCAGTGCACGCAGTTTTGCGCGTTGATTTGCAAGCGGTCCTCGCCGTGGTCGTCCTTGATGAACTCGTACACGCCGGCCGGGCAGTAACGCGATTCCGGGCCGCCGTACTTGGCCAGGTTCACCTGCACCGGCACGGACGGGTCCTTCAAGGTCAGGTGGATGGGCTCGTTCTCTTCGTGGTTGGTGTTCGAAATGAACACCGAGCTGAGCTTGTCGAAGGTGAGCTTGCCATCGGGCTTCGGGTAGTCGATGCGCGCGCATTCGGACGCCGGTTGCAGACAGGCGTGGTCGGGCTTGTTGTGGCGCAGGGTCCAGGGCATCTTGCCCTTGAGCAGCAGTTGCTCCACGCCCGTCATCAACGTGGCGATGGTGCGGCCCTTCTTGAACCACTGCTTGAAGTTGCGCGCCTTGTTCAATTCCGCGTGCAGCCACGAACTTTCGAAAGCCTTCGGATACGCGGCCAGTTCGTCCTGGCGGCGGTCGGCCAGCAGGGCGTCGAACGCGGCTTCGGCGGCCATCTTGCCCGACTTGATGGCGGCATGGCTGCCCTTGATGCGGGACGCATTCAGGAAGCCGGCTTCGCAGCCGACCAGCACGCCGCCCGGGAACGTCAGCTTGGGCAAGGACATCAGGCCGCCCGCCGTGATGGCGCGCGCGCCGTAGGCAATGCGCTTGCCGCCTTCGAACGTGCCGCGGATGGCGGGGTGCGTCTTGTAGCGTTGGAATTCGTCGAACGGCGACAGCCAGGGGTTGGCGTAATCCAGGCCGACGATCATGCCCACGGCCACCAGGTTGTTGTCCAGGTGGTACAGGAACGAACCGCCGTAGGTGTCGGAATCCAGCGGCCAGCCGGCCGTGTGGATGACGAGACCGGGCTTGGATTGCGCCGGGTCGACTTCCCACATTTCCTTGATGCCGATGCCGTAGGACTGCGGGTTGCGGCCGTCGTCCAGCTTGAAGCGTTCGATCAGTTGGCGGCCCAGTTGGCCGCGCGAGCCTTCGCCGAACACGGTGTAGCGGGCATGCAGTTCCATGCCGGGCTGGTAGTGGTCGGTGTGCGAACCGTCGCGGGCCACGCCCATGTCGCCGGTGGCCACGCCGCGCACGGCGCCGTTTTCGTCGTACAGCACTTCAACCGCGGCAAAGCCGGGGAAGATGTCCACGCCCAGCGCCTCGGCTTGCTCGCCCATCCATTTGACGACGTCGCCCAGGCGGACGATGTAGTTGCCCTCGTTGTGGAAACAGGGCGGCAGCATCCAGTTTGGCGTGGTGCGCGCGCCGGTCTGGGACAGGAACATGAACTTGTCCTGCGTGACCGGCACGGTCAGCGGTGCGCCTTTTTCTTTCCAATCGGGGATAAGTTCGGTCAGCGCCAGCGGGTCCATGACGGCGCCGGACAGGATGTGTGCACCCAGTTCCGCGCCTTTCTCCAGGACGCATACGCCGATTTCCTGATTCTTTTCAGCGGCCAGCTGCTTTAGACGGATTGCGGTGGCCAAGCCGGCGGGTCCACCGCCAACCACGACCACGTCATATTCCATCGACTCGCGTTCAGACATTTGCAAAGCTCCCCGTATGTATTCCATATTTGGCTGGAAGTATTATCGGCGATTGTATTGCAGGCGGAGGCCGTGTACGCCTTCGTATTTCTTTTAGCCTTCAGGAGTAATTGGTGAACCCGGACAATCTGTCTGCGCGGATTCTGGCGGTGGGCGATACCCATCAGGTGGAATTGCCTTTGCGTTGGGGCGACTCAGACGCCTTGAATCATCTGAACAACACGCTGTATTTCCGCCTCATGGAAGAGGCCCGCATGCAGATCCTGTATGACGCGGGCTTCGAGCTGCCCGCCGACAACGGCGCCATCCTGGCCCACGCCTCCTGCGATTTTCTGCGCCCGCTGACGTACCCAGCCACGGTCCGGGTCATCCACAAGGTCACGCGCATCGGCCGTTCCAGCGCCGAATTCGAGCTCTTGCTGGAGAAGGTCGGCGACGACGCCGGCCCCTATGCGCGCGGGCGCAACGTGCTAGTCTGGATGGACTACGTGGCCAATACGTCCGCACCGTGGCCGCCCGAAGTGCTGGCGCAGATGGCCACGCAATTTCAGGCGGCCGCTTGAGATTAGGGGCGCGGAATCGCCCGTCATGCCGTTAAAATCAAGCGCAAAATCACGAGAACTAAAGGGGCGCGCCACCCTCGGCGCCGCGACCCAGAGACATCGGGCAGTGTAGCGATGCCGTCTGGGGCCGACGCCGGCAGCCGCGCTCCAAGGAAAAACAAGGCTCACCCCGATTTTCTTGTTCCCCCATGGGACACACCGCGCAAGCGGCGGGGCGGGCTCTCTTCGGTTAGACCTTAACTAGGAGTTGGAGCGATGGACAAGGTTTTTGCAAGCGCCCAGGAGGCGCTGGCAGGCATCGTCAAGGACGGTCAGATGATCGCCGTGGGCGGTTTCGGCCTTTGCGGTATTCCCGAGGCCCTGATCGCCGCGCTGCGGGATTCAGGCGTGAAGGACCTGACCTGCGTCAGCAACAATGCGGGCGTCGACGGCTTTGGCTTGGGCCAACTGCTGAACACGCGCCAGGTACGCAAGATGATCGCGTCCTACGTGGGCGAAAACAAGGAATTCGAACGCCAGTACCTGTCGGGCGAACTCGAGCTTGAGTTCACCCCGCAGGGCACGCTGGCCGAGAAGCTGCGCGCCGGCGGCGCGGGCATTCCCGCCTTTTTCACCCGCACCGGCGTGGGCACCATCGTGGCCGACGGCAAGGAAATCCGCGAGTTCGACGGCCAGCAATACGTGATGGAACGTTCGCTGACGCCGGACGTGTCGCTGGTCAAGGCGCACATCGCCGACCGCAGCGGCAACCTGGTGTTCCGCAAGACGGCCCGCAACTTCAACCCGAACGTCGCCATGGCCGGCAAGTTCACGGTGGTTGAGGTTGAACAGATCGTTGACACCGGCAGCCTGGATCCCGATCAGATCCACCTGCCCGGCATCTATGTGCAACGGATCGTGCTGAACACGACGCCGGAAAAGCGCATCGAACAACGCACCACTCGCCCGGCCTAAGGAGAAGACGACATGGCATGGTCCCGCGATGAAATGGCGGCGCGCGCCGCGCGCGAGCTGCAAGACGGTTTTTATGTGAACCTGGGTATCGGCCTGCCGACCCTGGTGGCCAACCACGTGCCCAAGGGTGTTGAGGTGTGGCTGCAATCCGAGAACGGCCTGCTGGGCATCGGCCCGTTTCCCACCGACGCCGAAGTCGACGCTGACCTGATCAACGCCGGCAAGCAGACGGTGACGACGCTGCCGGGCTCGTCGATCTTCTCGTCCGCCGATTCGTTTGCAATGATCCGCGGCGGCAAGATCAACCTGGCCATCCTGGGCGCGATGCAGGTGTCCGAAAAGGGCGACCTGGCCAACTGGATGATTCCCGGCAAAATGGTCAAGGGCATGGGCGGCGCGATGGACCTGGTGGCCGGCGTTGGCCGCGTCGTGGTCCTGATGGAACACGTGGCCAAGAAGAAGGACGGCACCGAAGACATCAAGCTGCTGCCGGAATGCAACCTGCCGCTGACCGGCGTAGGGGTGGTCGACCTGATCATCACCGACCTGGGCGTGATGGAAGTCACGGAAAATGGCCTGAAACTGCTGGAAACGGCGCCAGGCGTTACGGTCGATGAAATCCAGTCCAAAACCCTGGCCAAGCTAGACGTTTCGGCCCTGTAGGATGGGTGAAGCGCGCGAACCTCAAGGCAAAAACAAAAGTGCCGATCGCGCGCAACCCATCAAGCAACGCAACAAGCAACCCGTCTAGCCCCGCAAAAACCAACAAGCGCTCCCAGTGGGCGCGTACCTGCAAAACGCTCCCAAGGGAACGTTTTTTTTCACCCTGCAGCAGCCCCCGCGTCACCCCAACCGCATCCCCACGTGCGGAATCCCGTCCTCGATATATTCCTCGGTCACTTCCACAAACCCGTGCCCGCCGTAGTAAGCCCGCAGCCGGGCCTGCGCCCCCAGGTACATCGCACGACCCGGCCAGCGCCGGCGCACTTCCGCCATCGCATGGCGAATCAACTCATGCCCCAGCCCCTGGCCGCGCGTCCAGGGCGCGCTGATGACCCGGCCAATCTCAATATCACCGTTCTTATTCAGTGACGGATCAAGAATGCGGCAATACGCAGCCAACTGATCTCCCTGCCAAGCCATCAAGTGCGAGGTCTGCCCGACCAGATCCTTCCCGTCGATGTCCTGAAAGATGCATTCCTGCTCAACGACAAACACTTCCGTGCGTAGCTGGAGAATCGAGTAGATCTCGGCAACGGTCAGTTCCTGGTGGGGCTTGCAGATCCAATCGGGCATTGCGGCATTCCAAGGGAAGAAAAAGAGGCGCCGATAGCGTACCTCAAACCGGCCCCGTTTCTTTTCGTCCACCGTTACATAAATTCACGGGTATACCCTGAGTATGAAAAGGAATTTTCTTATTTAAAATTTGCGTGTAAACAGATTTACACCAACACCCGCTAAGACGCACCCCAAAAAGATGAACAAGGCCGTACTGTCGATCGCTGATCGGATCGCCCGGGCTCAGCCCGCGCTGAGCCGGACTCAGCACAAGATGGCCGAGTACGTGCTGGCACATCAGTTCCGCGTGGCCACCATGACCGTCGACGAATTCGCCGTGGCGGTCGGGGTGTCGGTGGCGACGGCGAACCGCTTTGCGCGTGCCCTGGACTTGCCGGGCTACCCGCAGTTTCGTGCCGAGCTGGCGCGCGGATTCGAAGCCGCGCTGGAACCCGTGGAAAAGCTGCGCACCGAATTGGCGCATTCCGCCAGCGCCGTGCAGATCTTTGCCGCCACGCTTGAAGAAGACATCCGCAACGCCCAGCGCAATTTGCAGGCGCTGGACTCGGGCGCCTGTGAACAGGCGGTGCAATCCATCCTGGCCGCCGAGCGCGTCTTCATCATCGGCTTCGGCGCCAGCGGTTTCCTGGCCGGCCTGCTGCAGCGCGGCCTGTGCATGCACCTGCGTTCCGTCGAATCGCTGGCCGGGCCGGGCGGCGTGTCGCACGCGGCGCGGCAGATGTCGCGCATGACCGCCAAGGACCTGGTCATTGCCATTGGTTTCCCCCGCTATCTGGCCGACACCGTGACGCTGGCCGCCGCCGCCAAGCAAGCCGGCGTGCCGGTACTGGTGCTGACCGACAAGCCCACGTCGCCCCTGGCGCCCACCGCGTCCGTGGTGTTGTATGCGTATTCGGCGCGCCAGTTGATCCCAAATTCCGAAACCGCCGCGCTGGGCTTGATCGAAGCCCTGTCCGCCGCGGTGGCCTATCGGGCCGAGAATTCCGTTGCGGCAGCCGCTGGGGTGACCCAGTCCGTGATGCCGTGGCTTATCCATGGAGTAGGTAAACGATGATTCAACCCGTGATTGCCATTCACGGTGGCGCCGGCGCGATGTCCCGCGCGGCCATGTCGCCCGAGAAAGAACAGGAATACCTGGCCGCCCTGGAGTCCATTCTGACGGCCGGCCAGGCCGTGCTGGCCCGTGGCGGCAGCGCCCTGGACGCCGTGACCGAAGCCGTGCGCCTGCTGGAAGACTGCCCCTTGTTCAACGCCGGCCACGGCGCCGTGTTCACCAGCGCGGCCACGCATGAATTGGACGCCTCCATCATGGACGGCGCCACGCTGCGTTCGGGCGCCATCGCCAACGTGAACTGCGTGCGCAACCCGGTGTTCTTGGCGCGCCGTGTCATGGAAAACAGCAAGCACGTGTTCTTCGTGGGCGAGGGCGCCGAAGCCTTCGCCAAGGCCGAAGGCCTGGAAATCGTTGACCCGTCGTACTTCTCGACCGAGGCTCGCCGCGAACAATTGCTGCGTGTGCAGCGCGAAACGCCGGACGCCGCCGTGCTGGACCACGATGGTCAAGCCATGGTTGCGCGCGGCCAGCCCGCGCCGGCCGACCCGCTGGACGCCGACAAGAAGTTCGGCACGGTGGGCGCGGTGGCCGTGGATGCAGAGGGCAATCTGGCCGCGGCCACGTCAACCGGCGGCATCACCAACAAGCAGGTCGGCCGCGTCGGCGACGCGCCCATGATCGGCGCGGGCACCTACGCCAGCAACAAGACTTGCGCCGTATCCACCACGGGTACCGGCGAGATGTTCATCCGCATGGTTGCCGCGTATGACGTTGCGGCCCAGATGGAGTATTGCGGGGCGTCGCTGCAAGAAGCCGCGGACCGCGTCGTAATGGAAAAACTGCCCACCATCGGCGGCAAGGGCGGCCTGGTGGCCGTTGACGCCCAGGGCAATGTGGCCTTGCCGTTCAACACGGAAGGCATGTATCGGGGTTACGCCCGCGTTGGCGAAAAGCCGGTCACTGCTATCTACCGATAAGCGTGGCGGGTTCTGTTTTGATTTTGGGGATTAATAAAGATGGTTGATCGCGCAAACAGCCTGGCGCTGCCGGAAAACCGCGTGGTCCAGGTCGACGACCTGACGGTGCGCTTCGTGGGTTCGGAGCGCACGGTCGAAGCCGTGCGTAACTTGTCGTTCCATGTGGACCGGGGTGAAACCCTGGCCATCGTGGGCGAATCGGGTTCGGGCAAGTCGGTGACGTCCCTGGCCCTGATGCGTCTGGTGGAACATGGCGGTGGCCGCATCGCCCAGGGCCGCATGGCGCTGCGTCGGCGTAACGGCTCCGTGGTCGATTTGGCCGGATCCAGCCAGCGCGTCATGCGCAATGTGCGCGGCGCCGACATGGCCATGATCTTCCAGGAGCCGATGACGTCCTTGAACCCGGTGTTCACCGCCGGCGACCAGATTGCCGAATCGATCCGCCAGCACCAGGGCAAGGACGCCGCCGCCGCGCGCGCCGAAGCGCTGCGCATGCTGGAGCAGGTGCGCATTCCGGAAGCCAAGTCGGTGCTGGACCGCTACCCGCATCAACTGTCGGGCGGCATGCGCCAGCGCGTGATGATCGCCATGGCGCTGGCCTGCAAGCCCGCGCTGCTGATTGCCGACGAACCCACCACCGCGCTGGACGTCACCATTCAAGCGCAGATCCTGCAACTGATCCGTCAGCTGCAGGAAGAAATGCATATGGGCGTGGTGTTCATCACCCACGACATGGGTGTGGTGGCCGAAGTGGCCGACCGTGTGCTGGTGATGTATCGCGGCGACAAGGTCGAGGAAGGCCCGTCGGAACAGGTGTTCGCCGAGCCGCGCCACAGCTACACCAAGGCGCTGCTGTCCGCCGTGCCGAAGCTGGGCGCGATGGAAGGCACCGACTTGCCCGCGCGTTTCCCCTTGCTGCAAGTGGAAGGCCAGGTCCAGCCCGTGGCGGAACCCGGCATTGCCAGCACGCAGGAAGTGCCGGCCGCCAAGCGCGAGCCGATTCTTTCCGTGCGCAACCTGGTGACCCGCTTCGACCTGCGCGGCGGCATCCTGAGCCGCGTGCAACGCCGCGTGCATGCGGTGGAGAAGGTCAGCTTTGATCTCTACCCCGGCGAAACGCTGTCGCTGGTGGGGGAATCGGGCTGCGGCAAGTCCACCACCGGCCGTTCGCTGCTGCGCCTGGTGGAAAGCCAGGGCGGCGAGATCAAGTTCGGCGGCCGCGACATCGTCAGCCTGAAGAACAACGAATTGCAATCCCTGCGCCGCGACATCCAGTTCGTGTTCCAGGACCCGTTTGCCTCGCTGGACCCGCGTGTGACCGTCGGCTTTTCCATCATGGAACCGCTGCTGGTGCACGGCGTGGCCAAGGGCAAGGAAGCCGAGCGCCGCGTGGCTGAGCTGCTTGAGCGCGTGGGCATGCCGCCTGAAATGGCGCAGCGTTATCCGCACGAATTTTCGGGTGGCCAACGCCAGCGCATCTGCATCGCGCGCGCGCTGGCCCTGAATCCCAAGGTGGTGATCGCGGACGAATCCGTGTCGGCGCTGGACGTATCCATCCAGGCGCAGATCGTGAACCTGCTGATCGACCTGCAACGCGACATGGGCATTTCGTTCCTGTTCATTTCGCACGACATGGCCGTGGTGGAACGGGTCAGCCACCGCGTGGCGGTGATGTACCTGGGCCAGATCGTCGAGATCGGTCCGCGCCGCGCCATCTTCGAGAACCCGCAGCACCCGTACACCAAGAAGCTGATGTCGGCCGTGCCGATCGCCGATCCGGCGCGCCGCCACCTGAAGCGCACCTTGTTGTCCGATGAAATTCCCAGCCCGATCCGCAAGCTCGGCGACGAGCCCGTGGTGCAGCCGCTGGTGCAGGTTGGAACCGATCACTTCGTTGCCCGCCATGCGGTCGGCGGCGCGTATTGATTCCGTTGTCGTACTCGTTTTTCTTCCACCAAACCCCCTAATTCCAATTTGGAACCAGGAGTTGCAATGATGAAAGTTTTGCGCCCCACCAAGCTGATGGCCGCCGCCGCGGTGGCCTTCGGCGTGCTCACTTCGCCGTTGGCGCATGCGTCCAAGGACGTGACGTTTGCCGTCTCCATCGCACTGGAAACGCTTGATCCGTACAACACCAACAGCACCCTGAACCAGGCTGCCGGCAAGGCCTACTACGAAGGCCTGTTCGAGTTCGACAAAGACCTGAAGATCCAGAAGGTGCTGGCCACCGACTACAGCGTCAGCGAAGACGGCCTGGTCTACACGTTCAAGCTGCGTCCCGGCGTGAAGTTCCACGACGGCACCGACTTCAACGCCGAAGCGGTCAAGATCAACTTCGATCGTCCGGCCAATCCGGACAACCGCCTGTCGCGCTACATCCAGTTCAGCGTCATCGACAAGACCGAAGTGGTTGACCCGATGACCATCAAGATCACGTTGAAGAAGCCGTTCTCGGCCTTCATCAACGCGCTGGCCCACCCGGCCGCCATGATGATCTCGCCGGCCGCCCTGGCCAAGTACGGCAAGGAAATCGGTTTCCACCCGGTGGGCACCGGCCCGTTCGAATTCGTCGAATGGAAGCCGGCTGAATACCTGAAGGTCAAGAAGTTCGACGGCTACTGGAAGAAGGGCTACCCGAAGGTCGACACGCTGACCTTCCGTACCGTGACCGACAACAACACCCGCGCCGCCGTGGTGCAGACGGGCGAAGCGCAGTTCGCTTTCCCGGTGCCGTTCGAACAAGCCGCCGTGCTGAAGAAGAACGACAAGCTGGACGTGGTCGATCACCAGAACTCGATCATGGCCCGCTACCTGTCGATGAACACGCAGCAAAAGCCGTTCGACAACGTCAAGGTGCGCGAAGCCATCAACTACGCCATCAACAAGGAAGCCCTGGCCAAGGTCGCTTTCTCGGGCTATGCCACCGTCGTTGACGGCGTGGTGCCCAAGGGCGTGGACTTTGCCCACAAGACCGGCCCGTGGCCGTATGACCTGAAGAAGGCCAAGGCCCTGCTGGCCGAAGCCGGCTACCCCAACGGCTTCGAAAGCACGCTGTGGTCCGCCTATAACGACGGCACCTCGGTGAAGGTGGTTCAGTTCCTGCAGCAGCAACTGGCGCAAGTCGGCATCAAGGTGCAGGTTGAAGTGCTGGAATCGGGTCAGCGTGTGCAGCAAGTGCAAAAGCCGGAAGACGCCAAGGTTCGCATGTACTACGCCGGCTGGTCGTCCTCGACCGGTGAAGCCGACTGGGGCCTGCGTCCGTTGCTGACCACCGCCGCTTTCCCGCCGGTGCTGAACAACGTGTCGTACTACTCGAACAAGACGGTTGACGCCGGCGTTCAAGAAGCCCTGGCCACGACCGATCGCGCGAAGAAGACGGAAATCTACAAGAACGTTCAGGAAACCATCTGGAAGGACGCCCCGTGGGCCTTCCTGGTGACCCAGAACAACCTGTATGTGAAGTCGAAGAACCTGTCGGGCGTGTACGTGGAACCGGACACCTCGTTCTGGTTCGGCGACATCGACCTGAAGCAGTAAACCTAGCAGTCACTCTCGGGGCCTTCGGGCCCTTGTAAGGCCACATTCGGCGGGGGCGCGGTGTCCCCGCCGATGTTGCAGGAATTTCAATGCTGACCTACATCGTCAAACGTCTTCTGGGCATGATCCCCACGCTGCTGCTGGTAGCCGTGGTCGTGTTCCTGTTTGTGCACATGCTTCCGGGCGACCCGGCGCGGCTGGCCGCGGGCCAGGAGGCCGACCAGCAAACCGTTGAGCTCGTGCGCAAGGAACTTGGGCTGGATCTGCCTCTGCCGCAGCAGTTCGTGCGCTACTTCAGCAACATGCTGCAAGGCGACCTGGGTACCTCGCTGCGTACCAAGCGCCCCGTCTCGACCGAAATTTCCGACCGCTTCATGCCCACGCTGTGGCTGACGCTCGCCAGCATGGCGTGGTCAGTGACCTTCGGCATGATCATCGGCATTGTCTCGGCGGTCTGGCGCAATCGCTGGCCCGACCGTCTTGGCATGACACTGGCGGTGTCAGGCATTTCTTTCCCCGCGTTCGCGCTGGGCATGATGCTGATGCAGGTGTTTTCCGTGAATCTGGGTTGGCTGCCGACCGTGGGCGCCTCAACCTGGCAACACTACATCTTGCCGTCCATCACGCTGGGCGCCGCGGTAGCCGCCGTCATGGCGCGCTTTACCCGGGCGTCGTTCGTGGAAGTCATCCAGGAAGACTTCGTGCGCACCGCCCGCGCCAAGGGGCTGACCGAGCGCCGCGTCATCATCAAGCATGCGCTGCGCAATGCGCTGATTCCGGTCGTCACCATGATGGGCCTGCAATTCGGCTTCTTGCTGGGCGGCTCGATCGTGGTGGAAACCGTCTTCAACTGGCCCGGCCTTGGCCGCCTGCTGGTTGACGCCGTGACCCAACGCGACTATCCGGTGATTCAGGGCCTTGTGCTGCTGTTCTCGCTGGAATTCATTTTGATCAACCTGATTGTCGACGTGCTCTATGGCGTCATCAATCCCAGCATCCGTTACAAGTGAGGCGGCCATGAGCAATACGACACCCGCCACGACTATTGCCGCCGTTCCGAAGAACGACGTGCGCACGCCCGCCACCGAGTTCTGGCGCAAATTCAAGAAGCAGAAGCTGGGCGTGGGCGCCGGCATCTTCGTGCTGTTGCTGGTGGTGGTTGCGGCCTTCGCGCCGTGGATCGTGCCCTTCGACGCCGAGAACTTCTTCGACTACGACGCGCTGAACGCCGGCCCGTCGCTGACCCACTGGCTGGGCGTGGATTCGCTGGGCCGCGACATCTTCAGCCGCATCGTCATGGGCGCGCGGATCTCGCTGGCCGCGGGCTTCCTGTCGGTGGCCATGGGCGCAATCGTGGGTACCTTCATGGGCTTGATGGCCGGCTACTACGAAGGCTGGTGGGAACGCATCACGATGCGCATCTCGGACGTGCTGCTGGCATTCCCGGGCATGCTGCTGGCCATCGGCGTGGTGGCCGTGCTGGGTTCCAGCATGATCAACGTGATCGTGGCCGTGGCCGTGTTCAGCGTGCCGGCGTTTGCCCGCCTGGTGCGCGGCAACACGCTGTCGATCAAGCAGATGACCTATGTCGAAGCGGTCAAGAGCGTGGGCGCATCCGACTGGACGATCATCATGCGCCACATCCTGCCCGGCACGATCTCGCCGATCGTGGTGTACGGCACGATGCGTATCGGCACGTCGATCATCACCGCTGCCAGCTTGTCGTTCCTGGGCATGGGCGCATCGCCTCCCACGCCGGAGTGGGGCGCCATGCTGAACGAAGCGCGCGCCGACATGGTGATCGCCCCGCACGTGGCCATTTTCCCGGCGCTGGCGATCTTCCTGACGGTGCTGGCCTTCAACCTGCTGGGCGACGGCTTGCGCGACGCGCTCGATCCGAAGATCGATCGCAAGTGATAAGCACAAGTAAATAGAAAAGGCCCCGCCGCCGGGCAGCCCCCTCCGGGGGGGCTGCTAGCCCCGAAGGGGCGCGGCGTGGGGGCTGTACATCTCGCCGTCGCTCCTGAACGAAGGGCGGCGGCGTTTTGCATTAAGGACCTTGGCGAAAACCATGGACAAACAAGCGCTGGACCTTCCCCGCATCGGCGTGCTGCCGTCGGGACCGTTGGATTCGATTTGCGACGTCGGTGACGTCACCGTCGGGCACTGCACGTTGGCAGACGGTGCGCAACAGACCGGCGTCACCGTCGTGCGTCCACATGGCGGCGACCCTTATCTGGACAAAGTGCCCGCCGCCGCGACGGTGCTGAACGGCTTCGGCAAAAGTACCGGCCTGATCCAGGTGCAAGAGCTGGGTGTGCTGGAAACGCCCATCGCGCTGACCAACACCTTTGGCGTGGGCAACGTGGCCAATGCGCAGATCCGGCAAGCCATCGCGGCCAACCCCGAGATCGGGCGCGGCATGGCCACCGTGAACCCGTTGGTCTTCGAGTGCAATGACGGTTACTTGAACGACATCCAGGCGCTGTCCGTGCAGGAAGCGCATTACGCCGACGCCTATGCCAGCGCCGCCAAATCGTTTGCGCAAGGGGCAGTAGGCGCGGGGCGCGGCATGTCGTGCTTTTCGTTCAAAGGCGGCATCGGTTCAGCATCCCGCGTGGCGTCCATCCAGCCCGGCTTGCGTTACACCGTCGGCGCGCTGGTGCTGGCAAACTTCGGCCGCCTGCCCAATCTGACCGTGGCGGGCCGCCCGTTCGGCCGTCGGCTGGCGGATCAGTTGGACCGTGGGCTGGCGCAGCAAGGCGAGAATGCCGCGATCGTGCCGGAGAAGGGTTCGATCATCCTGTTGCTGGCCACTGATGCGCCGCTGGATGCGCGCCAACTGCGACGCTTGTCGCTGCGCGCGGGCGCGGGCCTGGCGCGCACGGGCTCGGTGTTCGGCCATGGCAGCGGCGACATCGCGCTGGCATTTTCCACCGCCTACACCGTGCCGCAACTAGCCGAGCAGCCCATGCCGGCCGTGGCGATGCTGCATGAAACCCGTATCGACCCGCTGTTCGAAGCGGCCGCCGAGGCCTGCGAGCAGGCCATCATCGCCGCGCTGTGGCGGGCTGATGCCGTCACCGGGCGCGACGGCCATCACCGCGCGGCCATCCGCGAAGCCGCGCCGCAATGGCGCCAATGGCTGTCCGACACCGCATTCTGAATTCCTTGAAGGCTGATTCCATGAAGATCCTGATTTCCACCGATATCGAAGGCGTCGCCGGCGTCTTCCACCCCGAGCAGGTCCGCGCCGGCAATGGCGAGTACGAGCGCGCCCGCGCCTGGATGACGGCCGAGGCCAACGCGGCCGTACAAGGCGCATTCGCGGGCGGCGCCGACGAGATCCTGGTCAATGACTCGCATGGCGGCTTTCGCAACCTGCTGCCCGACGGTCTGGACGAGCGTGCCCGCCTGGTGCTGGGCAAGCCGCGCTACCTGGGCATGATGGGCGGGCTGGAAGAGGGCTGCGACGCCGTCTTCATGATCGGCTACCACTCGCGCTCGCAAGGCCGAGGCATCCTGGCGCACACGATCAACAGCTTTGCGTTCGCGCGCGTGTTCATCAACGGCATGGAGCTGGGTGAAGCGGGCCTGTACGGCGCGCTGGCCGGCGAAATGGGCGTGCCGGTGATCTTGGCGACGGGCGACGACGTGTTCATCTCGGAAACGCGCGACACGTTCCCCGGCGCCGAATGGGTGCAGACCAAAGTGGCCCATGGCCAGGGCAGTGGGGTGACCTTGTCGCCGACGGCATCGCGCCGTGCCATTGCCGCCGCCGCCGAAACTGCCGTGTGCAAGCTGAAGCAAGGGGCCTCCGCTTCCGGCGAGGTGAAATCCGTTCCTTTCCGCATTGCCGCCCCTATAGAATGCCGGTTGCAGACGCAGAGCGCGGCATTGGCCGACCTGTTCTGCATGTGGCCCACGCTGGAACGCGTGGACGGCGTCACCTTGCGATTCACCGTGGATAGCATGCAGTCGGCCGTCCGCACGCTGAACAGCCTGGCCGCCATGTCTTTCATGTTGCGCTAAGGATTCCATCCCCCATGTCTAGCACCGACGCCCGTATCGCCCAATTGCGGCAGGCCATGAGCCGCCGCGGTTTGTCCGCCTATATCGTTCCGTCCTCGGACCCGCACCTGTCCGAGTATCTGCCGGCGCGCTGGCAGGGGCGGCGCTGGCTGTCGGGCTTCACGGGGTCGGTCGGCACGCTGGTCGTCACGGCCGACTTCGCCGGCCTGTGGGTGGACAGTCGCTATTGGGTGCAGGCCGAGGCGCAACTGGCCGGTACCGGCGTGCAACTGATGAAGATCGCGCTGGCGTCCACGCCGGGCCATGTCGACTGGCTGGCCGCCAATACGCGCGCGGGCGACGTCATCGGCGTCGATGGGCAGGTGCTGGGCCTGGGGGCGTTCCGCGCCTTGTCGGCCGCCGCCGCCACGTCCGGCGCCACGCTGGAAATCCGCGCGGACCTGCTGGACGACATCTGGACCGACCGCGCCGGCCTGCCCGACGCGAAGATCTATGAACACGTCGCGCCCGAGGCCTGCGTGGCCCGCGCCGACAAGCTGGCGCAGGTGCGTGACGCCATGCGCGCGCACGGCGCCGACGTGCATTTCATTTGCACCGTGGACGACATCGCCTGGCTGCTGAACCTGCGCGGCGCGGACGTGGATTACAACCCGGTGTTCGTTGGCCATGCGCTGATCGGCCTGGACCACGCCACGCTGTTCGTGGCGGACGGCAAGATCGACGACGCACTGCGCGCCACGCTGGCCGCCGATGGCGTCGAAGTGGCCGCGTATGCGCAGGCCGCGGACGCCCTGGCTTCGCTGGAACTCGACCAAAAGCTGCTGATTGATCCGGCGCGCGTCACCTGCGGAGTGTTTCATGCCATGGATCCGGCGGTGCCGCGCATTGAAGCGATCAACCCGTCGACCTTGCTGAAGTCGCGCAAGACCGATGCCGAACTGGCCCATGTACGGCAAGCGATGGCGCAGGACGGCGCGGCGCTGTGCGAATTCTTCTCGTGGTTCGAAGGCGCGCTGGGCAAGGAAACCATTACCGAACTGACGATAGACGAGCAGATCACCGCCGCCCGTGCACGCCGCCCGGCCTACGTGTGCCCCAGCTTCGCCACCATTGCCGGTTTCAATGCCAATGGCGCCATGCCGCATTACCGCGCCACGCCGGAATCGCACGCCACCATCGAAGGCGATGGCCTGCTGCTGATCGACTCGGGCGGCCAGTACCTGGGCGGCACGACGGATATCACGCGCGTGGTCGCGGTGGGCACCCCCAGCGCCGACCAGAAAGTGGATTTCACGCTGGTGCTCAAGGGCATGATCGCGCTGTCGCGCGCGTCCTTCCCGCGCGGCACGCCGTCGCCCATGCTGGATGCGATTGCGCGTGCCCCCATCTGGGAAGGCGGTGCGGAATACGGCCATGGCACCGGCCACGGCGTGGGCTACTTCCTGAATGTGCACGAAGGCCCGCAGGTGATTTCCTACCGCGCCATGCCGGGGCCGCATACGGCGATGGAGCCGGGCATGATCACGTCGAACGAACCGGGCATCTACCGCCCGGGCCGTTGGGGCGTGCGCATCGAAAACCTGGTCGCCAACCGCAGTTGGCTGACGTCCGAGCTGGGCGAATTCCTGTGCTTTGAAACCTTGACGCTGTGCCCGATCGACACGCGCTGCATCGAAGTATCGCTGCTGCGCGCCGACGAGATCGCCTGGCTGAACGATTATCACAAGACGGTCTTCGACCGCCTGTCACCTTTGGTGGAAGGCGAAGCGTTGGCGTGGCTGGAACGCAGCACGGCGCTGCTGAACGCATAGCCACGACCCACGTAGGATGGGTGAAGCGCGGCAGGAACGCCAGAAACAAACAGGCGTGAACCGCGCGCAACCCATCAAGCAACGGTCGCGCGTCAACGGCCCATTGCAAGAACACCGCATCGCCCGATGGGTTGCGCGCGGCATGCGGCAATTCACTGGCCCCCAGCCGCGCGCGCTTCACCCATCCTACGATCGGACGTTGCGCGCACCCGGTAGGATGGGTGAAGCGCGCCAGGCCCATGGCAAGAAAGAAACAGCCCAACGCGTGTATGGACCGGGGACATGGGTGACACATGTTCGGGGACATGGGTAACACATAGGTTTTTATCCTATTGGGGTGCTCTGAGGTCGATCTGTTGAACAATTTTGTACAGGAAGACGACATCAAGCACGCCGTCTTGCGAGGAGGGTCTGACCGCGACAGGCAGACCCGCCATTCCCTCTCCGACGAAGACGACGCGTCCGTTCACAATGATCTGCCCTTTGGTCCTGACCTTGAGCACTCGATCGCCCGGCTCGTATTCGATCGGAGGCAACGAGGCAGGATAGCGACGAGGGCTAGGTCTATATCTCGACAGGGGCGGCATCTGCCCCAACGCCTGGTGGGGCCGGACGTGGTTGTACTGTTCACGCCACTGATCCATGGCTTGCTGGCAGTCCAGCAGACTGCTAAACCCCCGGGCCTGGATCAACTCGCGCTTGAGCGTTCGATGCAGGCGTTCTAGCTTGCCTTGGGTTTGCGGATGATGAGGGCGACTGTGGCTGATACGCACACCCAGCCGCATGAGCCAAACCTCCAGGCCTGTCAGCCCCAGGCCGCGCACCGATGCCCAGGATGGGCCGTTGTCCGCGGTGATCCGTTCGGGCAATCCGTAACGGCGAAATACGGCCTTCAGGTGCTGCTGCACAGTTTTGCTGCGCTCATCGCCACAAGCCTGGATGCACAGGGCGTAGCGTGAGTGATCGTCCAATAGCGTCAGCGGATGGCACCGTCCCTGACGCGCGTCTGTCAGGGCAAAGTGCCCCTTGAAGTCCATCTGCCACAACAGGTTTGGCGCCTCATGCTCAAAGCGCTGGTTCGCCAGCCCGACGTTCGAGTCCTCGCCTTGGACCCGATAGCCATGTCGTCGCAAAATTGCCGAGATGGTACTGGGCGCGGGCGCCGTAGTCGGCCCAAGCAGCGCCCGCAACTTGCGAGGCCCCCAGTACGGGTAACGCTTGTGCAGGTCGATCACCTGCGCTTCGATTTGCTCACACGTGCGCCCAGGACTATTGCCTGGTCTGCGAGACAGATCTTGCAACCCAGCCTGGCCGTTCTGCTCGTAGCGGCCCAACCACTTGTATGCGGTCTTGGCGCTGATATCGAAACGCCGGCAAAGCTCCCGCACATTGCTGCCCGGTTGCAGGGCAAGCTGAACGAACTCCATTCGGCAGGACATAAGGCTTGACTCCTTCCACGGCATCGCTCGCTCCTAAAAACGACCATACCGTGATGCTAGAAGTGTTACCTATGTCCCCGAACACCCGTTACCCATGTCCCCGGGCCATACAAACGCGCGCAACCCATCAAGCAACGGCGGCACTTCAGCGGCCCATTGCAAGAACGTCGCATCGCCCGATGGGTTACGCGCGGCATGCGGCAATTCACTGGCCCCCAGCCGCGCGCGCTTCACCCATCCTACGATCGGACGTTGCGTGCGCCCGTAGGATGGGTGTAGCGCGGCAGGCCCATGGCAAGAAAGAAACAGCCCAACGCGCGCAACCCATCAAGCAACGGCGGCACTTCAGCGGCCCAAGGCAAGAAAGTCGCACCGCCTCATCGCAAGAACGCCGCACCGCCTCATCGCAAGAAAGCCGCACCGTCCCACCGCAAGAACGCCGCACCGCCCGATGGGTTGCGCGCGGCATGTGGCAATTCACTGGTCCCCAGCCGTGCGCGCTTCACCCATCCTACGAGCCTACGTGGCGTGGGCGCGGCGATACAGCGCCAGCTTGCCGAGGATGCATCCCAAGGCCAACAGCGCGGCATAGATTGCCAGTGCCGCCACGGCCGCGCCGATGGATTGCGCCGCGCGTATCAGTTGGCTCCAGCTCATCGACTGGATGGCCAGGTAGGCGATGCCGATGCCTGCCGCCTGCGCCAGCCAGAACACAATCGTGCCGTGGACCACAGCCCGCCCCGGCCCCACTGCGCCCAGTTGGCGCGGCAGGATGTTCAGGCAAACCAGCGTGCACAGCACCAACAGCAGCGCGGGCAGGACCAGGTATCCCAACACGAAAGACGGCCAGTCGGCATTCAGAAACATCATTTGCAGGTAGCCGCCCAGGGCGATCGATACGGTCAACTGCCAGGCCAGCACGGTCAGGCCGGTGTTCCAGGCCGCGTGGCGCCGATCGTAGGCGGGCGCGCCCGCGGGCCCCGTGCGTTGCACTGTCCAGGCGGCGATGCGCACCGCCAGGAACATGCCAAGGATTTCCAACACGATGGCCACGATCCGGAAGAGCACGCCCATGGCCAGGAACTGCCCGGCCAGGTCGATGCCGAACCGCTCGGTCAGCGCGTCGCGTTGCGCCATGATGAACAGCATTCCGACGTTATGCAGGTAGGCGGTGGCGGCCGAAACCATCAGGGTATAGATCAACTGCAAGGCGATGAAGGTGCCGAACAGCTTGCGCGGTTCGTCCACCGCAGTGGTGTCGTGGCGGCGCAGCCAGCCGTGCATCGTGCCCCATACCGTCAGCGCGACCATGACGGCGGACGCCAAGATGTTGGTCAGCATCGGCATCAGATACTGAGGCTGGCCATACATCTCGCGCATCTGTTCGGACTGGGGCAGGCCCAGCATCGTGTAGCTTTGCACCAGCGCGGCGTAGACCAGGCGCACGATGATGGCGACAAGCGCCAGGCGCCAGGCAAGCGAGGTGGGGGATCGGGCGGAAGGGATCATCGGCGAGGGACGAGTGTTGAGAAAAAACAGCAGCTGAAAATTAGGGATCGAACATATCACGGCGCTGTCAGCCCACGTGCAAGCGCCGTGCCGCGGGGACTATTTGAGTGCTGCCAAATGTTACTCGTCATCGCTAGGGGAAAACCCAAATAACTTCCGCCTCCCGGCTATAATCCAAATTTCCCGCACGCGCCCGCTCGTCCCGGGTGCTCATTACGATGACCAAATACGTATTTGTCACCGGCGGAGTGGTGTCTTCCCTGGGCAAGGGCATCGCCGCTGCGTCGCTCGCCGCCATCCTCGAGTCGCGTGGTTTGCAGGTCACCATGCTGAAGCTCGACCCGTACATCAACGTCGATCCGGGCACGATGAGCCCCTTCCAGCACGGTGAAGTGTTCGTCACCGAAGACGGCGCCGAAACCGATCTGGACTTGGGCCACTACGAGCGCTTCATTTCCGCTCGCATGCACAAGGTGAACAACTTCACCACCGGCCAGATCTACGAATCGGTGCTGCGCAAGGAACGGCGTGGCGACTACCTGGGCAAGACTGTCCAGGTCATTCCGCACATCACCAACGAAATCCAGGACTTCATCGCCCGTGGCGCTGAAGCCGGCTGGAACGGCAACACGGACGTCGCCATCGTCGAAATCGGCGGCACCGTGGGCGACATCGAGTCCCTGCCTTTCCTGGAAGCCGCGCGCCAGATGAGCCTGCGCATGGGCCGCAACAACGCGGCCTTCGTGCATCTGACCCTGGTGCCGTTCATCGCCTCCGCCGGCGAACTGAAAACCAAGCCCACGCAGCATTCGGTCCAGAAGCTGCGCGAAATCGGTATCTATCCGAACGCGCTCTTGTGCCGTGCCGACCGTCCCATTCCGGACGACGAGCGCGCCAAGATCTCGATGTTCTCGAACGTGCCGCTGGACGCCGTCATTTCCGTGTGGGATGCCGACTCCATCTACAAGATTCCCGCCATGCTGCACAAGCAAGGCGTGGACAACATCGTCTGCGAAGCGCTGGGCCTGACCCCGCCGCCGGCCGATCTGTCCATGTGGGACAACCTGGTCGAAGCCCTGGAGCATCCGCAGCACCAGTTGACGATCGGCATGGTGGGCAAGTACGTCGACCTGACCGAATCGTACAAGTCGCTGACGGAAGCCCTGGTCCACGCTGGCATCCATACGCGCTCGAAGATCAACATCGAATACATCGATTCGGAAGACATCGAAACCCGCGGCACCGACCAACTGAAGCATCTGGACGCCATTCTGGTACCGGGCGGCTTCGGCAAGCGCGGCACCGAGGGCAAGATCGCCGCCATTCGCTTTGCCCGTGAAAACGGCGTGCCCTATCTGGGCATCTGCCTGGGCATGCAGTTGGCCGTCATCGAGTTCGCGCGCCATGTCGCCGGCCTGGGCGGCGCCAACAGCACGGAATTCGATCCGTCGGCGCCCCACCCGGTGGTGGCCCTGATCACCGAATGGATGGACCGCGAAGGCAAGGTCGAAAAGCGCGACAACTCGTCCGACCTGGGCGGCACCATGCGCAAGGGCGCGCAGCGCGTGCCGATCAAGCCGGGCACCCGCGCGCAGACCATCTACGGCGACGAAGTGAACGAGCGTCACCGTCACCGCTACGAGGTCAACAACGTCTACGTGCCGCGCCTGGAAGAGGCCGGCATGGTGATCAGCGCCCGCACGCCGACCGAGAACTTGCCGGAAATGATGGAATTGCCCGATCACCCGTGGTTTGTGGGTGTGCAGTTCCACCCGGAGTTCACGTCCACGCCGCGTGATGGCCACCCGTTGTTCTCCAGCTATATCCGCGCCGCCATCGAGCAGAAGTCTCGTCGCGGTCAGGGGGAGTAATGCGGGTTCGCGGTCTCGAGTTCCGTAAGCGGATCCTCGGGGCCGCGGCCCTGTCCCCCAGCGCCGCCCTATGCGGCGGCGCTGCTTTCGGATACAACCAATTAGCATCGGATATGCGTCGCCAGACCGCCTTGGGCGACACTGGCGGCTTTGCCGTATCCGGCGTCCCCCTTTCAACGCCACTGCTCTGAAGGAACCCCATGAGTGCTTACATCATCGCCGAAGTCACGGTGACCAAGCCCGCGCAATACGAAGACTACAAGCGTCTGTCCACGCTCGCCATGCGCGCGTACGATGCCAAGGTCCTGGTGCGAGGCGGCGAGACCAAGCACCTTGAGGGGCGTAAGCCTGGCCGCACCGTCGTCATGGAATTTCCGTCCATGACCGCCGCCCAGGCCTTCTACGACTCCTGGCAGTACCGCCGTGCCCGCAACGCCCGCGAGGGCGCGGCTGTCATGAATATGTTTATCGTTCAGGGAATGTAAAGTCATGAGTGCAATCGTCGATATCATCGGCCGCGAGATTCTGGATTCGCGCGGCAACCCCACCGTGGAATGCGATGTGCTGCTGGAGTCCGGCGCCATGGGCCGCGCGGCCGTGCCGTCCGGCGCCTCCACCGGCGCCCGCGAAGCCATCGAACTGCGTGACGGCGACAAGGGCCGTTATCTGGGCAAGGGCGTGCTGCGCGCCGTTGAAAATCTGAACACCGAAATCTCCGAAGCGCTGATGGGCCTGGACGCCCAGGAACAGACCTTCGTCGATCGCACCCTGATCGAACTGGACGGCACGGAATCCAAGGAACGCCTGGGCGCCAACGCCATCCTGGCCGCCAGCATGGCTGTGGCCCGCGCCGCCGCCGACGAATCCGGCCTGTCGCTGTATCGCTACTTCGGCGGCAGCGGCCCCATGAGCATGCCTGTGCCGATGATGAACGTCATCAACGGCGGCGCGCACGCCAACAACACGCTCGACCTGCAAGAACTGATGATCCTGCCGGTGGGCGCGGGCAGCTTCCGCGAAGCCCTGCGCTGGGGCGCTGAAGTCTTCCACATGCTGAAGAAGCTGATCCACGGCCAGGGCATGTCCACGGCGGTGGGCGACGAGGGCGGTTTTGCCCCCAACGTGCCCAGCCATGAAGCTGCCATCCAACTGATCCTGAAGGCCATCACCGAAGCCGGCTACGAGCCGGGCACGCAGATCGCCCTGGGCCTGGATTGCGCCAGCTCGGAGTTCTACCGCGACGGCAAGTACACGCTGGCCGGCGAAGGCGGCATCTCGCTGTCGTCGCAGGAATTCACCAACCTGCTGGCCACCTGGTGCGACAAGTACCCGATCATCTCGATCGAAGACGGCATGGCCGAAAACGACTGGGACGGCTGGAAGCTGTTGACCGACCAGCTTGGCAAGAAGGTGCAATTGGTGGGCGACGACCTGTTCGTCACCAACACCAAGATCCTGCGTGAAGGCATCCAGAAGGGCGTCGCCAACTCGATCCTGATCAAGATCAACCAGATCGGCACGCTGACCGAAACCTTCGCCGCCATCGAAATGGCCAAGCGCGCCGGCTACACCGCCGTTGTGTCGCACCGCTCGGGCGAAACCGAAGACTCCACCATTGCCGACATCGCCGTGGCGACCAACGCCATGCAGATCAAGACGGGTTCGCTGTCCCGTTCGGATCGCATGGCCAAGTACAACCAGCTCTTGCGCATTGAAGAAGAGCTGGCTGAAGTGGCCTCGTATCCTGGCCTGGAAGCTTTCTACAACCTGCGTTGATGGGAAGCGCGGTGGCAGCGCCTGGCGCCGCCACCGCATCCGCGCCACGACTGCTCTGAGGGTTCTCGCGTATGCGCCTGTTGTTCCTGGTGCTGTTCGTGCTGGTCGGCTTGATCCAATATCCGCTGTGGCTGGGTAAGGGAGGCTGGTTCAAGGTCTGGGATCTGCAACGCCAAGTGGCCGAGCAGCGCGAGACCAATGAAGGCCTGCGCGCGCGCAATTCGGCGCTGGAAGCTGAAGTGCGCGATCTTGAAGGGGGCACCGGGGCCATCGAAGAGCGTGCGCGCGGTGAACTGGGCATGATGCGCGAAGGTGAAGTGTTCGTTCACGTTCTGCCGCAGAATGTGCCGCCGCCCGCCGTCGGCGCCTCGGTGGCGACCGGCGCAGCCGCCAAGCCGGCGACGCCCGCGCGCGGCAGCGCGGCGGCCGCCAAGCCACCTGTCAACGCGGCAGGCACTCCCCCAAGACACTGACACCACTGTCAGTGGCAGCGGGCCTTGCGGCATGCGCCCGCCACGATCTCCGCAGGGTATTGCCCGCTTCCCGTCCAATCGACGGGATGTGAGTGCATTTCTATTTCCAGTTCAATCTGAATCGGCAGCAAGCCATGCTGGCGGGCCACGCCCGCGTAGCTGACATCGTTGCGGCCCAGCGTTGCCAATACGGCGCGCACGGGCGCCAGCCACGGCTTGTGCAGATAGGTCAGGCGCAGCGCCAAGGTGTTGGCTTCAAAAATGCTGGGGCCACCGGGCCGTGGGGGCCTGCGCGCGTGTTGCAGATCCTGGTAATCATTGTCGATGGCACGCCGGCCTGGCGCCGCGGGCACATTCAGCCCGGCGCGGCGATGCTCGCGAAAGGCGCGGGCGTCGGGCCGCAGCACTTCAATGCGCCATGGCGTCAGGTCTGCGGACGCAACGCGCTCAGCGTGCACGCGCGCCAGTTGCCGCCAGGCGCCTGCTTCGCCCTGGGCGCTGGCATGCAAGGGCAACAGACCTTGCAGAAAGGCGTCGCGCATGGGGATGGGGTCGCCGTGGGCGGTCGCCCCCGCGCGCGCCGCCTCCATCAGCGCTACGTGCGCCATGTGGCGCACGGCCTGCCAGCGTGCGGCCTCCACGCCCAGCAGGCCCAGCAGCAACACCATGGCGCCAGCCACGGCGAATTCAATGGAGGCGGTGCCGCGCTGACGCGGCGCAAAGAAAAAGGCGGTCATGGCTGCGCAGTGTGGCGCGGGCATGACCGCCTGTCGATACGGACAATCCGGTGTGATGGAAACGTCCCGCGTGGCGGGACTCGGCACTATCAGTGCACCGTGGGAGGCGCGTCGTCGGCCGGGGGTTGGTTGGGCGAGAACAGCGTGGCGCAGTCGACGGCATCGAACTTGTACGGCTTGCCGCAGAAGTCGCAGGACACATCGACCTGGCCGCGCTCGGCCAGGACGCTGTTGACTTCCTCTTCGCCCAGCGAACGCAGCATGCTGGCCACGCGCTCGCGCGTGCAAGGGCAATGCCAGCGCACGGCTACCGGGTCGAATGCCAGCAGGGTGTCTTCCCAGAACAGGCGATGGATCAACGTGTCGATGTCGGCTTCCAGCACTTCGTCGCGCTTGAGCGTGCTGGCCAATGCCACGACGCGATCCCAGGTGTCGGCCGCCGCTTGCTCCGTCAACAGCGGCGCATCGGTGCCGCCGTGGAAAGGCAGGCGCTGCACGAGCATGCCCGCGGCATGGTCGGCGTCGGCGGCCAGCCACAAGCGCGTGTCGAGCTGTTCGGAAGCCTTCATGTAGTGCTGCAGCGCCTGCGCCACCGTCTCGCCTTCCAGCGGGACGATGCCCTGGTAGGTTTGCTGGCCGGGCAGCTTGCGCTGCGGGTCCAGCACCACGATGAAGCGGCCGTTGCCGCCCGGGTTAAGCAGGCTTTGCATGGTGCCGTCGGCAGGCACTTCGTGGCCTTCGCGCACCTTGACGGTGGCGCGCAGGCTCAAGTCGGAACGACATTCCACCACCAGCAAGGCGATGGGGCCGTCGCCCTGGATCTGCAGCACCAGCGAGCCATCAAATTTGATGTTGGCGGCAAGCAGGGTGGACGCGGCGACCAGTTCGCCCAGCAGGTGTGTAATGGCGGGCGGATAGTCATGGTTGGCCTGGACGGCCTTCCAGGTCGCGTCCAGGCGCACGGCCTGGATGCGGACGCTGCGGTCTTCGGTAAGGTATTTTTTCAGCTGATCGGTCATGGGGGGAATCTTAGCCGATCAGGCGGCCCAATTCCCGCGTCGCCAGCAGGGCTTCGGGCCCCGCCCGGTAGGCTCAGGCCAAGCGTTTGAGCGCCGTCTTGTAGTGTTGGCCGCGCGCCACGTAATGGGCGGTGTTTTTGTGCAAATTGTCGATTTCTTCTTCCGACAGTTCGCGCACCACTTTGCCGATTCCGATCACCAGCGAGTTGTCTGGAATGACCCGACCTTCGGGGATGATCGCGCCCGCGCCGATCAGGCAATTCCGGCCGATCACGGCATTGTTCAGCACGATGGCCTGCATGCCCACCAGCGCGCCTTCGTGGATGGTGCAGCCATGCAGCATGGCTTGATGGCCCACGGTGACGTTCGGACCGATCGTCATGGGACAGCCACTGTCCACGTGCAGGACGCTGGATTCCTGGATATTGGTGCCACGGCGGATCAGGATGGCGTCGTTGTCGCCCCGGATCGATACGTGCGACCAGATGCTGACGTCGGCTTCCAACGTGACGTTGCCGATGATGTCGGCGCTGTCGGCGACATAGGCGGCAGGGTCAATGTGGGGAATCAGGTCGTCAAGCTGGTAAATCGGCATTGCCTAGGTCTCCGATAGTTTTTCTGGGCCCGGTGGGGAAGATGGTGCCGGCTGGGCGGGCGCCACGTCCGCGGCTTGCTCTGCGGCCGGAGCCAGGGAGGGCGCAGCCGGGGTAGGTACGGCAGGGGCAGGCGCAACCGCGGCAGGCGCGGGCATGGCACGCGCGCGTTCTTCTTCGCGCAGGCGCAGGATACGGCGTTGAATCTTACCGGTGGTGGTCATCGGCAATTCGTCGACGAACTCGATCTCCTTCGGATATTCGTAGGGCGCCAGGCGCTCACGCACATGTTCCTGCAGGTTTTCGATGACGTCGGCGCGGTCGCGCTGGGCGAACTCGGGCGTCAGCACGACATAGGCCTTGACCAGCGCACCGCGCTCGGCATCCGGCTTGGGTACCACGGCAGCGTTGGCCACGGCCGGATGCCCGATCAGGCAACTTTCGATTTCTCCTGGGCCGATGCGATAACCGGCCGACTTGAAAACGTCGTCGGCGCGGCCGGCATACCAGAGATAGCCATCCGCATCGACGGTGGCCAGGTCGCCCGTCAGGCACCAGTCGCCTTTGAACTTGGCCTGGGTGGCGGCTTCATTGCGCCAGTAGCCCAGGAACATGACCGGGTCCGGATAGCCGTGGATATCCAGCCGGTTGACCGCGATCTCTCCGGTTTCGCCCGGCGCCACCGCTTGTCCGGCATCGTTCAGCACCGCGACCTGGTGGCCGGGATACGGGCGGCCCATGCTGCCCGCGCGGGCAGGCCAGCGCTTCTGGCTATTGCCCACCACGTAGTTCATTTCGGTCTGGCCGAACATCTCGTTGGGCGTCACGCCCAAGGCCGACTGGCACCAGCCAAAAACGGTCTCGCCCACGCTTTCGCCCGCGCTCATGATGGAGCGCAGCGCCAGCTTGTAGTGATTGCGGGGTTCAGGCACCGCCTTCATCATCATCTTCAGGGCGGTGGGGAAGAGGAAGGTGTTGGTGACCTGGTAGCGTTCCATGAGCTCGAACGCGCGCTCGGGCGAAAAGCGGCCGCGCGTGCCCACGATGGGATGGCCGAAATACAGGGTGGGCAGCAGCGCATCCATCATGCCGCCGGTCCAGGCCCAGTCGGCGGGTGACCAGAACACGTCAGCGGGCTTGGGAAACCAGTCTTGCGAGGCCACGAAGCCCGGCAGGTTGCCGATCAGCACGCTATGCGGCAGCAGCGCCCCCTTGGGCGCGCCGGTGGTGCCTGACGTGTAGAGCAGGATGGCGGGGTCCGACGAGCGGGTCGCAATGGCCTTGAATTCGTTGGGCTGGCGGGCCAGCAGGCTGCGCCAGGGCAGCACGCGCTCGTCTGCGAATCCGATTCCGATGATCTGCTGCAGGTGGGGGCAGTTGTCGCTTACCGCCAGCAGGTTGGCGCTGGAGGCGTGGTCCACGATGACGACTCGCGTTTCAGAGTCGCGCAGGCGGCTTTCCAGCGCCTCGGGGCCGAACAATGCCGACAAGGGCAGCACAACGCCCCCAACGGTGTAGATGGCCATGTGGGCCACAACCGTTTCCGGCCGTTGCCCCAGCACCACACCGACGCGGTCGCCCCGGCCCACGCCCATCTTCACCAGGCCGTTGGCCAGTTGATTGACGGCTTCGGCCAGGCGGGCATAGGTCCAGACCTCGCGGTTGCCGGATTCGTCTTCGTAGTAGATGGCGATGCGCCGCGCATCCGGACTACTGGATGCCCAGCGGTGGCAGCACGCTTCCGCGATGTTGAACTGGGTGGGAACCAGCCAGCGGAATGATTGGTAGAGCGCCTGATATTGGTCGTTCATGGCCCTATGTTGTAAGCATGTTGCAGCTGCGTGAACGGACCGGCTCGCCCGTTGGCTCAGATGCAAGCATGACCTAGAGGGCCGTGAACTGCAATATCCCCGTTGCGTAATGGGGACGCATTCGGGTTATCACGGGTGTTTGCCTTGGCGGCGCAGGGCAGACGGCAGGGCAGGAAGCGATAGCGAACGCGGAGGGCGGGCAGAAGGGTCGGTCTGCCGTTCGGCCTGGATGGCGGCCCAGTCCAGCAGTTGTAATTGGCCGTCGTGGGTTTCCGCCAGGGCCGACAGACTTTCCACCCAGTCGCCGTCATTGCAATACAGAATGCCGTTGACATCACGCAGCTCGGCCTTGTGGATGTGGCCGCACACGACACCGTCCAGCCCGCGCCGGCGCGCCTCGCCCGCCAGTGCCTCTTCAAAATCCGTGATGAAGGACACCGCGTTCTTGACCTTGTGCTTCAAATACTGCGACAGCGACCAGTAGTGCAGGCCCAATCGGTGCCGCAGCCGGTTGAAATGGTGGTTGATCCACAAGGCCAGTTGGTAGAGGCCGTCGCCCAGATGCGCCAGCCAGCGGCTGTGCTGGATCACGCCGTCGAACTGGTCGCCGTGCAGCACCAGCAGGCGCAATCCCTTGGCTGTGACGTGCACGTCTTCGTCCAGGATTTCAATGTCGCCAAATGCGTAGCCCGCGAATTCACGCGCGAACTCGTCATGGTTGCCGGGAATGAACACCACCCGCGTACCGTTGCGGGCCTTGCGCAAGATGCGCTGGATGACGTCGTTATGGGCGCGCGGCCAATGCCAGTGCTTGCGAAGTTGCCAGCCGTCCACAATGTCGCCCACCAGATACAGGGTGTCCGAATCGTTGTGGTCCAGGAAATCGAGCAGGAATTCCGCCTTGCACCCGGCAGTGCCCAGGTGTATGTCGGAAATCCAGAGGGCACGCCAGTGTGCGGGGCGGATTTCGTTCACGGTCGCTTCCATGTGGGCTGTCGTCATGTCTGGGAATGAGACCAGCCGGCCATGACGGGCGTGTGAAGTTATCGTGACGCTGTTGTGACGGCTGCCCCCGGCGCTGCCTTCGCCCTGCGGCGTCTAGGAGGCCTTCTGGCGTCCAGGCGCGTTGCGCAGCCGGGTGCCAAGCAGCCGGTCATGCAGGAACTGGCCTTCAGGGTCGAACCAGGACCAGATAAAGATCGTGAAGGGGGCGGCAACGATGAACATGTCGACCGACGGCCAGCCGGTCAGGCTGGCGGCGCCCCACACGACGGCCGCGCCGGCCAGCACCAGCGGCCAGACCAAGACGTAGCGCAGGATCAGGCGGGGCATTTTCGGGGTGTTGCCGTCGCGGTCCACCAGTCTGATGTTCCAGGTTTTCATGGGCAGCGTCTGCCCACGGCGGCGCCAGCACAGCACGAAGTAGGCGCCAATGGCGACGAACAACCACGCTTGCCGGGCCGGACGCAGCTCCAGCGCGTTCTTGCTTTGGGTCAGCGTGTCCAGCAGGTAGCCGGCCAGGAACACGACGCCGAACAGCAGCACGGCTTCATACATCATGCAGGCGAATCGGCGCAGCCGATTGGGAGTCTGGTCGAGGTAGGCGTCGGTCGTCATGGGTCGGCATTATCCGACAAAAAAAAACCCGCCGGTAAGGGCGGGTCTATAAAAGGGGCTATGCAGCCCCCAAGGGGAAAATCGTTCGGGCCGCGAACTCAGGCCCGGGTGAAGCTTCAGGCGGCGGAGTGCGCGTTCTTGGCGCTCGTCTTGCCGGCCAGGGCCTTCACGCCGTGGGCCAGCTTACGCAGGCCTGCGGCCAACGCCCGCATCGGGTGCGGACGGAATTGTTCTTCAATTGCCTGGAGCATCAGTTGGCGCTCGAGTTCGTCGGTCAGGCGGATGGTGTTGTTCGGGTTGATCACAATAGCCTCCACGGGCTTGCTCAGTTGTTTAGCTACTAGGGATAACCCGAATTATAGGGGTTAACCCTGGGCCTGTGCAAGTGGCGGATGCAAGCTGGTGCAATGTGGCAACACCTTGGTGCTGATAATGCCCCAAATCCGAGCGTCGGGGCACCATAAGCAAAGATACGGGCGCGATGTTGCGGCGCTTTTACAACGTGGTGGCAAGCCCGAAAAGGGGAGGTAGGCCCGGGCGAGAAACGTCCGGGCCGAGTGCGTTCAGGCGTCGCGGTAGCCGGCGGCAACCAGCTCGAAGCCGAAGAGGCGGCAGTCCAGCGCACCGTTGTACAACGGTACGCGGCGCTTGGGCTTCAAGCGCATCTGGTTGGGCAACGTCATGTCGCTGGTGATGACGTGCAACTGCCAGCCCGCGAAATTGCGTTTCAGGCAGGCGGCCCAGTCGCGCCACAAGTCGGCGTCCTGTTCGGTCAGCATGCGCTCGCCATAGGGCGGGTTGGTGACGATCCAGCCGTGGTCGGCGGGCGCCGTCAGCTGGCGGGCGTCGCCGACTTCAAAGCGGATCGAATCGGCCGTCAGCCAGGCGCGCTCGGCGTTGTTCTGAGCGAATTCAATGGCTTGCGGGTCCAGGTCGTAGCCCACCAACGGCGCGTCCAACTGCGGCAGGATGCGCGAACGGGCATCGTCCTTCAGGTCGCGCCAGCGGTAGGCGTCGTGGTCGCGCAGCCGTTCAAAACCGAACGGGCGCGAAATGCCGGGAGGTACGCCAAGCGCAATCCAGGCCGCTTCGATCAGGATGGTGCCCGACCCGCAGAACGGATCCAGCAGCGGCGCGGCGGGGTCCCAGCCGGCCAGGGCCAGCATGCCGGCCGCCAGGTTTTCACGCAGCGGCGCTTCGCCCTTGTCCAGGCGCCAGCCGCGCTTGAACAGCGATTCGCCCGACGTGTCCAGGTACAGCGTGGCCGTATGGCCGGTCAGGAACAGGTGGACGCGCGCGTCCGGGCGCACCGTATCGATGCTGGGGCGTTCGCCCTCCAGCTCGCGCAGGCGGTCGCAGATGCCGTCCTTGGCGCGCAGGTTGCAGTACTGCAAGCTCTGCACCGGGCTCTTGATGGCCGAGGTGTCCACGCGCAGCGTCTGTTCGGCGCCGAACCAGCGTTCCCAGGGGGTGTCGCGGGCCAGGTCCAGGATATCGTCTTCATGCGAGATTTCGGCGTGCGCCACCTGCACCAGAATGCGGGTGGCCAGGCGCGAATACAAATTGGCGCGCTGCACGCCTGCCCAGTCGGCCGTGAACGAGCAACCGGCTCGGCCGGCTTGGGCGTCGTCGTAGCCCAGTGCCTGCATTTCGGCTGTCAGGGCTTCTTCCAGGCCTTGCGGGCAGGGGGCGAACACCGTGAACACTTCCGCCTGGCGGGTTTCGCGCGGGCGGCGGCTGCGGGTTTCGACACGCGGGGCGCGGTCTTGATAGTCATCGCGCGGCGCGTCGGCGTAATCGTCGCGCGCTTCGGTGAATTCAGGTTCCGGGGTGTGCTCGGGCGGTTCGGCCTGGAAATCGGGAGCGGGGCCGTCATCTTCAAACGGGTCGTAGAAGCGGCCCACCGGCGTGGCCGGCGCAATGTACTGGTCATCGAGGCGCGGCGCGCGTTGCGGCGGACGGCCTGAACGGGCGCTGGGCGCGGCGTCGCGGCGCGAGTCGTCGGAACGCCCACGGGCGGGCTGACCGCGATCGAACCGGCCACGTTCGGAGTTGCCACGATCAGAACTGCCACGTTCGGAGCCAGCACGATCAGAGCCACCCCGTTCGGAGCCACCCCGTGCAGATCCCCCGCGTTCGGACGTACCCCGTTCAGCCGAGCCTCGGCTGGCAGCGCCACGACCTTCGCCACGGCTCGGTTGCCCGCGCTCGTACTGGCCGCGCGCGCCAGCGCCCGGCTTGCGGCGCGCCTCTTCTTCCTGACGGCGTTGGTAGCCTTCAGGATCCTTTTGGCGTTCTACGTTTTCTTTGGTGCGCGAGATCTGCGCGACCAGCCTGGCGCGGGCGCCGGTGCGGGTGCGCTTGGGCGCTTCTTCGGCATGGGCGTCGCGCGCCGTTTTTTTGATCGTCAGCGTCTTGCGCGGGCGGTCCTTGTCATCAGAGGACATACGAATCCTGGCGAATGTGCAAAGGTAGGGGGAATCAGAAGGGTTTGACGACGACCAGCGCCACCACCACCAAGAGCAGCAAGACGGGAACTTCGTTGAACCAGCGATAGAACTTGTGCGAACGGGTGTTTTTGCCTTGTTCGAACTTGCGCAGCATCAAGCCACAGGCGTGATGGTAGCCGATGACGAGCAAGACGAAAAAGAGTTTGGCGTGCATCCAGCCGTTGCCCGGACCCACACCGATGCGGTAGCCCAGGTACAGCCACATGCCGAACACAACGGCGACCACGGCCAGAATGGTGGTGAAGCGGTACAGCCGGCGCGCCATGCCCAGCAGGGTTGCCTGGACGGAAGCGTCCGATTGCTGCGCCAGGTTCACGAAAATGCGCGGCAGATAGAACAATCCGGCAAACCAGGAAGCGATAAAAACAATGTGAAAGGTCTTGACCCAAAGCATGCCCATGGCAAGCCTCCGTCGAGGAAAGCCGCATTGTAAGGCCGCTGCCATAGGTAGGATGGGTGCAGCGCGCCCAGTCCGCCGCAAGAACCTGAATGCCGAACGCGCGCAACCCATCAAGCAACGGTGAACGACAAGGGGGCCGCCGCAAGAACCCGACTAGGCGGCCGCCGCAAGAACCCCACTAGGCTTCCTCCGCAAGAACCTCCTACAGATTCCCGCGCCGGTTCCGCATGGGTTGCGCGCGTTCGGCAATTGCGCCATTGCAAGCGTTCGCGCGCGCTTCACCCATCCTACGTGTACAGGTCCACGTATTCGTGGACCGGCATGGCTTCCAGCGCTTTTTGGTCCAGAGACACGTCCAGGATGCGGCGTTGCTGCTTGGCCGCGAACATGCGGGCCAGATTGGTGCGGAACTTGGCTTCCAGCAACGGGATGCCGTCGGCGCGGCGGCGCTTGTGGCCGATGGGGTATTCGCAGACGATTTCGTCCAGCTTTGAGCCGTCGTTGAATTCCACCGTCAGCGCGTTGGCGATCGAGCGCTTGTCCGGGTCGTGGTAGTCGCGGGTGTAGGCGGGGTCTTCCACGCAGACGATCTTGTCGCGCAGGATGTCGATGCGCGGGTCGCGCGCGACGTCATCCTCGTAGTCGCCGGCGGTCAAACGGCCGAACAGCACGGGCACCGCCACCATGTACTGGATGCAGTGGTCGCGGTCGGCGGGGTTGTTCAGCGGGCCCTTCTTGTCGATGATGCGGATGCACGCTTCATGCGTGCGGATCGTGATGGCCTTGATGTCGTCCGCGCTTTTGCCCAGCGCGTTGAGCTTCGCGTGGATGTTCATGGCGCATTCCACGGCGGTCTGCGAATGGAATTCCGCCGGGAACGAGATCTTGAACAGTACGTTCTCCATCACGTAGCTGCCATACGGCCGCTGGAACTTGAACGGCTGCCCCTTGAAGAGCACGTCGTAAAAGCCCCAGGTCTTGGCGCTAAGCACCGACGGGTAGCCCATTTCTCCGGTTTTCGCGATCAGTGCCAGGCGCACGGCGCGACTGGTGGCGTCGCCCGCGGCCCAGCTTTTGCGGCTGCCGGTGTTCGGCGCGTGGCGATACGTGCGCAGGCTTTGGCCGTCGACCCAGGCCAGTGACACGGCGTTGATGACTTCATCGCGGTCCAGGCCCAGCATCTGCGCCACCACGGCGGTGGACGCCACCTTGACCAGCACCACGTGGTCCAGGCCGACCTTGTTGAAGGAATTTTCCAGCGCGATGCAACCCTGGATTTCATGCGCCTTGATCATGCTGGTCAGCACGTCACGCATGGTCAGCGGGGGCTTGCCGGCAGTGACAGCCGTGCGCGACAGCCAATCGGCCGTGGCCAGGATGCCGCCCAGATTGTCGGACGGGTGGCCCCATTCGGCGGCCAGCCAGGTGTCGTTGAAATCCAGCCATCGGATCATCGTGCCGATGTTGAACGCGGCCTGCACGGGGTCAAGCTGGAACGACGTGCCGGGCACCTTGGCGCCGTGGGGCACTACGGTGCCAGGCACGATCGGCCCCAGCAGCTTCTTGCACGCCGGGTATTCCAGCGCTTCCAGGCCGCAGCCCAGCGTGTCGATCAGGCAGTTGCGTGCAGTCTCGTACGCCAGGCTGCTCTTGATCTCGTAGTTAAGAACGTAGTCCGCGATATCGACCAGGACCTGATCGGGATCGGGACGTACGTTTGAGATTGGGGCGGACATTGCGAACCCTCCTTGGTAAAGAAGTGAATACAGGTGGCCATGCCGCGCCTTGTTCTCGTTCTGGTTGCGGGCCGCCTTACTTGCGCTTGTCCAGCGGCACGAACTTCTGATCTTCCGGGCCGACGTAGTTGGCGGTGGGGCGGATGATCTTGTTGTCGATGCGCTGCTCAATGATGTGGGCCGACCAACCCGCCGTGCGCGCGATGACGAACAGCGGGGTGAACATGGCGGTGGGCACGCCCATCATGTGATAGCTGACGGCCGAGAACCAGTCCAGGTTCGGGAACATCTTCTTGATGTCCCACATGACCGTTTCCAGGCGTTCGGCGATGTCGAACATCTTGGTGCTGCCGGCCTTCTTGGACAGCTTCTTGGCCACGTCCTTGATGACCTTGTTGCGCGGGTCGGACACGGTGTAGACGGGGTGGCCAAAGCCGATGATGACTTCCTTGGCCTCGACGCGGCGGCGGATGTCGGCTTCGGCTTCGTCCGGCGTGTCATAGCGCTTTTGCACGTCGAACGCCACTTCGTTGGCGCCGCCGTGCTTGGGGCCGCGCAGCGCGCCGATGGCGCCGGCAATCGACGAGAACATGTCCGAGCCCGTGCCGGCGATGACGCGCGCGGTGAAGGTCGACGCATTGAACTCGTGCTCGGCGTACAGGTTCAAGGAGATGTGCATCGCCTTGACCCATTCGTCGCTGGGCTTTTCGCCGTGCAGCAAGTGCAGGAAGTGGCCGCCAATGCTGTCGTCATCGGTTTGCACGTCGATCATGTGGCCGTTGTGGCTGTAGTGGTACCAGTACAGCAGGGCCGACCCCAGGTTGGCCATCAGGCGGTCGGCGATGTCGCGCGCGCCCGGAGTGTTGTGGTCGTCTTTTTCAGGCAGCACGCAGCCCAGCACCGACACGGCGGTGCGCATCACGTCCATGGGGTGGCTGGATGCCGGCAGCGCTTCCAGCGCCACTTGCAATTGGGCGGGCAGGCCGCGCAGGCTCTTCAGCTTTTGCTTGTACGCGGCCAGTTCGGCCTTGTTGGGCAGCTTGCCGTGGACCAGCAGGTGGGCAATTTCCTCGAACTCGCTGGTGTGGGCGATGTCCAGGATGTCGTAGCCACGGTAGTGCAGGTCGTTGCCGCTGCGGCCGACGGTGCACAGCGCGGTGTTGCCCGCGACCACGCCCGACAGGGCAACGGACTTCTTGGGTTTAAAACCGGCTTTTTCTTCCGGCTTGGCATCCGGCTTGGCTTCTTGCTTTTTGGGAGCCGTGCTCATGTCTCTACTCCTTTCCTTTCGCTGTGGTCGATGCAATGGGGAACTAGCATGGCGCCGCGAGGGTGTCGCGGCGCCGGATACCGAAGGCGCAGCGGATTACGCTTTGCCCTTCTGGAAGAGCGCATCCAGTTTGGACTCGAATTCGTGATAGCCGATGCGGTCGTACAGCTCGTCGCGCGTCTGCATCAGGTCCACCACGTTTTTCTGGTGGCCGTCGCGGCGAATGGCGGTGTAGACGGCTTCGGCGGCCTTGTTCATGGCGCGGAAGGCCGACAGCGGGTACAGCACCATGCCCACGCCCACGCTCTTGAGCTCTTCAACGCTGAACAGAGGCGTCTTGCCGAACTCGGTGATGTTGGCCAGCACCGGCACCTTCACGGCTTTGACAAAACGGTCATAGGTGGGCAGGTCGTAGGCGGCTTCGGCGAAGATGGCGTCGGCGCCGGCTTCCACGCAGGCCAGCGCGCGTTCGATCGCGGCGTCCACGCCGTGCGACGCAATGGCGTCGGTGCGGGCGATCAGGTAGAAATCGCTGTCGGTGCGCGCATCGGCCGCGGCCTTGACGCGGTCGGCCATTTCTTCGGTAGTGACGATTTCCTTGCCCGGACGATGGCCGCAGCGCTTGGCGCCGACCTGGTCTTCGATGTGGCAGGCGGCCGCGCCGAACTTGATCAGGCTCTTGACGGTGCGGGCGATGTTGAACGCCGACGGGCCGAAGCCGGTATCGATGTCCACCACCAGCGGCACGTCGCACACGTCGGTGATGCGGCGCACGTCGGTCAGCACGTCGTCCATGGTGTTGATGCCCAGATCGGGCAAGCCCAGCGAGCCGGCCGCGACGCCGCCGCCCGACAGGTAGATGGCGCGGTAGCCGGCGCGCTTGGCGAGCAGCGCGTGGTTGGCGTTGATGGCGCCGATGATCTGCAGCGGGCTTTCTTCGGCAAGGGCGCGGCGGAAGAGGGCGCCGGGCGATTCGGGTCTGGACATGGAGGTCTCCGTTCTTATGGCTAGCCCACGACCTTATCGCGGGTCCGGAATATAAATCTGTCCCCTACGCGACAATCCCGGCGCGGCCGGGCCAAGAGACAGGTGTATGTTTCGGCATGATCGCTACACAGAAGAATTGGGCCCGCATCAACGGGCCCAATTCTGTTTCAAGCGCTGCTTACTTCAGCAGGTCCTTGACGCCGTCGCGCTCTTCCAGCAGCTCTTTCAGCGTGAAGTCCAGGCGCTCGCGCGAGAAGGCATCGATTTCCAGGCCTTCGACACGCTTGTATTCACCGTTTTCGGTCGTGACCGGCACGCCGTAGATGATGCCTTCCGGAATGCCATACGAGCCGTCCGACGGAACGCCCATCGTGACCCACTTGCCGTTGCTGCCCAGGACCCAGTCGCGGACGTGGTCGATGGCGGCGTTGGCGGCCGAAGCGGCCGAGGACAGGCCACGGGCTTCGATGATGGCGGCGCCGCGCTTGCCGACGGTGGGGATGAACGTGTCGCGGTTCCAGGCGTCATCGTTGATGAGCTTGGTGAGCGACTCGCCGCCGACGGTGGCGAAACGGAAATCCGGGTACATCGTGGGCGAGTGGTTGCCCCAGACGATCAGGTTTTCGATGTCGGCAACCGGCTTGCCCGACTTGGCCGACAACTGCGACAGGGCGCGGTTGTGGTCCAGGCGCAGCATGGCGGTGAAGTTCTTTGCCGGCAGGTCCGGTGCCGACTTCATGGCGATGTAGGCGTTGGTGTTGGCGGGGTTGCCCACCACCAGGACCTTGACGTTGCGGCTGGCCACGTCGTTCAGGGCCTTGCCCTGCGCCGTGAAGATCTGGGCGTTGACGGACAGCAGGTCCTTGCGCTCCATGCCGGGGCCGCGCGGACGGGCGCCAACCAGCAGGGCCACGTCGGCGTCCTTGAAGGCGGTGCGGGGGTCGCTGTGGGCGGTCACTTCCTGCAGCAGCGGGAAGGCGCAGTCATCCAATTCCATGATGACGCCCTTCAGGGCCTTTTGCGCTTTCTCGTCGGGGATTTCCAGCAGTTGCAGGATGACGGGTTGATCTTTACCCAGCATTTCGCCGGAGGCGATGCGGAATAGCAGTGCGTAACCGATTTGGCCGGCGGCGCCGGTGACGGCGACACGCAAGGCAGGCTTGGACATGGACGTTCTCCGTAATGGTTTGGCGAGAAAAAATCTCACCAATCAGTGTAATCGTTGGGGCATCAAAAACAGCGCGCACAAGCAAGCCGGCGCGGGGCCCTGACAGCCGTGAATCCTAGAACGATTTCCAGGGGGCGTCAAACGCTCTTCTATCTTATATAAGACATAAGACGTTGGACAGCGTCTGGCCCGATATGCCACAATAGAGCGTTTATTCGAATGCGTTGCAGCCCGGCATCTTGTGCCCCCTGACAGCGCATTTTGGATGTGGGTTTGCATCCCGTTTGCATCTTGTTTGCGCCGCCCTCCCATCATCCGGATGAACATGACACTTTCAAGAAGATCCATGGCAGAGCCTCGGCCCGAAACCTCCTTACGCACACGCGCCGCCCGTTCAACGGGCGAGGGAGCCGCTTTCAGTCCGCTCTATCGCCAGATCAAGGATCTGCTCGTTCAAAGCCTTGAGCGCGGGGAATGGAAGCCCGGTGAACTCATCCCCAGCGAAATCGATCTGGCTGCCCGTTTTCAGGTCAGCCAGGGTACGGTGCGCAAGGCGGTTGATGAGTTGGCCGCCGAGCACATGCTGCTGCGTCGCCAAGGCAAGGGCACCTTTGTCGCCACCCACCACGAAGCCCGCGTGCGCTACCGTTTTCTGCGCCTGGCCGCCGATGAAGAAGGCGAGGCCGGCCGCGCGGAAAGCCGCATCCTGGAATGCCGGCGCCTGCGCGCGCCCGCCGAGATCGCGCGCGCCCTGGACCTTCGGGCCGGCGAAACCGTCGTGATGATCCGCCGCCTGCTG
Source organism: Achromobacter spanius (assembly GCF_002812705.1). Taxonomy (NCBI): domain Bacteria; kingdom Pseudomonadati; phylum Pseudomonadota; class Betaproteobacteria; order Burkholderiales; family Alcaligenaceae; genus Achromobacter; species Achromobacter spanius. Next base: position 6,152,506 of record NZ_CP025030.1, on the reverse strand, counting down.
TCCATGGGGCAGACACCTACCGTGGTGGACGACATCTGGCTGCCCGGTTCCATTTTCCGTGGACTCACCCTAGAACTGCTGACCGCCAACAAGGCGCCGCTCTATGGTCTGTTTGAATCCGAGTTCGGCGTGAGCATGGTGCGCGCGGACGAGAAGCTGCGCGCGGTGATCGCGCCGGCCGAAGTCTGTCCGCTGCTTAATGTTTCCGCCGGCACGCCGTTGTTGCAGGTAGATCGGGTGTCTTACACCTATGGTGACCGCCCCATGGAAATCCGCCGGGGTTTGTACTTGACCGATCGATACCACTACCGCAATAGTCTGAATTGATGAGCTTTTTAACTACGATTTGATACCAACCCAATCTCTGGGCGATAATAGCGTGTTTGCCCGAAAGGGCCACGGCACTTTCGCCGTCACGATTCCCTAGTTCAGAAACACCGAGGCCGTCATGTCCGACACCGCTGCCAAGCCACGTCCGCAGTTTCGCAATATTGGGCTTGCCCAAGTTGCGTTCTCCTATCGCCTGCCCCTGGCCGGCAAGCTGTCCATCCTGCACCGCATCAGCGGCATTTTGCTGTTCCTCTGTTTGCCCTTGGTCATCGTGCCGCTGTTCGCAGCAAGCGTGGCCGCACCGCAAACGTTCGCCTGGATCGCCTCCATCGCGGCCAACCCGATCGTCAAGCTTGTTTTCCTGGTCCTCGTCTGGGGCTACCTGCATCACTTCTGTGCCGGCATCCGCTACCTGCTGCTTGACCTGCACATCGGTATCGACAAGCTGTCGGCCAAGAAAAGCGCCGGCGTGGTTTTCGGTGTCAGCCTGGCGCTGACGCTGGTGTTCGGTCTCAAACTGTTCGGAGTGCTGTAAATGGCCGCCGCTAAAAACTACGGACCCAAGCGCCTGGTCGTCGGCGCGCACTATGGCGTCATGGATTTCATCATTCAGCGCATCACCGCCGTCATCATGGCCGTGTATACGCTGGTGCTGCTCGTTGGCATCTTGATGATGCCTGCCTTCACGTATGAACACTGGGTCAAGCTGTTCAATTTCTACGTGGGCTTCATTCCGGTTGGCCAGATCCTGGCCTCCCTTGCATTCATTGCGTTGGCCTGGCATGCCTGGATTGGCGTGCGCGACATCTGGATGGACTACGTCAAGCCGGTGGGCCTGCGCCTGCTGCTGCAAGTGCTGACGATCCTCTGGCTGATCGGTACGGTCGTTTACTTCGCGCAAATCCTCTGGAGCATTTAAGCCGTGGTCTCTGTCATGAAATCCTTGCCGCGCCGCCAGTTTGATGTGGTGGTCGTTGGCGCCGGTGGAGCCGGCATGCGTTGTTCGCTGCAACTGTCCCAAGCGGGGCTGTCCGTTGCCGTGCTGTCCAAAGTGTTCCCCACGCGTTCGCACACCGTTGCCGCACAGGGCGGCGTGAGCGCCTCGCTGGGCAACATGAGCGAAGACAACTGGTACTGGCACATGTACGACACCGTCAAGGGGTCGGATTGGCTGGGCGACCAGGACGCCATCGAATTCATGTGCCGTGAAGCGCCGAACGCCGTGTACGAGCTCGAGCACTTCGGCATGCCGTTTGACCGCAACCCCGACGGCACGATCTACCAGCGTCCGTTCGGCGGCCACACCGCCAACTTCGGTGAAAAGCCCGTGCAGCGCGCCTGTGCCGCCGCCGACCGCACCGGCCACGCGCTGTTGCACACGCTCTACCAGCGCAACGTTGCCGCGCGCACCCAGTTTTTCGTCGAATGGATGGCGCTGGACCTGCTGCGCAACGAAGCCGGCGACGTTGTCGGCGTGACCGCCCTGGAAATGGAAACGGGCGAAATCTACATCCTGGAAGCCAAGACCACGGTGCTGGCCACCGGCGGCGCCGGCCGTATCTGGGCCGCTTCCACCAACGCCTTCATCAACACCGGTGACGGCCTGGGCATGGCGGCGCGCGCGGGCATCCCGCTGCAAGACATGGAGTTCTGGCAATTCCACCCGACCGGCGTGGCCGGCGCGGGCGTGCTGATCACCGAAGGCGTGCGTGGCGAAGGCGGCATCCTGTTGAACAAGGATGGCGAACGCTTCATGGAGCGCTATGCGCCCACGCTGAAAGACTTGGCCCCGCGTGACTTCGTGTCCCGCTCGATGGACCAGGAAATCAAGGAAGGCCGCGGTTGCGGTCCGGACGGCAGCTACGTTGTGCTGAAGCTGGACCACCTGGGCGCCGACGTCATTAACAAGCGTCTGCCCTCGATCCGCGAAATTGCCATCAAGTTCGGCAACGTCGACCCGATCAAGGAACCGATCCCCGTCGTCCCGACCATTCACTACCAGATGGGCGGCATTCCGGCCAACTACCACGGCCAGGTGCTCTCGCGCGAAAACGGCGAGAACAAGGTCGTCAACGGCCTGTACGCCATCGGCGAATGCGCCGCGGTGTCGGTGCACGGCGCCAACCGCCTGGGCACGAACTCGCTGCTGGACCTGATCGTGTTCGGCCGCGCCACCGGCAACCACATCGTGAATTCGCACCCGGAGCGCCAGCGTGCGCACCAGGAACTGCCGAAGCAAGCCGTGGAATTCTCGCTGGACCGCGTGAACAAGTTGGAATCGCGCACGTCGGGCGAAAAGACGCAAGACGTCGGCAATGCCATCCGCTTCTCGATGCAGCGCCACTGCGGCGTGTTCCGCACGCTGGAACTGCTGAACGAAGGCGTGACCCAGATCGAAGATCTGGCCAAAACCGCCGACAACATCTACTTCAAGGACAAGTCCAAGGTGTTCAACACCGCGCGCGTCGAAGCGCTGGAACTGGCCAACATGACCGAAGTGGCCCGCGCCACGATCAAGTCGGCCGCTGCCCGTACGGAAAGCCGTGGCGCTCACGCGCTGGACGACCACCCGACGCGCGACGACGAGAACTGGCTGAAGCACACGCTGTGGTATTCCGAAGGCAGCCGCCTGGATTACAAGCCTGTGCAGATGAAGCCGCTCACCGTTGAGTCCTTCCCGCCCAAGGCGCGTACCTTCTAAGTCCGGATAGAGCCCATTATGAGCACCAAGAGAATCGTCAAGTTCGAAATCTACCGCTACGATCCGGACAAGGACGAGCGCCCGTACATGCAGAAGCTGGACGTTGAACTCCAGCCTACCGACAAGATGCTGCTTGATGCGCTGGTGCGCATCAAGAACGACGTCGATGACAGCCTGGCCCTGCGCCGCTCGTGCCGTGAAGGCGTGTGCGGTTCGGACGCCATGAACATCAACGGCAAGAACGGTCTGGCCTGCACGACGAACCTGCGCGAATTGAAGGAACCCATCGTTCTGCGTCCGCTGCCGGGCCTGCCCGTCATCCGCGACCTGATCGTGGACATGACGCACTTCTTCAACCAGTACCACTCGATTCGTCCGTACCTCATCAACGACGCGCCGCCGCCCGAAAAAGAGCGCCTGCAGTCGCCCGAGGCACGCGAAGAATTGGACGGCCTGTACGAGTGCATCCTGTGCGCGTGCTGTTCCACTTCCTGCCCGTCTTTCTGGTGGAACCCGGACAAGTTCGTCGGCCCGGCCGGCCTGCTGCAAGCCTATCGTTTCATCGCGGACAGCCGCGACGAAGCCACCGGCGAGCGTCTGGACAACCTGGAAGATCCGTACCGCTTGTTCCGTTGCCACACCATCATGAACTGCGTCGACGTCTGTCCCAAGGGGCTGAACCCGACCAAGGCAATCGGCAAGATCAAGGAACTGATGGTTCGCCGCACGGTCTAGTTTCTAGTGTGAAGACTTTTGTTTTTATGGTGTAACGATGAGCAGGCTAACTGAACTGGAGCGGGCGCGTCTGCGTTGGCGGGCGCGCCGCGGCCTGCTCGAAAACGACTTGATCATCACTCGGTATCTTGACGCTTACGAGGCCGAACTTACCGATGATGATGTGGCCGCATTGACCCAGCTTTTCGAGATGGGAGACAACGATCTTCTCGACCTGCTGCTGGCCCGCAAGGAACTCGAAGGCGACCTGGACACCCCCAGGCTTCGGGGCATTATTGGCCAGATGCGCGCACTCTGATTAATGTGAGAGGAATAAACATGAACCTGTCTGACAAAAAAGCCACTCTATCCTTCTCGGATGGCAGCGCACCCATTGAGTTCCCTGTCTACAAGGGCACGGTCGGTCCGGATGTGATCGACATCCGCAAGCTGTATGGCCAGACGGGCATGTTTACGTTTGACCCCGGCTTCATGTCCACCGCGGCTTGCGAGTCGGGCATCACGTACATCGACGGCGACAAGGGCGAACTGCTGTACCGCGGCTTCCCCATCGAGCAATTGGCCGTCAACTGCGACTTCATGGACATCTGCTACCTGATCCTGAACGGCGATCTGCCGAACCAGGAACAGAAGGCCGACTTCGACTCGCAAGTGACCCATCACACGATGGTCAACGAGCAACTGCACTTCTTCCTGCGTGGCTTCCGCCGCGACGCGCACCCGATGGCCGTGCTGACGGGTCTGGTTGGCGCGCTGTCCGCGTTCTACCACGACTCCACCGACATCACGAACCCGCAGCATCGCCACATCTCGGCCATCCGCCTGATCGCCAAGATGCCGACGCTGGTTGCGATGGCGTACAAGTACTCGCAAGGCCAACCGTTCATCTATCCGCAGAACGACCTGTCCTACACGGGCAACTTCCTGCGCATGATGTTCGCCACGCCGTGCGAAGACTACAAGGTCAATGAAGTCGTTGAACGCGCGCTGGACCGCATCTTCATCCTGCACGCCGACCACGAGCAAAACGCATCGACCTCCACCGTGCGCCTGTGCGGTTCGTCGGGCACCAACCCGTTTGCCGCCATCTCGGCCGGCGTGGCTTGCCTGTGGGGCCCGGCTCACGGCGGCGCCAACGAAGCTTGCCTGCAAATGCTGGAAGAGCTGCAAGCCAACGGCGGCATCGACAAGGTCGGTGAGTTCATGGAGAAGGTCAAGGACAAGAACTCGGGCGTGCGCCTGATGGGCTTTGGCCACCGCGTCTACAAGAACTACGACCCGCGCGCCAAGCTGATGCAGGAAACCTGCAAGGAAGTGCTCTCGGCCCTGGGCCTGGAAAACGACCCGCTGTTCAAGCTGGCCATGGAACTGGAACGCATCGCCCTGTCGGATCCGTACTTCGTCCAGCGCAAGCTGTACCCGAACGTGGACTTCTACTCGGGTATCGTCCAGCGCGCCATCGGCATCCCGACCTCGCTGTTCACGGCCATCTTCGCGCTGGCCCGCACGGTGGGCTGGATTGCCCAGTGGAACGAAATGCTGTCGGATCCCGACTACAAGATCGGCCGTCCGCGCCAGCTCTTCACGGGTTCGGTCACCCGCGACGTGCCCCCGATGGACAAGCGTTAATCCGCTTTTCCTTTCGGCAAGTGAATGACAAGAAACCGCCTTCGGGCGGTTTTTTGTTGCCTGCGCAAGGGCAGCTATGAGTCGGCGGCAATGCGGATATCATGCTGCCCATGATTCCCGTTTCATTGCCATCAGCCAATTTCTACCTGTTGCTTTCGCTGGGCTTGCTTGCCGGCGTCGTGCTGGCTGCTTGGGGCCTGATGCTGGCCGTCAGCGCCGGCCATCGCCGCACGGTCCGCAAGTACTGGAAGACGTCGGCCGCGCTGTTCGTGGTGTTGGCGGTGCCCTTTGCCTTCTTCGCGTGGGTGCACACCATTGTCTGGCAGGTTGAGCGCGAGAGCGAGCGGGCCGAGGCGGCGCGCAACGTGACGCTGGAACAAGCAAGCACCGTGGGCGGCGTGGCCATGCCCGCCGGCACGCGGCTGAAACTGCAAGACGAAGGGCAGTTGGAAACGTACGTCGAGGCCGAATTTCCGGCGCCCACTTCCGTCTTCGGCGTGCAGGCCATGCGGGTACGCCGCTATCTGGACACTGAATACGAAAAGGACACGTACGCGCTAATTCGCCGGTATCCGCGTAGCGTCATCCTGACCGGCCAGGGCGACCAGGCGGTGCTGGGATGGCGCTGCGACAGCACGCATGACATCGAATTCGATACCGAGCCCGACGGGGCGATGAAGGCCTTGAGCCAGTGTCGGCTGGGTAGCGGCAACGAGATCGACGGCGTTGCGATCCATGCGGGCTCGGTGCTGTACGGCTCGAACGGCACGGTCTATGTGGACGGCTCGACCGACCCGGACCGCTGGCGCATCGACGTCAAGGATCCCGTGGCGGTGCAGGTGTTTGGGCTGATGTTGAGCGAGCCCCGGCTATACCTGGATGCCGAACGGCGCTTGCTGCGAGTCAGCGACGCCGAGCTTGCCTGCCGCGCGCGGCGGGGCGGCTTTGACTATGCCGAGGGCACGCAGGTCAAGACCATCCGGCGCGTGATCGATGGGCAACGCGAAGCCTTTCCCGGCGTGCTGGTGTTCAGCCCGGCGGCCGGGCAGGTGGCCAGGAATGACGGCCATGCCGACGTGCCCGAGGGCATGTCGGTCATGCAGGCGTTCGATGGCACGCTGGCCGGCATTGTGAAGAACGAGGAAGTCGGCGTCTTTAAATTTGCGACCTTCACTGTCGGCGACGAGGAGCCCAAGCCGCCCGCGCGGGCGCGCTGTCCATAGCGGCATGATGCATTTGCGCGTTCGCGCTTGCGGCGCGCGTTAAGAAATTCTTAAAAGTCTGTTCCGACAATGCGGTGTGCCGGCGGCGGTGTTGCGCCGGTCAAGCCGTTAACGGAGTGACGCCGGATGAGAGTGTCGTGAGAAGCCTGCACAGCATGGAGCTGTTTGCAGAGGTAGCCAAGGCCCGCAGCTTCAGCCGCGCGGCGGCCGTGCTGGGGCTGCCGAAATCAACGCTGTCGCGCCGCGTAGCGCAATTGGAGCGTTCGGTAGGCCTGAGCCTGCTGAACCGCAGCACCCGCAAGGTTGAACTGACTGGCGCGGGCGAACTGTATCTGGAGCGCTGCCTGCGCATCGTGCAAGAGGCCGAGGTGGCGCATGAAGAACTGCAAGCCTTGACCGCGACACCGTCCGGGCTGCTGCGCGTGAACATGCCGGCCGCCTTTGCCACCGATGTCATGGCCGATATATTCCTGAGGTTCTCGCGTCGGTATCCGGATGTGGCTTTCCACGTGAACCTGGCGAGCCTGGAACATGTGGATCGCGTGGCCGACCCGTGCGACCTGACGATCAAGATTGGTGAACTGCCGGATTCGTCGCGCATCGCGCGTTGCCTGGGCGCCCTGAACGTTCATCTATACGCGTCCGAGGCCTATCTGGCGGCGCATGGGGCGCCCGAGCATCCCGGGGAATTGTCGGCGCACGAATGCATCGGGTTTCGCGCCCAGGCCAATGGCGCACCCACCCGTTGGCCGCTGGCTCGCGGGAGCGAGCAGATCAGCGTTGTGCCCGGTAGCCGGTTTTCGGTCAATGAAGCCGGCATGGCGCGGCGCTTGGCGATGTTGGGCGCGGGTATCGCCGCGCTGGGCGGAGACCAGACCGAGCTTGTGCAATCAGGCGCTTTGCGCCGCGTGTTGCCCGACTGGACGGTGGGACCGTTTCCCGTGCATGTCGTGACCGAAACGCGCTTGCTGCCGGCCAGGGCCAGGGCATTCGTCGACTATCTGATTGAATGCCTGGCGCAAGGCTGGCAGGCGCCCGTGCTGAACGGTGGCTAGCACCGTTGAACGGTGCGCTGGCGCTACACGCTGATGTGGCGTGCCATCAGTACTGCGAAGAGCGGCAGGAAAATGAACAGGTGCGCTTCGATCATCACCCAGCGGCGCACGCGCTTGATCTCGGGCAACGTGGGTACGAAACCGGCTTGCTGACGCGCCTGCTTTGCCCAGCGGAAGACGGCCAGCGTGGGCGGGATCGAACAGAGCGCGATGATGACGAACAGCGTGATCTTGGCGTGAAACCACGGGCTGCTCATATAGAAGGCCGCGCCCTTCGCGCCCTGGGTCAGTCGCAATAGCCCGGTGATCAGCACCAGCACGGCGCTGACGCCATACAGGCGGTCGTAGATCACCAGGCGCTTCACGCCACTGGCGCTCAGGTCGGGGCGCAGCAGCACGGCTTCGGCGGTCAGCACCACCACCATTACAAAGATCGCCAGGTAGTGGAACCAGGCGTATAGGGCATCGGCCAACATGTCGTCTCCAGGAAAAAGGTCAAGCATGGTTTTACCACCGGCCTGTGGAGCGGCGTCGATCAATCGACAGGAAAATACGGCTTCGGCGGCAAGAAAATGCGCCATGAAAAAAGGCGCCCCGAAGGGCGCCTTTGGCGTCAAGACAAGCGCGTGATCAACGGCGCTTCTTGGCGGCGTCGGCGGCTTCCTGCTGTGCATCCACCACGGCCAGGGCCGTCATGTTGATGATGCGGCGCACGGTGGCGCTGGTCGTCAGGATGTGCACGGGGCGCGCGGCGCCCAGCAGGATGGGACCCATCGCGACGCCATTGCTGCCCGTCATCTTCAGCATGTTGTACGTGATGTTGCCGGTGTCCAGGTTCGGCATGACCAGCAGGTTGGCGCGACCCTTGAGCGTGCTGTCCGGGTAGGCCAGCACACGGATCTTTTCCGACAAGGCGGCGTCGGCGTGCATTTCGCCGTCCACTTCCAGGTCGGGCGCGCGTTCCTGCACCAGCTTGCTGGCGGCGGCCATTTTCTTCGACGATTCCGTGACGCGGCTGCCGAAGTTCGAATGCGACAGCAGGGCAATCTTGGGCACCACGCCAAAGCGCAGCATTTCATCGGCGGCCTGGATGGTGATGTTGGCCACTTCTTCCGACGTCGGATTTTCGTTGACGTGGGTGTCGGTGACGAACAGCGTCTGGTCAGGCAGCATCAGCACGTTCAGGGCGGCGTAGGTCTGGCCTTCCTTCTTGCCGATGATTTCGTCGACATACTTGAGCTGGTTGTCGTACTTGCTGGCCACGCCGCACAGCAGCGCGTCGGCGTCGCCGCGACGCAGCAGCATCGCGCCGATCAGCGTGTTGTGCTTGCGGATCATCGCCTTGGCGATGGCCGGCGTCACGCCTTCGCGGCCCTTCAACTGGTAGTACGCGGTCCAGGTTTCGTTGAAGCGCTCGTCGTCTTCCGGATCCACGATTTCGAAATGCTCGCCGGCCACCAGGCGCAGGCCGGCCTTGGTGATGCGCATTTCGATAACCGACGGACGGCCGATCAGAATCGGGCGGGCCAGCTTTTCGTCAACCACGGTCTGCACGGCGCGCAGCACGCGCTCGTCTTCGCCGTCGGCATAGATGACGCGCTTGGGCGCCTTCTTGGCCTGGGCGAACAGCGGACGCATCAGTTGGCCCGAGTGGTACACAAAGCCCATCAGCTTCTGGCGATAGGCTTCGATGTCTTCGATGGGGCGGGCAGCCACGCCGGAATCAGCAGCGGCTTGGGCCACGGCCGGCGCAATCTGGAAGATCAGGCGCGGGTCGAAGGGCTTGGGGATGATGTAGTCGGGGCCGAACGACAGTTCCTGGCCGGCGTAGGCGCGGGCCACTTCATCGTTCTGCTCGGCTTGCGCCAGTTCGGCGATGGCTTTCACGCAAGCCAGCTTCATTTCTTCCGTGATGCGCGAGGCGCCGGCATCCATGGCGCCGCGGAAGATGAAGGGGAAGCACAGCACGTTGTTGACCTGGTTCGGGTAGTCCGAACGGCCGGTGGCAATGATGCAATCCGGGCGGGCGGCCTTGGCCACTTCGGGGCGGATTTCCGGTTCGGGGTTGGCCAGCGCCAGGATCAGCGGGCGGTCGGCCATGGTCTTGACCATGTCGCCCGTCAGCACGCCAGAGGTCGAGCAGCCCAGGAACACGTCGGCGCCGTTGACGACATCGGCCAGCGTGCGCGCGTCGGTCTTTTGCGCGTAGCGCTTCTTGTTGGCTTCCATGTTTTCATCGCGGCCATCCCAGATGACGCCGCGCGAGTCCACCACGAAGATGTTCTCGCGTTTGACGCCCAGGTGAACCAGCAGGTCCAGGCAGGCGATGGCGGCAGCGCCGGCGCCCGAGCAAGCCAGCTTGACCGAGCCGATGTCCTTGTTCACGACCTTCAGGCCATTCAGGATGGCGGCCGACGAAATGATGGCGGTGCCGTGCTGGTCGTCATGGAAGACGGGGATCTTCATGCGCTCGCGCAGCTTCTTTTCAATGTAGAAGCACTCGGGCGCCTTGATGTCTTCCAGGTTGACGCCGCCCAGCGTGGGCTCCAGCGCCGCGATGATGTCGACCAGCTTGTCGGGGTCGTTCTCGGCCAGTTCGATGTCGAACACGTCGATGCCGGCAAACTTCTTGAACAGGCAGCCCTTGCCTTCCATGACCGGCTTGGCGGCCAGCGGCCCGATGTTGCCCAGGCCCAGGACGGCGGTGCCGTTGGTGATCACGCCCACCAGGTTGCCGCGCGAGGTGTACTTGGACGCGGCGTCATCGCCCTGGTCGAAGATGGCCATGCAAGCGGCCGCCACGCCGGGGGAGTAGGCCAAGGACAGGTCGTCCTGGTTGGCCAAGGTCTTGGTCGGGACGACCGAGATTTTGCCGGGAGTGGGATAGGCGTGGTAATCCAACGCCATTTTGGTAAGAGTTTCGTCCATGGGATCGGGGCCTCTGAGGCACTAACTGAGAAAGAAAACGGGATGAAAAACGAATGACAAGCGGCGGGCTCGCGGCCCGCCGGTTTCTTTGCGAAATGCTTAGGGAACACCCGTATTTCACCAGAAAGCGCGGACGCTTGGTTGTTGCAGTGCAGCGATCAGGCGCGTTTGATCAAGAACGGGTCGGATTATGTTTATGTGGCGACGGGTTCTCCATCGGTCAGATGATCGGCTCCCGGGGGATGGGCGATCGGTTCCCATCGGTCGGGTGATCGGCGCCCATCGAATCGTAGGATGGGTGTAGCGCGCGATGGCCGGCACAAGAACACGGTGCGGACCGCGCGAAACCCATCAAGCAGCGGCTGAGCGACAGACGCAATAGGCAAGAAAGCTGTGGCTGAGCGACAGACGCAATAGGCAAGAAAGCTGTGGCTGCTCTGTTCAAGAATTCCACCGGTGCTTGATGGGTTTCGCGCGATTGATAGTGGGGTTTTTTTCACCGGTCTATCGCGCTCCACCCATCCTACGAGTTCCACGGTGGGGTTTTGCGGGTGCGGGTGTTCAGCTTGTTGCGCAGCTTGTCGGCGTCTGTTTGTCGGCCCAGGCTGTCCAGCGCGTAGAGCGTGATCCAGTCGGCGCTGACTTCGAAGAAGTCGCGCAGTTGCGCGCGGGTGTCGCTGCGGCCAAAGCCATCGGTGCCCAAGGTGCGATACGGGGCCGGGACCCAGGCGCGGATCTGTTCGGGCACGGCGCGCACGTAGTCGGTGGCGGCGATGACCGGGGCGTCGCTGTCGCCCAGGCAGGTGCGAACCCAGTCCGCGTCGCTGGCGGTGTCCAGGCCCAGCACGCGGGCGCGTTCGGCTTCGCGGCCGTCGCGGGCCAGTTCGGAAAAGCTGGTGACGCTCCAGACCTCGGCGTCCACGCCGTATTGCTCGCGCAGCCGCTCGGCGGCGATTTCGGCCTCGCGCAGCATGGGGCCCGCGCCCAGCAAGCGGACGTCTGCCTGCTTGCGCGCAGGCCGCAGGCGGTACATGCCGCGCAGGATGCCTGCGCTGACGCCGTCGTCGGCGGGCATGTCGGGCTGCGCCAGGTTTTCGTTGGTGACGGTCAGGTAGAAGAATTCGTCATGCTGCTCGTCCAGCATGCGGCGCATGCCGTGTTCGACGATGACGGCAACCTCGTAGGCATAGGCCGGATCGTAAGCGCGGCAGTTCGGCACGGCGGCGGCCATGATGTGGCTGGAGCCGTCCTGGTGTTGCAGCCCTTCGCCGCCCAACGTCGTGCGCCCGGAGGTGGCGCCGATCAAAAAGCCACGGGTGCGCTGGTCGGCGGCGGCCCAGATCAGGTCGCCGATGCGTTGGAAGCCGAACATCGAGTAATAGATATAGAACGGCAGCATCGGCAGGCCATTGACCGAATAGCTGGTGCCGGCCGCCGTCCACGATGAAATCGCGCCGGCTTCGGTAATGCCTTCCTCCAGAATCTGGCCGTCGCGCGCTTCCCGGTAGTACAGCACCGAGCCGATGTCCTCGGGTTCATACAACTGGCCTTGCGCCGAATAGATACCGATCTGGCGGAACAGGTTGGCCATGCCGAAGGTGCGGGCCTCGTCGGCCACGATGGGCACAATGCGCGGGCCCACGGTGCCGTCCTTGAGCAGCGCGGTAAGCATGCGCACGATGGCCATGGTCGACGACATTTCCTTGCCGCTGGCCGTCAGCGCGAAGCGCGCCCAGTGTTCGGCGGGGGGCGGGGTAAGGCGCGGGGCTTCGGTGCGGCGGCGGGGAATGTGGCCGCCGAGTGCGGCGCGACGTGCCTGCAGGTGGCGCAGCTCGGCGCTGTCTTCGGCGGGGCGGTAGAACTTCAGCGCCAGGCAGTCGGCGTCCGAGATCGGCAGGGCGAAGCGGTCGCGAAAGGCCAGCAAGGCTTCGTCGTCCAGCTTTTTCTGCTGGTGCGTCGTCATCTTGCCCTGGCCTGCCGCGCCCATGCCAAAGCCCTTTTTCGTTTGCGCCAGGATCACGGTGGGCTGGCCGCTGTGCTTGGCCGCACGGTGATAGGCGGCATGGATCTTCACCATGTCGTGGCCGCCTCGGTGCAGGCGGTCGATGGCTTCGTCGGTCCAGTCCGCCACCAGCGCGGCCAGCTCGGGGTGCTGATTGAAAAAATGCGCGCGATTGAACGCACCATCGTTGGCGGCGAAGGTCTGGAATTGGCCGTCGACGGTATTGGAGAAGGCGCGGGCCAGCGCGCCATTGGCGTCGCGGGCAAGCAGGGCGTCCCAGTCGCTGCCCCACACCAGCTTGATCACGTTCCAGCCGGCGCCCGCGTACAGCGTTTCCAGTTCGTCGATGATGCGGCCGTTGCCGCGCACCGGGCCGTCCAGCCGTTGCAGGTTGCAGTTGACGACGAACACCAGGTTGTCGAGCTTCTCGCGCGCGGCAAGCGTCAGGGCGGCGATGGATTCCGGCTCGTCCATTTCGCCGTCGCCAAAAATACCCCAGACCTTGCGGTCGCTGGCGGGTGCCAGCGAGCGGTGCTCCAGATAGCGCATGAAGCGCGCCTGATAAATCGCGTTGATGGGGCCGATGCCCATGGACCCCGTCGGGAACTGCCAGAAATCAGGCATCAACCACGGATGGGGGTAGGACGACAGCCCGCGCAGGCCGCGCCCGGTAGCCGTGATTTCCTGGCGGAAATGCGCCAGGTCATCTTCGCCCAGGAAGCCTTCAAGAAAGGCGCGGGCGTACACGCCGGGCGCGGAGTGCGGCTGCATGTAGACCAGGTCGCCGGGGCCATCGGCCGATTGCGCGCGGAAGAAGTGGTTGAAGCCCACTTCAAACAGGTCGGCGGCGGAGGCATAGCTGGCGATGTGGCCGCCCAGCTCGCCGTGCGCCTGGTTGGCCCGCACCACCATGGCCAAGGCGTTCCAGCGGTTGATGCGGGCGATGCGTTCTTCCACGGCCAGGTTGCCAGGAAAAGGCGGCTCCTGGCTGGCGGGAATCGTGTTCAGGTAGGCGGTGCGCGTCTGGCTGTTGGCGCGCAGCCCCAGGGACGCGGCGTGCCCCAGCACGCTGTCCAGCACATAGCCCGCGCGCTCGGCGCCATCGGCCTCAAGCAGCGACTGCAAGGCGTCGCGCCATTCGGCGGTTTCCGTGGGGTCGGCGTCAGACCCGGTGTGAGGGCCGGGGGCGGGGTGGCTCGCGTCGCGCATGGGTGTTGTCTCCTGTTATCGCTCAATGCTAGACCTGTGTGGGTGGCATGAGTCATCAAATTCACAGGGAGACGCCGGGGATTTCAGCATAATCTTTTGCCGATGTTTCCCTTGCCGGCAGCTTCTGCGGCCAAGCGACGCTTACTCGTGGTGACCACTGGGTGGACGCCGAAGCGCTAGAATGCGCGGTTTATTCGCATTCACAACGGGAGACTTCAATGACTCAACCCGTCAGCGTCCCGGCAAACGTCACGCTACCGGAACTGACGTTCCGGGGCATTTTGCTGGGCGCCCTGATTACCGTGATCTTCACGGCCTCGAACGTCTTCCTGGGGCTGAAGGTGGGCCTGACGTTTTCGTCCGCCATTCCGGCGGCGGTCATCTCGATGTCGGTGTTGCGCCTGTTCAAGGACGCCAACATCCTCGAAAACAATATGGTGCAGACGCAGGCCTCGGCGGCCGGCACGCTGTCGGCCATCATCTTCATCCTGCCGGCGCTGGTCATGATGGGCCACTGGCAGGGCTTTCCGTTCTGGCAGACGCTGGGCATTTGCGCCGCGGGCGGCATGTTGGGCGTGATGTTCACCATTCCGCTGCGCCACGTGATGGTGGTGCAGAGCAACCTGCCGTACCCGGAAGGCGTGGCGGCGGCCGAGATCCTGCGCGTGGGCAGCGCCGAACGGGCGCAGGATGCGGCCGAGGGCGATGCAGCGGGCAAGGCAGTGGGCAAACCCGTCGCGACCGGCATGGGCGATATCGTCGCGGGGGGCGTGGTGGCCGCGGTGGTCAGCTTTGCGGCCAGCGGCTTGCGGGTGCTGGGCGACAGCGTCAGTGGCTGGTTCGCGCTGGGCGGCGCGGTGTTCCGGCTGCCCATGGGCTTTTCGCTGGCGCTGCTGGGCGCGGGCTACCTGATCGGCATCGTGGCGGGCCTGGCCATGCTGACCGGTTTGATCATTTCCTGGGGCATTGCGGTACCCGTGCTGACCGCCATGGGCGACATGCCGGCCGGGCAATCGCTGGCGCAGTACGCCACCGGCCTGTGGTCGTCGCAAGTGCGCTTCATTGGCGCGGGCGTGATAGGCGTGGGCGCAATCTGGACGCTGGCGACCTTGTTCGTGCCCATGGCGCGCGGCGTCAAAGCCTCGTTTTCGGCGTTGACCAAAGCGGGCGCGGCCCGCGCGGGCCAGGCGCCGCGTACGGAACGCGACTTGTCGGCGGGCTGGATTTCGATCGTGACGCTGGTGCTGGTGGCGGTCTTGGTCATCACCTTCCAGGTGTTCCTGTCGGGCGCGCCCGTGTCGGCCGGCGCCGTCTGGAAACTGGTGGCCTACGCCGTGTTGTTTGCCTTTGTGTTCGGCTTCCTGGTGGCCGCGGCCTGCGGCTACATGGCGGGCTTGGTGGGGTCGTCGACCAGCCCGATTTCGGGTGTGGGCATCGTGGCCATTGTGCTGGTGTCGCTGTTGATGCTGACGCTGGGCGGCGAATTGCTCCAGGCGCAAAACGGTGTGCAGATGGCGATTGCGCTGTCGATCTTCAGCACCTCGGCGGTGGTGGCGGTAGCGTCCATTTCCAACGACAACCTGCAGGACCTGAAGACGGGCTGGTTGGTCGGCGCAACGCCGTGGCGCCAGCAGGTGGCGCTGCTGATAGGTTGCGTGGTGGGCGCGGCGGTGATTTCACCCGTGCTGGACCTGCTTTACAACGCCTACGGTTTCGCGGATGCGATGCCGCGCGAAGGCATGGACCCCACGCAAGCGCTGTCGGCGCCGCAAGCCACGCTGATGCTGGCGATTACGCGCGGCATTTTCACGCATCAACTGAATTGGACGATGATCCTGATCGGCATGGCCGTGGGGGTTGCGCTGATCGTGGTGGACGAAATTCTCAAGCGTACCTGCCGCGTGGCGCGCATTCCGGTGTTGGCCGTTGGCATCGGTATCTACCTGCCGCCGACCGTGGCGGCGCCGATTGTGGCGGGTGCGGTGCTGGCGTGGTTGCTGGAGCGGGCCTTGCGCCGCCGTGCCGCCGCCGCCGGAACCCCGTATGAGCAATTCGCCGATGCGCCGAACCGGCGCGGCGTGCTGATCGCCTCGGGTCTGATCGTGGGCGAGAGCCTGGTTGGCGTGCTGATGGCGGGGATTATCGGCGCGGCCGGTACTGATGCGCCATTGGCGATCGCGGGCGAGGATTTCTCGGCTACGGCGTCTTATCTGGGCCTGGCCGTCTTTGTCCTGGTGGCGGTCATGTTCTGGCGTCGGGTGATGCGCCTGGCTTAAAGGGCCGGTGACGGAGGGGGCTGTGAACGAGGCGGGCTGGTGAACAGTTGGGGGCCGTGAACGGACGGACCTCGTGAACACATCGCGGCCTGCCCCGACGGGGCCCGGCCGCGATGCTCCACAACCCGATCAGTGTTCCTCGGCCTGCAGTGCCGCGGTGATGATGGCGCGTTCGTCATGCGTGGCGCCGTTAAGGAACAGGTTCAGCAGCACGGCCGACAGCGACGCCAGCAGAATGCCGGACTCGATCAGCGTGTGCAGTGAGTGCGGCATCCATTGTTTGAAATTGGGCGCGATCAGCGGCACCATGCCGATGCCGATCGACACCGCCACGATCATGGAATTGTGGCGATTGCCCTTGAAGTCCACCCCCGACAGGATGCGGATGCCGGTGGCGGTCACCATGCCGAACATGACGATGCCGGCGCCGCCCAGCACCACGGTGGGCAGCGATTCCACCAGCGCGGCCATCTTGGGCAGCAGGCCCAGCACCAGCAGGATGATGCCGCCCGCCACGCACACAAAGCGGCTTTTCACGCCGGTCACCGCGACCAGGCCCACGTTCTGAGAAAAACTGGTGTACGGGAACGTGTTGAAGATGCCCCCGATAAGGGTGCCCAGGCCGTCCGTGCGCAGCCCGCGCGCCATGTTCTCCTGGCTGATCTCACGCTCGGTCATTTCGCCCAGCGCCAGAAACATGCCGGCGGATTCGATCATCACCACCACCATGATCAGCGCCATGCTCAGAATCAACATGGGGTCGAACCTTGGCATGCCGAAATGGAAGGGCAGGACGATGTCGAACCAGTCTGCCTGGCCGATTTTTTCAAACGTCATGATGCCGGTGGCCGAGGCCACAACGGCACCGATCACGATGCCCAGCAGCACCGAGATGTTGGCAATGAAGCCGCGCGTGAATTTGACGATCAGCAGGATGGACGTCAGCACCAGCACGGCGATGCCGAAGCCGGTCAGGTCCGCATAGCGCGGGTTGGGCATCGACGGCATGATGGCAAAACCCTGGGGCACGGGCGGAATGGCGCTGCCCGGCGAGGTGACGTCGGCCAGCCACTTTGCGTAGATGGGGTCCACGATGACGGGCGCGGTGGGGCCGGACGGGTTGCCGAACACCCAGTTGATGCCGACCCGCATCAAGGTGATGCCGATGACCGTGATGATGGTGCCCGTTACCACGGGCGGAAAGTAGCGCAGCATGCGGCTGATCATCGGGGCGACCAGGATGGAGATGATGCCCGCCCCGATGATGGTCCCGAATAGCAATTGCGCCCCGCCCGGACCGGGGTTGGCGTTGGCCATCGCCACCATGGGGGCTACCGCCGCGAACGTGACGCCCATCATCACGGGCAGTTTGATGCCGAACCACTGCGTGGCGCCCAGGGTCTGGATCAAGGTCACCAGGCCGCAACAGAAAAGGTCCGCCGAGATCAGCATGGCGACTTCGTCGGGCGTCAGGTTCAAGGCGCGGCCGACGATCAACGGTACGGCCACCGCGCCGGCATACATCACCAACACGTGTTGCAGGCCCAACGCCGCCAGTTTGCCCGAGGGCAGACGCTGGTCAACGGGGTGGAGGTCTTGAGACGCGCTGGACGGCGCGGGCGATGCAGCCTGCATGGGAATGTCTCCTGGCGGAGTGAAATGTCGGTCGGGAAAATCCTGAAAAGCAGTTCTTGTGTACGGGGAATGTATACAGCCAGGCGGGGTTCTCGAAATAGAGGAAAACCCGAATCAAATAGACATTATTAGTTACGTTGTGTAGGAAAGTTAGGGGTGTACGGCAGAGGGGGCGGTGGTGGGCAGTGATGTGCCATGACGCCGCGCGCGGGCGGCGTCATGGGTTGCCGAAACTCAGGTGGCCGTAACTCAGACCGGTTGAAGCAGGTCCGACAGGGTGCGCGCGATGACCTTGGTGGCCCGGCGCAAGTCTTCCAGCACGACGCGTTCGTCGTTGCGCTTGGCGTGTGATTCCAGCACGGTGCGCGGGCCGGCGCCGTAGATCACGCCGGGAATGCCGGCTTCGCCGTACAGGCGTACGTCGGTATAGAGCGGCGTGCCCATGGCGGGAATGGGTTCGCCAAAGAGCGCTTCGCCATGCTTCTGGATGGCGTCCACCAGGGGCTGATTGCCCGGCAGCGGGCGCATCGAATTGGCCAGCAGCAGGCGTTTGATGTCGATCGTTATTCCTGGCGTGGCGGCCGCCGCCTCCTGGATGATCCGGCGGATATCCGCTTCCACTTCAACGGCGTTTTCTTCGGGGATCATGCGACGGTCCAGCTTGAAGCTGACCTTGCCGGGCACCACGTTCGTGTTGGTGCCGCCTTCAATGCGTCCGACATTCAGGTAGGGATGGCTGATGCCGGGCACGTCCGACGTAATGTCCTGGTAGCGCGCGTTTTGTGCGTACAGCGCATTCAGGATCTTGACCGCGCCTTGCAGTGCGTCCACGCCGGTTGAAGGAATGGCGGCATGCGCCATCTTGCCGTGCACCGTCACTTCCATTTGCAGGCAGCCGTTGTGCGCGGTGACCACTTCATAGCTGAACCCGGCGGCGATCATCAGGTCGGGCTTGGTCAGGCCTTGCGACAGCAGCCAGCCGGGGCCCAGCAAGCCGCCGAATTCTTCGTCATACGTAAAGTGCAGTTCAACGGCGCCATGGCTGGGCTTGGCCACGGCTTCCAATGCGCGCACGGCATAGGTGAAGCTGGCGAAGTCGCTTTTGCTGACGGCGGCGGCGCGGCCGTACAGGCTGCCGTCTTCGATTTCAGCGCCATAGGGGTCGTGCTGCCAGCCGTCGCCGGGGGGCACCACGTCGCCGTGGGCGTTCAGCGCCACGCGCCTGCCCGGGCCGTACTCGCGCCGCACGATCAGGTTGGTGATGGATTCCATGCCGTAGTCCCGCACCTCTTGCGTTGGAACGGCGTGGGCTTCGGCTTCAAGGCCCATTTCCTTGAGCAGTTCGGCGGTGCGGACCGCGTGCGGGGCGTTGTTGCCGGGCGGTGTGTCGGTGGGTACGCGCACCAGCGATTGCAGGAAGCGCACCTGCTCGTCGAAGTGGGCGTCGACCCAGGCGTCTAGTCGGGCGTAGTCAGTCATGGCGTTTTAGCGTTTGATGTCGTTGGCAAGATCGTCCAGCAGGCCTTGCATGGCTTGCGCGGCCAGTTGGATGTCGTCTCGGGTGGTGGATTCGCGGGGGTTGTGGCTGATGCCGTGGTTCTGGCCGCGCACGAAAAGCATGGCTTGGGGCATGACTTCGTGCAGCTTCATGGCGTCGTGCCCGGCGCCGCTGGGCATGCGATGCACCGGCACGCCCAGCGCATCGACGGCGCGTTCCCAGCGCTGTTGCCACGCGGGCGCGCTGGGCGCGGCCGCGGCGCGCATGGTTTCTTCCAGCGCATAGCGCAGGCCGCGGCGTTGGCAGATGGCGTCAAGTTCGGCCAGCACGTCGTTCACCAGCGCGTCGCGTTGCGGATCGCTGGGGGCGCGCAGGTCCAGGCTGAAGCGGCATTCGCCCGGCACCACGTTGATGGATCCGTTGGGCACTTCCAGCATGCCGATGGTGCCGACCGAATCGCCGTCACGCGCCGCGCGCTGTTCCACATACAAGGCCAGCTCGGCCGTTGCGGTGGCCGCATCGCGGCGCCGATTCATGGGCGTGGTGCCCGCATGGCAGGCCATGCCGAAGATCTGCGCCTGGTAGCGCACGCTGCCGTTGATGGACGTGACGATGCCCAGCGGCAGGCCCATTTCGTACAGCACCGGGCCTTGTTCGATGTGGACTTCGACAAAGCCCAGGTAGCGCGACGGGTCGCGGCGCAGCTTGGGGATGTCGTCAATGCACAGGCCCGCATGCAGCATGGCGTCGCGCATGGTGACGCCCTGGGCGTCTTGCTGGTCCAGCCATTCGGGTTTGAAGTGGCCGATCAGTGCGCCGGATCCCAGGAAGGTGGCGCGGTAGCGCTGGCCTTCCTCTTCGGCAAAGCCGATCACTTCCAGGTGGTAGGGCAGGCGGCGGCCCTGGCGGTGGAGTTCGCGCACGCAGGCCATGGGCACGAAGATGCCCAGGCGGCCGTCGTATTTGCCGCCGTTGCGCACGGTGTCGTAATGGCTGCCGGTCATCAGCGTGGGGGCGTCGGCGTGGTCGGCGCGGTAGCGGCCCACCACGTTGCCCACCGCGTCGATTTCCACTTCGTCGAAGCCGCAGTCGCGCATCCAGTGCGATATGCGTTGCGCGCAGGCGCGGTGCGCCTCGGTCAGATAGGTGACGGTAAGCTGGCCCTTCTCGGCGTAGCCGGGGTCGCTATGGATGCTGAGGCGTTCCTGCCAGTCCCAGATATCGTTACCCAGGCTCAGGTCCACGCCGAATTTATCCGCCAGGCGGATCTCGACGATGCGGTGGATGTTGCGCAGCGCTTCCTGGCGTTCGACGTCGGGCGGGTTGTCGAGCCGGCGCGCGAATTCATCGATGATCTGCTGTCGGTTCAGACCCGTGCCGCGCGCGCCGCGCACGGCCAGGATGAAGGGAAAGCCGAAGCGGGCGTTGTAGTCGGTGTTCAGTTGCTGCAAGCGCGCCAGTTCGTCCGGCGAGCAATGCGTGAGCCCCGCTTGGTCTTGTTCGTTGGTGGATTCCGCGGTCAGGCTGTTTTGCAGCATGGCGCGGCCGGCCAGTTCCGGGTGCGCGCGGATCAATGCCAACTGCGCTTCGATATCGGCCTGGTCCAGCACCTGCCGCATCTGGTCTTGCAGATGCGCCAGGGACCGAAAAGGGCGCGCCGCCAACGCTGCCCGCGCGATCCACGGCGAATGTTCGTACAGGCCGTCAAGGATGGCTAGCGCCGCCTCGGGCGTGGCGGCATTGAGTTGTTCCAGCGTGTGGGGCATGGTTGTCGCGCTCAATGGTTGGGAAGGTAGGGATGGGTGGCTTTCCAGTGCCGGGCGATATCCAGGCGGCGGCACACCCAGACGCGGTCGTGGCTGGCGATGTGGTCCAGAAACCGTTGCAACGCCGTGATGCGGCCCGGGCGCCCCAGCAGCCGGCAATGCATGCCGATGCTGAGCATCTTGGGCGCGTCATCGCCTTCGGCGTAGAGCACGTCGAAACTGTCTTTCAGGTACTGGAAGAACGGGTCGGCGTGCGAGTAACCCTGGGGCAGGGCAAAGCGCATGTCGTTGCAGTCCAGCGTGTAGGGCACGATCAATTGCGGCACGACGGCGCCGTCGCTTTTTTGTACCTGCATCCAGAAGGGCAGGTCGTCGCCGTAGTAGTCGCTGTCGTATTCGAAACCGCCGTAGTCCGCCATCAGACGGCGCGTGCGGGGGCTGTCGCGCCCGGTGTACCAGCCCAGCGGCCGCGTGCCCGTCAACTGCGTGATGGCGTCCATCCCTAGGCGCATGTGTTCGCGCTCGGTGGCTTCGTCCACGTTCTGGTAGTGCACCCATCGCCAGCCATGGCAGGCGATTTCGTGGCCCAGTTCGGTGAATGCTGCCGTCAGTTCGGGATGGCGCTGCAAGGCCATGCCCACGCCGAATACCGTCAGCGGCAGTTGCCGTTTTTCGAATTCGCGCAGGATGCGCCACACGCCGGTACGCGACCCATATTCATAGATGCCTTCCATGCTGAGATGGCGGTCGGGGTAGCTGGCGGGGTTGAACATTTCCGACAGGAATTGTTCGGAGCCTGGGTCGCCATGCAGCACGCTGTTTTCGCCGCCTTCTTCGTAATTCAAAACGAATTGCACAGCGATGCGAGCCCGGCCCGGCCATTGCGCGTGGGGCGGGTTGCGGCCATAGCCGACGAGGTCGCGGGGGTACGGAAGCGTGGAATCGTAGGTGTTCATGAATGGATGGGCACAGAGCGGTGGGGCACAGAGCCGTGGGGCACAAAGCCGTGGGGCACCAAGCCGATAAGCGCGGCAGGGCGCGGGTGGGCGGACGGTTTCATGATGGGCTAAACAATAGCTGGAAAGCAATTAGCTGTATACAATTTATGTACATCATTAAGGATAACCATAAGATCACCGGGCACACCGCCCGACGCACAGGAGACATCATGGGATTGACCACACACGTACTCGACACCATGCACGGGTGCCCGGCCGAGGGCATGGCGGTTGCGCTGTATTCCACCGGACCTCGCACCGACGGCGCTTCGGCCACGCTGCTCAGCCAGTTCACCTTGAACCACGACGGCCGCAGCGCCCAACCGCTGTTCAACGACGCAGAGCTGAAGGTAGGCACCTACCGGCTCGTGTTCGATGTGGCCGGTTACTTCAAGGCCCGCGGGGTGGCCTTGCCCGAGCCCAATTTCCTGAACCTGGTCAGTCTGGATTTTGGCGTGGCGCATGCCGATCAGCACTATCACGTTCCGCTGCTGGTCAGCCCCTGGAGCTATTCCACCTATCGTGGGTCATGATGGCCCTAGGCCGGCATCAGGGTATTCCTGATGCCAGGACGGCCAGCCTTCCGTAGCTTTGTAAACAAAACCTGCATACAATTTCGCGGATCTCGATCGCAGCGGTGCGGGGCTTATCAACCAGGCCTTGTGCGCGATCTATCTCTGCTTACAGCGCCCGCGGTGGTAGGCAGTGCGGCGGAGCCTGTCAAGGCCCGCCCACTGCGGGGGCGTGGATGGAAAGCTATTACCTGGATTGGGTCAACCTGTTGCTGCGTTGGGCCCACATCATTACCGGCATCGCGTGGATCGGTACCTCGTTCTACTTTGTGATGCTGGACAACAGCCTTGAAAAGCCGCAAGACGCCGAGTCGCTCGACAAGGGCGTGGGTGGCGAGCAATGGGCGGTACACGGCGGCGGCTTCTACAACATGCAGAAGTACGCGGTGCAGCCCAAGAAGCTGCCCGAACATCTGCATTGGTCGTTCTGGGAAAGCTACAGCACCTGGCTGACCGGCTTCGCGCTGTTCACCGTGTCGTACCTGTGGAATGCCAGCACCTATCTGATTGACCGGTCGAAAATGGATTGGCAGCCCGGCACCGCCGTGGCGGTGGCGCTGGCGTTCTTCGTCGTGTTCTGGATTGTCTACGACGGCATCTGTCGTTTGTTCGGCCGGGGCAAGCATGGCGACACCATCGTGGGCGTGCTGGTCGCGGTATTCATCGCCCTGGCGTCCTGGCTGGCTTGCCATTGGTTCGCGGGCCGGGCCGCGTTCCTGCTGGTTGGCGCAATGATGGCCACCACCATGAGCGGCAACGTGTTCTTCTGGATCATCCCCGGACAGCGCAAGAACGTGGCGGCGATGCGCGCGGGCAAGCCGGTCGACCCGGTTCATGGCCAGCGCGGCAAACAGCGCAGCGTGCACAACACCTACTTCACGCTGCCGGTGGTGTTCACCATGATGAGCAACCACTACAGCTTCACCTATACCCATCACTACAACTGGATCGTGCTGCTGCTGATCATGCTTGGCGGTGCGGCGATACGCCAGTTCTTCGTGGTGCGCCATCGTTTCAAGCTGGGCAACGCACGCAACCCGCTGCCGTATGTGTTGCTGGGCTTGGCGGTGCTGGGCTTGACCATTGCGTGGATGCGGCCCGCGCCCGTGGCGGCATCGGCGGCGGTGGCCGCGCCCGCCGAGGTGGCGTTTGCAGAGGTACGCCATGTGTTCGACCAACGCTGCCTGCTTTGCCACGGCGAGCAGGTGCAGATGAAGAACGTGCGCCTGGATTCCGCTGAGCAGATCGCGGTCCACGCCCAGGCCGTGTACCAGCAAGTGGTTGTGTCGAAAATCATGCCGATGGCCAATTCCACCGGCATGACCGACGACGAACGCGCGTTGATCGGCGCGTGGTTCCAGGCCGGCGCAAAGACCCGGTAGCCGGGGTGGGGCCGGTCAGCGCAAGTCGCCCGCCGGCCAGCCCATCGCCCCGAAGCCGGCGGGCGGGCCGTCGGCGTCAGCCGTTGCGGTACAGAAAGCTGTAGGCGTTGATCGCCGGCACCCCTCCCAGGTGCGCATACAGAACCTTCGACCCAGCCGGAATCTCGCCTCGGCGAACCAGATCCATCATGCCCTGCATGGACTTCCCCTCGTAAACCGGGTCGGTCATCATGCCCTCCAGCCGCGCGCAGGTGCGGATGGCGTCGTTGGTTTCGGCCGACGGCAAGCCGTACGCGGGGTAGGCGTAGCGCGTATCCAGCACCACGTCGCTGTCGGCGATGCCTGCTTCCAGCCCCACCATATCCGCGGTGCGGCGCGCGATGCGCAGGATCTGCGCGCGGGTTTGCTCGGGCGTAGCCGATGCGTCGATGCCGATCACGCGGTTGGCCCGGCCGTCCGCCGCAAAGCCCACCACCATGCCGGCCTGCGTGCTGCCAGTGACGGCGCAGACCACGATGTAGTCAAACTTGAAGCCCAGGTCGGCTTCCTGGCGGCGCACTTCCTCGGCAAAGCCCACATAGCCCAGGCCGCCCAGTTCGTGATCGGACGCGCCGGCGGGAATGGCGTAGGGCTTGCCGCCTCGTTTGCGCACGTCTTCCAGCGCCTCTTCCCAACTGCGGCGAAAGCCGATGTCAAAGCCCTGGTCCACCAGCCGCACGTCGGCGCCCATCAGGCGGCTCATCATGATGTTGCCCACGCGGTCGTAGACGGCGTCGGAATAGTCCACCCAGTTTTCCTGCACCAGCACGCAGGCCAGGCCCAGCTTGGCGGCCACCGCGGCCACCATGCGAGTGTGGTTGGATTGAATGCCGCCGATAGTGACCAGCGTGTCGCAACCTTGCTCCAGCGCTTGCGGGATCAGGTATTCCAGCTTGCGCAGCTTGTTGCCGCCAAACGCCAGGCCGCTATTGCAGTCTTCGCGCTTGGCGTAGATGTCGACCTTGCCGCCCAGATGCGCGGACAGGCGTTCAAGTTTTTCGATGGGGGTGTCGCCGAAGGTCAGGCGATGTCGGGGAAATCGTTGCAGATCCATGCGGGCTCCTGATGAAGGCATTCCGGCCGGCGAGTGAGGCTCGGATGGGAAAAATCATAGGAATTGCGGGTGGAAGTGGTCAATTGCGTATTGAAGACCAAATGGAATATAAAAATCGATGGCTAATCAGATTTTCGATTTAATATTTTTTCAGACTCGACATTAACCAGATAATATTTTTGGGGACGTATTAAATGGCCGCGCTTTCTGGACTGGACCGTATCGACCGGCACATTCTTCGCGTCTTGCAGGACGACGCGCAGATCACCAACCTGGATCTGAGCGCGCGCGTCCACCTGAGTCCTGCGGCCTGCTTGCGGCGCGTGGAAAAGCTGAAGGCCGAAGGCATCATCAAAAAGACGGTGGCGTTGCTTGAACCCGCCGAGGTCGACATGGCCACGCTGGTCATCGTGGGAGTGGTGCTGGACCGGTCCACGCCGGATTCCTTCACCGACTTCGAGGAAGCGGCGCGCGGCATCAGCGGCTGCCTGGAATGCCACCTGGTGGCGGGCGAGTTCGACTACTTCCTGATGCTGCGCATACGCGACCTGGAACGCTTCAACAAGCTGCATGCGGGCGAGATCATCAAGCTGCCCGGCGTACGCCAGATTCGCACCTTTTTTGTGTTGAAAGAGATCTTGTCGACGACGGCCTTGCCGGTGTGACGCGGCTAATGCGCAACACTCGCGCATCGAAGTGCTCAGCAATGACGCACTGCGGCATTTTGGAATGGCAGAAATTGGTGGCGTGTAGACGTCGCAATGTCAGGGGTTGGCTGGACATTCCGCGGCCGCATGCAGGCATTCCGAAAGGGCTTTTTGCACCACAAAAATGTCTGAAGACGCCCGTAAACTCAAAGGGTTATACTGCTCGGCATACGGCTTTCAAGGCTTGTACGCGCCTTCTGCCCCCTGCGATCCGCTAAACGGGAAGCCCGTGTCGCGGAAGGTTTTTCCTGCATCGTGTCGAGTGAAGCACTCGTAAAGGTGAAGCGATATGTCTTCGGAAATAGAATCTCTATCCACGTCTTATCTCTTTGGCGGTAACGCGCCATATGTTGAGGAGCTTTACGAAGCCTACCTCGACAATCCCGGTTCGGTTCCTGATAACTGGCGCGAATATTTCGACCAGTTGCAGCACGCTCCCGCTACCGACGGCCAAGAGTCCACTCGTGACCAGGCCCATGCTCCCATCGTCGAATCGTTCGCCCAGCGCGCGAAGGCCAATGCCTTTGTGCAACGCACGGCTGAACCCGATCTGAGCGTCGCCAGCAAGCAGGTGTCTGTGCAATCGCTGATTGCCGCCTACCGCTCGCTGGGCTCGCGCTGGGCCGACCTGGATCCGCTCAAGCGCCAAGAGCGCCCGCCGATCCCCGAACTGGATCCGGCCTTCTACGGCCTGACCGAAGCCGACCTGGACCAAACCTACTCGGCCACCAACACCTACTTCACGACCGCCAGCACCATGACGCTGCGCGACATCCTGAAGGCGCTGCGCGACACGTATTGCCGCAGCATCGGTGCTGAATTCACGCACATCTCCGACCCCGCCGCCAAGCGCTGGATCCAGGAACGCCTGGAAACCACGCTGGGCGCGCCGGCCTACTCGGCCGAAGAAAAGCGCCACATCCTGCAGCAACTGACCGAGTCCGAAGGGCTCGAGCGCTTCCTGCACACCAAGTACGTCGGCCAGAAGCGCTTCTCGCTGGAAGGCGGCGAAAGCTTCATCGCCTCGATGGACGAAGTGGTGAACCACGCCGGTGAAAACGGCGTCCAGGAAATCGTGGTCGGCATGGCCCACCGCGGCCGCCTGAACCTGCTTGTGAACATCATGGGCAAGATGCCCGGCGACCTGTTCGCCGAGTTCGAAGGCAAGCACGCTGAAGGCCTGACCGACGGCGACGTGAAGTACCACAACGGCTTCTCGTCCGACCTGTCCACCCGTGGCGGCCCGGTCCACCTGTCGCTGGCGTTCAACCCGTCCCACCTTGAAATCGTCAACCCCGTGGTCGAAGGCAGCGCGCGCGCTCGCCAGGAACGCCGCGGCGACGCCGAAGGCAAGACCGTGCTGCCGGTGCTGGTGCACGGCGACGCGGCTTTCGCCGGCCAAGGCGTGGTGATGGAAACCCTGAACCTGGCCCAAACCCGCGGCTACGGTACGGGCGGCACGCTGCACATCGTCATCAACAACCAGATCGGCTTCACCACGTCCGACCCGCGTGACTCGCGTTCGACGTTGTATTGCACCGACGTGGTCAAGATGATCGAAGCCCCGGTGTTCCACGTCAACGGCGACGACCCCGAAGCCGTGGTGTTCGTCACCAAGCTGGCTCTGGACTACCGCCTGCAATTCCGTCACGACATCGTCGTGGACATCGTTTGCTTCCGCAAGCTGGGCCACAACGAGCAAGACACCCCGTCGTTGACGCAGCCCCTGATGTACAAGCGCATCGGCCATCACCCCGGTACGCGCAAGCTGTACGCCGACAAGCTGACCACGCAAGGCGTGCTGGCCGAAGGCGAAGCCGATCAACTGGTCAAGGACTACCGTCAACTGATGGAAGACGGCCAGCGCACGATCGAACCCGTGCTGACCGACTACAAGAGCAAGTACGCCATCGACTGGTCGCCGTTCCTGGGCGCCAAGTGGACCGACCAGGCCGACACCGCCGTGCCGCTGGCTGAACTCAAGCGCATCGGCGAACGCATCACGACGGTTCCGGAAGGCTTCACGGTGCACCCGCTGGTCGCCAAGCTGCTGAACGACCGCCGCACGATGGCCAAGGGCGAACTGAACCTGGACTGGGGCATGGGCGAACACCTTGCCTTCGCCACCCTGGTGTCCTCGGGCTACGCCATCCGCATCACCGGCCAGGATTCGGGCCGTGGCACGTTCACGCACCGCCACGCCGTGCTGCACGACCAGAACCGCGAACGCTGGAACGACGGCACCTACATTCCGCTGCAGAACGTGTCGGACGGCCAGGCGCCGTTCACCGTCATCGACTCCGTGCTGTCCGAAGAGGCGGTGCTGGGCTTTGAATACGGCTACTCCAGCGCTGAACCGAACACGCTGACCATCTGGGAAGGCCAGTTTGGCGACTTCGTCAACGGCGCCCAGGTCGTGATCGACCAGTTCATCAGCTCCGGCGAAGCCAAGTGGGGCCGCCAGTCGGGCCTGACCCTGATGCTGCCGCACGGCTACGAAGGCCAAGGCCCCGAGCACTCGTCGGGCCGCATCGAGCGCTTCCTGCAACTGTGCGCCGACAACAACATGCAAGTGGTCCAGCCGACCTCTGCCTCGCAGATCTTCCACGTTCTGCGCCGCCAGATGATCCGCCCGTTCCGCAAGCCGCTGGTGCTGTTCACGCCGAAGTCGCTGCTGCGCAACAAGGACGCGGGTTCGCCCCTGACCGACCTGGCCGGCGGCAGCTTCCAGCCGGTGATCGGTGAAGTCGACGAGGCCATCGACGCCAGCAAGGTCAAGCGCGTTCTGGCTTGCTCGGGCAAGGTGTACTACGACCTGGTCAACGCCCGCCGCGAGCGTGGCGCCGACCACGTCGCCATCGTCCGCGTCGAGCAGTTGTACCCGTTTGCGCACAAGGCGTTCGAGACCGAACTGCGCAAGTACCCGAAGGCCACCGAAGTGATCTGGGTTCAGGACGAACCGCAGAACCAAGGCGCCTGGTTCTACGTTCAGCATCACGTGTACGAGAACATGGTGGAAGGCCAGAAGCTGGGCTACGCCGGCCGCGCCGCGTCGGCATCGCCGGCCGTGGGCTACCTGGCCAAGCACCAGGAGCAGCAGAAGGCCCTGATCGAAACGGCTTTCGCGCCCAAGTTCAAGGTCATGTTGACGAAGTAACGCTGACTTGATGCACGCGCCGCGCGCGGCAAGCGTTTTGGAACCCGGTTTCGAACCTTGCCGCGCAGCGTGACCAGAACACAAACTTTACGGAACAAACAAAATGGCTATTACCGACGTCGTTGTCCCCCAACTTTCCGAATCCGTCTCCGAAGCGACCCTGCTGACCTGGAAGAAGCAGCCGGGCGCTGCCGTTGAAGCGGACGAAATCCTGATCGAAGTCGAAACCGACAAGGTTGTGCTGGAAGTGCCGGCTCCCGCTTCGGGCGTGCTGGCTGAAATCGTCAAGGGCGATGGCAGCACCGTGACCTCGGGCGAAGTGCTGGCCCGTATCGACACCGCCGCCAAGGCCGCCGCCGCCGCGACCGCCCCGGCCGAAGCCCCCAAGGCTGCCGAGCAAGCCCCCGCCGCTCCCGCCGCTGCGCCGGCCTCGTCGGCCGCTGCCGGCGTGGCATCGCCCGCCGCCGCCAAGATCCTGGCCGAGAAGGGCGTTGACGCCGCTTCCGTGTCGGGCACCGGCCGCGACGGCCGCGTGACCAAGGGCGACGCCCTGGCCGCTTCGGCTCCCGCCGCCAAGGCTGCTCCGGCCAAGGCCCCGGTCGCTCCGGCCCCGACCACGCTGTCCCTGGACGGCCGTCCGGAACAGCGCGTGCCGATGAGCCGCCTGCGCGCCCGCATCGCCGAGCGCCTGCTGCAATCGCAACAAGAAAACGCAATCCTGACCACGTTCAACGAAGTGAACATGCAAGCGGTCATCGATCTGCGCAGCAAGTACAAGGACAAGTTCGAAAAGGAACACGGCATCAAGCTGGGTTTCATGTCGTTCTTCGTCAAGGCCGCTGTGGCCGCGCTGAAGAAGTACCCGCTGATCAACGCGTCGATCGACGGCAAGGACATCATCTATCACGGCTACTTCGACATCGGTATCGCTGTCGGCAGCCCGCGTGGCCTGGTGGTGCCGATCCTGCGCAACGCCGACCAACTGTCCATCGCTGAAATCGAAAAGACCATCGCCGACTTCGGTCGCCGCGCCGCTGACGGCAAGCTGGGCATTGAAGAAATGACCGGTGGCACGTTCTCGATCTCCAACGGTGGCGTGTTCGGTTCGATGCTGTCGACCCCGATCATCAACCCGCCGCAATCGGCCATCCTGGGCGTGCACGCCACCAAGGATCGCGCTGTTGTCGAAAATGGCCAGATCGTCATCCGTCCGATGAACTACTTGGCCCTGTCCTATGACCACCGCATCATTGACGGCCGCGAAGCCGTGCTGGGCCTGGTCGCCATGAAGGACGCCCTGGAAGATCCGCAGCGCCTGTTGCTGGACCTGTAATCTCGACGCCCCGCGCGGCGCCGCTCCGGGCCTTCCGGCCCGCGGCGCCCCGGCAGGCTCTCTGCCTGCCTCCGGCTCGCAAACGTCGGGCGGGGCGTGTTCCACCCCACACTCATCCGCGAGAACACTATGTCCAAACAATTTGACGTCGTCGTGATCGGCGCAGGCCCTGGCGGCTACATCGCCGCCATTCGCGCAGCCCAACTGGGCATGTCGGTCGCTTGCATCGACGCCTGGCAAAACGGCCAAGGCGGCCCGGCTCCCGGCGGCACCTGCACCAACGTCGGCTGCATCCCGTCCAAGGCGCTGCTGCAATCGTCCGAGCACTTTGAACAAGCCAACCACCACTTCGCCGAGCACGGCATCGAAGTCAAGGGCGTCAGCCTGAAGCTCGACACGCTGATCGGCCGCAAGAACACGGTGGTCAAGCAGAACAACGACGGCATCCTGTACCTGTTCAAGAAGAACAAGGTCACCTTCTTCCACGGCAAGGGCGCGTTCAGCGGCCAAGTGGAAGGCGGCTGGGCCATCAAGGTCACCGGCACCGCCGAAGAAGACCTGATCGCCAAGCACGTGGTGGTGGCGACGGGTTCGTCCGCGCGCGAACTGCCCGGCCTGCCGTTCGACGAAAAGGTCGTGCTGTCCAACGACGGCGCACTGAACATCGGCGCCGTGCCGAAGACGCTGGGCGTGATCGGCGCCGGCGTGATCGGCCTGGAAATGGGCAGCGTGTGGCGCCGCCTGGGTTCGGAAGTGACCATTCTGGAAGCGATGCCGGAATTCCTGGCCGCCGCTGACGGCCAAGTGGCCAAGGAAGCGCTGAAGGCGTTCACCAAGCAAGGCCTGAACATCCAGATGGGCGTGAAGATCGGCGAGATCAAGGCCACCGCCAAGTCGGTGACCGTGCCCTACGTCGACGCCAAGGGCGCCGAGCAGAAGCTGGTGGTCGACAAGCTGATCGTCTCGATCGGCCGCGTGCCCTACACCGGCGGCCTGAACGCCGACGCCGTGGGCCTGAAGCTGGACGAACGCGGCTTCGTGGCCGTGGACGGCGACTGCAAGACCAACCTGCAAAACGTCTGGGCAGTGGGTGACGTGGTGCGCGGCCCGATGCTGGCGCACAAGGCCGAGGAAGAAGGCGTGGCGGTTGCCGAGCGCATCGCCGGCCAGCATGGCCACGTCAACTTCGACACCGTGCCGTGGGTCATCTACACGTCGCCGGAAATCGCCTGGGTTGGCAAGACCGAGCAACAACTCAAGGCCGAAGGCCGCGAGTACAAGGCCGGCAGCTTCCCGTTCCTGGCCAACGGCCGCGCCCGCGCGCTGGGCGACACTACCGGCTTTGCCAAGGTGATTGCCGATGCCAAGACCGACGAAGTCCTGGGCGTGCACATTGTGGGCCCGATGGCCTCGGAGCTGATCTCGGAAGCCGTGACCATCATGGAATTCCGTGGCGCCGCCGAAGACATCGCCCGCATCTGCCACGCGCACCCGACTCTGTCGGAAGCCGTGAAGGAAGCCGCTCTGGCCGTGGACAAGCGCGCGCTGAACTTCTAAGCGTGCTTGACCGGAGCTAGACAGGGGGCGGGTTCAAGGACCCGCCCTTTTTTCATTTTGCTTGGTTGAACTAAGTCCCCATGAACGTCCGCGAATACTACGAACACGCCTTGGCCGAACGTGGCTACAAGCCCGATGCCGCGCAAAAGCAGGCTATCGACCGCTTGCAGCGCTATTACGACGAATGGGTCAAGTTCAAGTCGATGCGCTCGAACGCGCTGAAGAAGCTGCTGAACCGCCCCGATGTGCCGCGCGGCGTGTATCTGTGGGGCGGAGTGGGGCGCGGCAAGAGCTTCCTGATGGATGCCTTCTATGCCACCGTGCCGGTCGTGCGCAAGGCGCGGCTGCACTTTCACGAATTCATGCGCGGCGTGCATCGCGAGCTGGAAGAAGTGAAGGGCATGCAGGACCCGCTGGACGAGGTGGCCAAGCGAGTCGCCAAACGCTATCGCCTGATCTGCTTTGACGAATTCCATGTGTCGGACGTGGCGGACGCCATGATCCTGCACCGGCTGCTGTTGAAGCTGTTCGAGTACGGTACGTCGTTCGTCATGACGTCCAACTACGAGCCGTCCACGCTGTACACCGACGGCCTGCACCGCGACCGCGTGTTGCCCGCGATCAAGTTGATTCAGTCGCGCATGGACGTGCTGAATGTGGACGCCGGGGTGGACTACCGCCGCCGTTCGCTCGAGCAGGTGCAGTGCTATCACACGCCGCTGGACGAGCGCGCGCAAGCCGCGCTGCAAAAGGCCTTCGACAGCCTGGCCGATACGCCGCCGCAAGAACCCCTGCTGCACATCGAGCACCGCGAAATTCGCGCGGTGGCGCTGGCGGGCGCGGTGGTGTGGTTCGACTTCGCCACGCTGTGCGGCGGCCCGCGTTCGCAGAATGATTATCTGGAACTGGCCAGCCGCTTCCATGCCG